>CP002278.1:621671-932506 GCA_000166095.1 Methanothermus fervidus DSM 2088 | reverse complement strand
ACTCATTAACCATGCAATAATTCGTGGATATCTTGTAAATGGTCCTCCATTAGGATGATCTGTTGTTAGGCATACTTTACTTGCATCTTTTATTAGTAAAAACAACTCTAGACCAATACTCCATTGTACTGAAGGCACTGGAGCTTTAGGTGAATATATGAATGGAACTACTCCAGAACCTGTTTCTAGTTCAACATCGCAATTTGCCCATTTTAAACCATTTAATGAATGTAAATCATATTCCATTGGTCCGTCGGCTGTCATTGTAGTTGTTTCATCAAGAGTCACTTGACCAACATCTATAATTATATGATCATGTTTATTCACATAATCAGCTATTTTTGGAGCCTCTGACTCAAAATCTCTCCATGTTGTTCCACCATAACTATGGAATTGGACGTGAGTTGCATAAATAACTGTATCTCTTTCTCCTGTAGCAGGATTTGGTTTTATACCTTTAGGAACTTCGAATGATTCAAGAGTAGTTTCATAATTGCCAGGATGTCCTAAATTGTTGCAGTGTAAGTGTATTGAATGTGGTAGTTGAAGTTTTTCATTTACTTCAGCAAGACCTCTTATTATTTCTCTTGGTGTAATCTCAAAATAAGGTACTGGATCATCCAAACTATGTACGTTACCTCCCCATCCCCAAGCTTCAGTTCCTCCAGGATTTACAATTTTAATGGTATATCCTTTTGTTGCTTCTAACAACCAAGACACATATGCTGCACATGAGTCTATATCACCTTCTTTTAAATATTCCATTACAAACCAATTGTTACCAAATAGCGGATATGCAGCATGGTCAACGATTGGAGTATCATGGAATTCTTCATGTGTATGTCTTGCTAATAAAGGAGGCATTGCAGCTTCCATTACAGTTGTATAACCCATACGTGCGAATCTATATCCAGCCATAAAAGTTGAAGGCACTGAAAATCCACTACCAGATCTTCCTCCTTTAATTTTAGGTTCAACATCCCGTCTACTATCTTCAGGACGATACATTCGTCCAACGTTTACTTTTCCTCCAGCTAAATGTGCATGTGGGTCTACACCACCAGGCATTACTATTTTTCCGCTCGCATCTATTATTTTGGCATCGCTACTTACATCTTCAACAATTTTACCATCTTTTACACAAATATCCATTTTTTCTCCGTCAATATTATTTAAAGGACAGTAAACAAAACCATTCTTTATTATGTATTCCATTTTTAATTCACCCCTATTCTTTTCCATAAGTTTTCATTAAAGTAGGCATGTCGGGAACTTCTTCATCAGTTGGTTCCACTTCAACAGGAACATTTTTAAAACTTGGTGTTGCAGTAGAATCGGTATTTGGTCTAACAACCTTATTTGCCCAAGGACCCATAGGAATATATATCATCCCTTCTGGTAAGGGTTCTTTTGCTTCTACAACTTTAACAACTACTTCTCCATATTTTGATTTGACCTTAACATTATCTCCTTCCTTTACTCCTAATTCATTCATCATTTCACGATTCATATATACAACAGCTGCTGCATCTATATATAAATCTAAATCCTTACCTGCTTCTATTGCCTGTCCTTGCCATATTGTCCTTCCTGTATTTAATATTGCCTTCATTTTGATTCCTCCAATCTTATTGCGTCAACAGGGCAAGATTCAACGCATGTTCCACATTTTTCACACAATTCAGGATTTAAAATAGTTACAGTTCCATCTTCAACTATTATAACCAATTTATTGTCTTCTGTTGGACCTTTTCCTCCTGCAACGTCAGGATTATTTGATGCATTTACAGGGCAGGCTACAACACAATTTCCACAACCATGACAAAGGTCTGGATATACTTTTAATTCCAATGCCAATTTTAGAACCTCCTTTTATTCTTTTAGACTGTCGAATCTTACTTTCCAAGCTTTTGATAATATTGGCGTATGTTTTATATTAGTTCTCCTAACTTTTATTGCATCTGTTGGACAAGCTTTTTCACAAGCGCCACAATAAACACAGAATTTTTCTTCTATGTGTAATTTTTGTGGTTTTTCTCCAGGTTTTGATGGTTTTGGGAATGATAATGCATTACATGGACATACCTCGACACATGTTGCACATCCTTGACATAATTCCTCATTTATTTCCACAGTTCCTTCAAATGGTTTCTCAATTTTTATAGCATCAACTGGACATGTTTCCTGACACCATCCACAATTAACACATAATTCTGAGTCTATATATGTACTTCCTTTTATTTCTGGTTCTTTTATTTCGTATTCTCCGTATGGACAAACTTTACATATCACTTTTATTGCATTTACAGGACAAACTCTTTTACAAATCATACAATATACACATTTTTTCTCATCTACCCGTATATCGTTAGCAGTTGATGGATCAATAGATGTAGGTTCTTTCCATTCTATTTCTATAGCTGCTGCTGGACACATTTCCTCACAAACACCACAGAATATACATTTATCTTTATCTATTTCAATTTCCCCTGTCACTAATTCAGATCTTTCAGGAAGTTCTCTTGTTATTGTAATAGCTCCTTGGGGGCAAACTATTTCACATGATTTACAATATATGCATTTTTCTTCATCAATTTCAGAAGATTTTATTAAAGTAGGATATTCAGGAATATCTTTGATAGATTTTTTGTCAATTTGTAAATCTAATGCATCATATGGACATATAGAACTACACATACCACAAAGTACGCATTTGTCTTCATCTAGAATTAATTTTGATATGTTTTCTTCCCTAACTACTGCACCAGGAGGAGATACCTCAATAGCGTTAACAGGGCAAATTTTTTCACAAAGGCCACAAACATTGCATTTTTCTTCATTAAATATTAATTCTCTAGTTTCTTTACCAGATCTTTCATGTATAGTCTCAATTTCCATTGTTTTTTACCTCCATAATTTCAATTGAATTTGTTTTACAAACTTTAATACAAAATTCACATCCGCAACATAATTTAGAATTTACTTTAGCCTTCAGCCCTGAAATTTTTATGGCATCCATAGGACATTTTTCACTACATGTTCCGCATCCAATACAAGAATCTTTTACAAGAACTTTGAAGTTTCTATTTTGACATGTCTTTACTATTGTTTTTACTTCTTCTTTTTTTTCTATAACACTCTGTACAAAAAGTATGAAATCTCTTGGACAAAAATTGATTATTATTTTTGCTACCTTTAGTGATTTTGGAGAGACATTTCTGCCGTGTAAATAATGAGAAACCGTTGATCTATTTATACCAAGCAATTTAGATATTTTAGCTTGTGATAATCCTTGTTTTTTGAGTTTTATTGCGGTTATACACTTCAGGGCTGAGGCTAAATGTGATGGCATTTTCACCCCATGTGTTTTTACTACAATATATTTTTAAATTTTTTATTACAATTTTCACTTGACAAAAAGTAGCAAATTTTATATATTATTATGTAGTTACTACAACTTTCTCCACCAAATTAATGCCCACTTAACTTTGTCTTGATAAATAAAACCATTTTGAGTTTTTTTAAGATTTGAAGATATTATATTCCTTAAAATTTTTTCTTCTTTTTTATTTAGTTTCATAAACCATTTCCAATCATTCACAGCCTCATCTATATTTTTAAAAACCTGGTAGATTTTAGAATCAAATATTTCAACATTTGCAAAAATTCCTAGTTGATACAGGACATTGTAGATAAATATATAAGTTGGAAAAATAGGCTTGCCTAATGCTTTATAAATTTTAAGATTTAATTTTCTGTCTTGTGCTAATGAAGTTATATAAACATATTTTTTTGCTAATGAATCCAACTTTTTTAATTCGTATTTTAAGTCACCGGTTAATCCACAAAACCTTGAGGCAATTACAACGTCATGAGGTTTTATTTTTTCAATGTCAATGTCTTTAAAATCAGCATTTACAATATTTATGTTTGATATACCTTCTTTTTCAGCATTCTTTTTTAGTAGCTTTAACATTTCTTTAGAGATATCAACTGCTGTGACATGCTTAACTTCTTTTGCTATTGGTATTGCAAGAGTTCCAGGACCACATCCAACATCAAGAACACTCCATTCTGGATCTAATTTAATTCTTTTTAACACATTGATTGAATAATCATTATTGCATTTTATAGCTTTATTAAATTTTTTAGCTCGTGAATCCCAATCAATATTTTTAGAATAAATTTTTATTTTTTCTTTCCACAATTCATTCCAATCAATTTCCAATTTTATCACCACAAAATTTAAAAAAATAAAAAAAGAATCACCAAACATCAGCATATCCTTCTTCTTTCCCTGTATATCTAGCTATATACCTAAATTCTCCCCTTGGAGCTATGTATTTACTTATCTCCCTCATCTGTGGATTCAATCCCTCAATTTCATATTTTATTCTTAGATTTAATGGAATTCTATATCTTGATGGATTTTTGACAATCATTGTTCCAGATACTGCATATTTAAATGGATATTTACCTAACTCTATTGTTTTTGTTTCATTTGGCTTTAGAGTTATTGTTAATTCTCTATAGCTGACTTTAGTTCCATTAACTGGATTTGTGTAGATTGAGATGTAATATTTTATGGTTATTGTTGATTTTCCTAAGTTTGTTAGGGTTATTGTGAAGGTTTTGTTTTGGATTGATGCTTCCATCCTTGTACTAATAGTTTCATGGTCTACTGTAGTTGTTATGATAGCAGTTCCTGGCTTTATTGTTATAAATTTACTTATGCATTCTCCATTGTCTGTAAGACAGTATTCTGGTTTTAAAATTCCACTAGCATTTGAAGATGGATCTAATTTAAACAACACTGGTGTTGGTGGAATACAGCCATCTTTGGGGTCATATTGGTTTCCATAATTATCACTTGTGATTGACACTTTAATTTCAGATCTTTCAGGTATTGGAATTACTTTAAGTACTAACCATTTTGTAACATTAAACCCTGCCACTCTTTTACTAAAGTCAGGATTATTTTGACCCCACCAATTTAATTCAGCGGTTACATTTTGATTTGTAGAATTTATATCAACGTCTCCTTCATTGTCAACGAATCTTGAAAATGAAACTGTTAAAGTTCCATTGCTATTATAAATCGCTGATCCTCTAGGAGATTTATTATTAAGAAAACTGCAGCCTTTAATTATTAGTGTACCATAATTATTAATCGCTCCCCCTTGTTTTTCTGCAAAATTATTTATGAATGTAGAATTCTCTATTGTCATATTAAGACCATTTTCTAATGCACCGCCTATTGGACCTCTTTTTTTCCAACCACTTGCAATATTGCCTATAAATGTACAATTTACTATTTTCATTACTCCATCATGATTTCTTAATGCTCCTCCAACTTCTGCTGTATTGTTTATAAATTCAGAATTTTCTATCACAACATTTGTCCATCTAACGTAAATTGCACCGCCATGAGCAGGATTTGGAGCCTTATTTCGAACAAATTTACAATTTTTTATATAAATATATCCTGATTGCCAACCATATATAGCACCGCCGTTATGAGGAGCAATGCCATCCCAAAATTCACAATTTTCTATTTTAGTTTCTTGGGCTCCATCACAGTTAATTGCTCCCCCACGACCTTCATCTGTAAATGCCACATTACTTTTAAACAATGAATTTTTAATTGTTAAGTTGCCATAACTTCTAATAGCCCCTCCATATATTGCCGTGTTATTTATAAAAGTACAATTTTCAATTATTAAACATCCTTTATTAATTATTGCTCCGCCTTCTGTCCTATTACCATTTACAAATATTAAATTAACCAGTTTAACAGTGTTTCCTGGAGTTATTTCCAAAATTCCACTCCCACTTCCATCAAATATTGTCGTGTTTTTACCAACAATACTTAAATTTTTATTTATTGTTATATTGCTCGCCTGAAATTTTCCACAGGCATATATAATCCCACCATTTTCCACAATATCAATACTTTTATTCAATGTTTTCAAGGCATGAGTCCAAGAACTACCATCATATATGTCACTACCATTTTCATGGACATATACAACTTTGGCGGCATGAGCTGTATTCACAAGCAAGAGACTTAAGAAGAACAGTGTCGGAATAAACATTTTTCTCATTATTTCACCTCCTAAAAATTTAAAAGAAGAAGAAAAAATTTATTTTCCAGGTTCTGTACGCAATATTAATTCCTTTCTACGTTTTATAAGGTAGGTTATGCCATAGACAACTGCCAGTATTGCTGTTAATGTGGCAACATACAATATCACTGTATTCAAGTTTTTACTAGTTTTTGGAGCAATTTTTGTCATTGTCGTTGGTTTAATTATTTTTTTAACAGTTTTTGTTGGTGTAGAAGTTGGTAATGTAGGTAAAGACGCTGATAAAGCCAGGTTTGACACCGTTGTTGGCATGGCTGCTGGTATAAGCATTGGCGTAGGAATTGGGGTTGGTAACACTATTGATATGGGGGTTGGCGTAGATATAAAGGTTGAAGTTGGAGTAAGTGTGGAAATTGGAGATGGAGTTGGCGGTACTGTTGGTGTAGGTGTTGGAATTGGAGATAGAGTGGGTGTAGGAGTTAGAGTAGGTGGAGCTAATAATAAAGCTACAGGATCTTGTGACTTCAATATCTCTTCAATAGATATTTGTTTAATTTCAGTAGTAAATATGGCATCTTTGAAATCTTTAGAATCTTCTTTGTTGTTCCAAAGATAAAGTGAACGATACAGTTGATTTCCTATAGAACACGTGAATCCTCGTGCAGAAACAAGTTTGGCAATTTTACTTTTATCATAAGTAATTAATTTTATTGTATTGGGAATACCTATTATTCTATAGATATTTGTAAGACTTTCAACTGGCTGTGTTATGGTATATGAGAAGTAGGTACCTCTGGAAGGTGATACACCGTATCCTATTACCCTGAGTAAAGCATCGCTGCTCCATTCCCATTCCCCTATAGGTGCTATTAAAATAAGATTTCCATCATTGATTTTCCATGGTTCTAATGCTAATACAATATCATAATCTTCCCATGTATATGAACGTCCTGAACGTTGATATATCCATAGATACTCATATGGTGAGCCCATGCTCCAAGCAAAAATCATCTTTAATGGATCTTCAAAACCATATTTAGCTACTGGAGAAGGATCGTTAGCAGGACTTATGTCACGAATTTCACTAACTTCAATCTTTGGAGGTTTAATCGTTACAAACACGCCTTGTATTTTAAGGTCTTCTAGCTTATTAGTGGTTAAAAATCTCTCATTTTCAGATTTTGCAAATATTATAGATATTTGACTGCCAATCCAATCATACCATTTGTTATCTATTTGGAAAATATTTCTAATTGGGAATACAGCACCAAATTCTTTTGCAGCATCAATGATTCCGTCTATTAATCCAGCAATATATTCATTTGTTCCACTGTAAACACTGTAGTAAGGAGGTAAAACTACAGTGACTTTGCCAGCGTTAATGTCTTCAGTTGTAAATAATCCTACCTTATAAACTTTGTTGAAAATTTCTTTACCAAGATTGTAATATTTATCATAATTTACCTCTGCTATTTTTGGTTCATGTAATTCTATGTTGGCATTATTAAGTTTGGATATATAATTCTCGTCTATTCCATTTTTAGCTAAATAAGCTGCATCATTTGAATTTCCAGTCTTAAGATATTTAATTGAGAATAATGATGATGGATTTGTTTTTAATTTTTCAATGCATGCTATCATTTCTTTAAGTTCTTCAAGGCTCTCTGGCCTTGTTTTGCTTATTTTTTCTTTGTAATGAACTACTACACAAGATGGGTAATCATATGCAATGAACACTTTTTCATCGTCTGGACCTTCATATTTATATACAGCATGCAATCTATTGCCAACTAAGTGCAATGCTGCATCATCATCATAATTTCCAGATTTACTTATAAGTATTGTTTCACTGGGGTTAAAGTTAGCTATATAATGTTTTGTGATGGCATAATCGGCTATTGTTTGAGGTCTTATACTCCATGTGGTAGTTGCTATCTCTAAAAGATCTGGAGGTGCACCTGATGCCCATGCCCACGCTATTGTTATAGTGTCGTATCCTAAATAATTTTTAGCTACATTGAACTGATTTTCGTCAATGTTGAATCCAATATTTAACTTTGGAGTACTTTTGATTCCAGAATCATCAACATAATATTTTATTGCATACAATTCTTTGTCTTCTTTTTTTACAAATGTAAACTCTAAGTTTCCATATTTATACAATGTTAGAATGTTTCCTTTACCTAATCTTGCAGATGGCATATGATCAACTACAGCTTGTATTCCATCTACAGTATTTTCATTTTTGTATCTGGCACTTCCTGCTGTGGTTATTACCAAACATTGGCTGTTGTTATCAATGTTCAGTTTGTTTTTTGCATCCATCACTATTTGTTTGGAAATGTCATATACTTCTGATGCTGTAGCTGTTCCTAAAGTCAAACTTATGAATGTCACTAGTAAAGCTATTGCCAAAATTTTTCTTGACAATTTTTCACCTCCTTCTTGATTTTCATTTTTATATAAACGATATGTACATAATATAATTTTCGACTTATAAATATGTAAAAACATTTAAGAAAAAAGTATAAAACGATGACAAATTTCTTTTATTTTTCTTCAAATAATTCGAAATACTAAAATTATGAAAAATTTTAGAAGTGTTATGCAATTTTTTACAAAAAATTAAAAATATATATAATTAATATGTTAAAGTATATTATAGTTACAAAATTTTACTAAAAATTATCAATAAGAACTCACATAACAAAATAAAGTGGTGATAGGCATGGAGAAGAATGAAGTTAAAGCTAAAGTTGCGGAAGCATTATCACAATCAGATGTTGGAAAATCAATAGTTAGGCTTGATCCAAAACTTATGGAAAAATTGGGCGTACGAGAGGGCGATGTAATAGAAATAGAAGGTAAAAAAGTTACTGGAGCTATAGTACGTCCATCAGAAACTGATGTAGGATTAAATGTAATAAGAATGGATGGATATATTAGGAAAAATGCAGGAGCCTCAATAGGCGATGAAGTAAAAATAAGAAAAGCTGAAGTAAAGGAAGCTGAAAAAGTTGTTTTAGCTCCAATAGATCAGCATGTAATGGTTCGTGGAGATGTGAGATCTGCATTTATTAATAGAATCTTAACAAAGGGAGATATAATAGTCTCCAGTTTAAGACCTAGCATAAGCGGACTTGGTGGAGGGTTCTTTGAAGAAATATTTAAAGAAATGATGGATTTATCTCCTTTAGGTGAAATAAGATTTGCAGTGGTATCAACAAAACCTCCAGGAATTGTTCGTGTAACAGATACAACAGATGTAGAAATTCAGTCAAAACCTGTAGATGTAAGTGAAATAGAAGGTATTAAAAGTCTTACTGACGTAACTTATGAAGATATTGGTGGAATGAAGGAAGCTATACAAAAAGTAAGAGAAATGATAGAAATACCTTTAAAAAATCCTGAATTGTTTGAAAGGTTAGGTATAGAACCTCCAAAAGGAGTTCTCTTGCATGGACCACCTGGAACTGGAAAGACATTGCTAGCAAAGGCTGTTGCAAATGAAAGTGATGCTCATTTCATCGCAATAAATGGTCCTGAAATCATGAGTAAATATGTTGGTGGATCTGAAGAAAGATTGAGAGAAATATTCAAAGAAGCAGAAGAAAATGCACCATCAATTATATTCATAGATGAAATCGATGCAATAGCGCCTAAAAGAGAAGAAGTAACTGGTGAAGTTGAAAGAAGAATTGTGGCACAATTGCTCACACTTATGGATGGTCTAAAAGCAAGAGGACAAGTAATAGTCATCGGTGCAACAAACAGGCCAGATGCATTGGATCCTGCATTAAGAAGACCTGGAAGGTTTGATAGAGAAATAGAAATTGGAGTGCCTGACAGAGATGAAAGAAAGGAAATTTTAGAAATACATACTCGAGGCATGCCATTAGCAGATGATGTTGATTTAGATGAACTTGCAGATGTAACTCATGGATTTGTTGGGGCAGATTTAGAAGCTCTTTGTAAAGAAGCTGCAATGAGAGTATTGAGAAGAATATTACCTAAAATAAAAGGTAAGGAGAAGGTACCTAGAGAAGTGCTTAAAGAAATGGTGGTTACAAGGGAAGATTTCAAAAACGCTCTAAAAGAAATCCAACCTTCTGCATTAAGAGAAGTGACAGTACAAGTGCCCAATGTAACCTGGGATGATGTGGGAGGTTTAGAAGACGTAAAACAAGAGTTAAGAGAAACTGTAGAATGGCCACTTAAATATCCAGAAAAATTCAAAAAATTTGGAATTAAACCTCCAAAAGGTGTACTCCTATATGGACCACCTGGAACTGGAAAGACATTGCTAGCAAAGGCTGTTGCAAATGAAAGTGGTGCAAACTTCATTGCAATAAAGGGTCCTGAATTGTTATCAAAATGGGTGGGAGAATCTGAGAAAGGTGTTAGAGAAGTATTTAGAAAGGCTAGACAAACTGCACCAACAATAGTTTTCTTTGATGAAATAGACGCAATAGCATCTACAAGAACTGGTATTTCTGCTGATTCTGGTGTTACACAAAGGGTTGTAAATCAATTGTTAACAGAAATTGATGGTTTAGAAGAACTAGAAGATGTAGTAGTATTAGCAGCTACAAATAGGCCTGACATAATTGATCCAGCATTATTAAGACCTGGTAGATTTGATAGACAAATAAAAATTGGCAAACCTGATAAAGAAACAAGACTTAAAATATTTAAAGTACACACACGTAATATGCCATTAGCAGATGATGTTGATTTAGAAAAATTAGCAGAAATGACCGAAGGATTTGTTGGGGCTGACATAGAAGCTGTATGTAGAGAAGCCGCATTAATGACTTTAAGAGAAAATCTTGATGCAGAAGAAGTGCCAATGAAAAACTTTAAGAAGGCAATTGAAAAAATAAAGCCCCAGAAAAAAGCTAGGGAAGAACAAATACAATATAGATAGGTGTTTGAATGTCATATAAAGTTAGAGATATTTCTTTAGCTCCAAAAGGTAAAAAAAGAATAAAATGGGTCCAAAGACATATGCCTGTGTTAGAAAAGATAAAAAAAGAATTTAGAGATAAAAAACCACTGGAAGGAATCACTATAGGTAGTTGTTTACATTTAGAACCAAAGACCATTAATTTAGGATTAACATTGATGGAAGGTGGAGCAGAAGTTGCAATGACTGGCTGCAACCCATTGTCAACTCAAGACGATGCTGCAGCAGCAGGAGCATCCTTGGGTCTTAATATATATGGATGGAGACATGAAACTACAGAGGAATACTATGAGAACATTCATAGAGTTCTTGATCATGAACCAGATATATTGATCGATGATGGAGCTGATATGATATTTTTAGTTCATAGGGAAAGAAGAGAACTCATCAAAAATATAAGAGGCGCATCTGAAGAAACAACCACAGGTATCCAACGATTAAAAGCTATGAATAAGGATGGTGAACTAAAGTTTCCAGTAATTGCCGTAAACAATGCCAAAACAAAATATCTTTTTGATAATAGGTATGGAACTGGACAATCTACATTTGATGCGATTATGGGTACAACAAACATGCTAATAGCCGGAAAAACTGTTGTAGTGTGTGGATATGGATGGTGTGGTAAAGGTATAGCACTTAGAGCTAAGGGTTTAGGAGCTGAAGTAATTGTAACAGAAGTTGATCCAATAAGGGCTTTAGAAGCTAGAATGGATGGATTTAGAGTAATGAAAATCAGTGATGCAGTAAAATATGCTGATATTCTCATAACTGCAACTGGCAATATAGATGTTGTTACTAGAAAAGAATTTGAAAACATGAAGGACGGATGTATATTAGCAAATTCTGGCCACTTCAATGTTGAGATAAACCGCAATGATTTAATTGATATTTCTATTTCACATAAAAAAATTAATGAAGATATTGAAGAGTTTGTTCTTGAGGACGGTAGAAGGTTATATCTCCTTGCAGAAGGAAGGCTTGTAAATCTTGCATCAAGTAGAGGTCAGGGACATCCATCAGAAATTATGGATATAAGTTTTTCTCTTCAAGCCTTGTCAGTTTTATATTTATCTGAGAATGAATTAGATATCGGTGTATATAACGTTCCAGAAGAAATAGATACTAGAGTAGCTAAATTAAAATTAGAAGCCATGGGAATAAGCATTGATAAACTCACTGAAAAACAAAAGAAATATCTTTCAAGTTGGGAAGAAGGAACCTAAACAAACCTCAATTTTTAGGTGTTATTTTGAGTTTTTTCAGAATGATCCAGAAAAGTTCAAAACCAGTCAGGCTTTTCGTAGGCGGATTGCATGGAGAAGAATCAGAAGTAACAATACATGCATTAAGAAAGATAACTCCAAACATTGTAGAAGATGGAAAAGTCATTATTTACAATGGAGATAAAAGTAGGTATATTAGTACTTTATGTGAAGAATATTATCAAACACCAATAGGAAAATATTTAATTCATTTAATACTTAAGTATAAACCCAGAATATATGTTGAAGCGCATTGTTATAACCCTAAAAACTATAAAAAACTTGTAGACCCGGAAAGAAGATGGAAATATGGCGTACCACCACTCATAGAATTGGAAGATGGAATATTGATAGGATCTGTTTCACCACATATAAGGACAAAATATTTTAAGAAAAAAGATGTATGTATAACTTTGGAAATGCCTTGTTCTTGTGAACAGTTGAGTAAATATGTAAAGATATTGAAATATATAGTAACGTCAAAAAATCGTAAAGATTTAGAAAATAAAATGTATAAAGAATATCCAAAACAAGTTGAAATAGCCAGAGAGTATGCAAGGGAATTTTTTGGTAATTATCCTCCTTTCTGAGGTAAAACCATGGTTAGAATAAAGAGAAAAATAAAAAATTATGTTAGAAAGCTTATAAGACTTGTTGAAATGGAAAGAGAAGCAGAAATAGAAGCCATGAGAGCTGAAATGGCAAGGCTTTCAGCCCGGGAGAGAGAAAAGGTAGGCAGGGCTATAAACAATCTCAATGGAAAAATATTAGGAAGGGAATTAGGTTTTACACTTGTGAGATATGGACGTAGAAAAGAAATTGAAACTGAAATAAAAGTTGGTGATTTAGTTTTAATAAGTAAGGGAAATCCTCTTTACAGTGATTTAGTAGGGACCGTCGCTGAAAAAGGTAACCGATTTATAACAGTTGCATTAGAAGATGTTCCTAAATGGGCATTAAAAAATGTAAGAATTGACCTCTATGCAAATGATATAACTTTCAGGAGAATGATTGATAATTTAAAAAACTTAAATGAGAACACAATCAAAGTTTTATCTTACATCCTTGATGAAGCTACCCCTGATTTAGATATTAAAAAAGAAGAGTTCGAACTTATAGATAAAAAATTAAATGAATCACAAATAGAAGCAATATCTAAAGCTTTAGCAACTAAAGACTTTTTCTTGATTCATGGGCCATTTGGTACAGGAAAAACAAGGACTATTTTAGAAATCATCAAACAAGAAGTCAAAAGAGGTAATAAAGTGCTTGTCACAGCAGAAAGTAACATTGCAGTTGACAACATACTTGAAAGACTTCCTGAAAATATGAAATGTGTAAGAGTGGGTCATCCACAAAGAGTATCCAAAAAGAATATAGAACGTACTTTAGCATTCCAAGTTGAAGAACATCCTAAATATTCCAAAATTGAAAGGTTGCAAAAGAAAATTGATAAGCTAACTAAGGAAAGAGATAGATATCATAAACCAACACCAGCATTAAGACGTGGATTAAGTGATAGGCAAATAATTCGAAATGCCAGAAGGAGAAGAGGTGTACGTGGAATATCACCTAATGTCATGATATCAATGGCAAATTGGATAAGAATAAACAATAGAATAACTGAATTATATAATAAAATTGATGAAATAGAAAATAGAATTGTAGAAAACATAATTGAAGAATCTGATGTTGTTTTATCAACAAATTCATCAGTATATCTTGAATATTTAAGAGATGTTGAATTTGATGTTGTAATAGTTGATGAAGCATCCCAAGCAACAATTCCAAGCGTGCTTATTCCACTTTCTAGAGCCCCACGTTTCATATTAGCGGGTGATCATCGTCAATTACCACCTACAATTTTAAATCCTGATGCTAAAGAATTAGAAAAGACATTATTTTCAATATTAATAAGTAAATATCCTTCAAAATCTCATATGCTAGAATATCAATATAGAATGAATCCAAAATTAATGGAATTTCCAAATAATGAATTCTACAATGGAAAAATAAAAAGTGCAGCAGGTTTAGAAAAACTTTCACCAAAGGATTTAATAAAGAAAGAAATAAAGGATGAAAATTTAAGTAAAGAATTGCAAGAAATGTTAATAAGAGATCCTTTAACATTCATAGATACCTGTGACCTTGATAATAAATTTGAAAGAAGGTTTAAAGGATCACCTTCTCTTTACAATCCACTGGAAGCTGATATATGTATTTTAATCCAAAACTTCTTTATAAAAAGCGGTGTCTCCACCGATGACATTGGAATAATAACACCTTATGATGATCAAGTTGATTATCTCAGTAAGATTGCAAAGGTAGAAGTAAATACAGTTGATGGTTATCAAGGTAGAGAAAAGGAAATAATAATAATATCAATGGTAAGAAGTAATAAAAAAGGAAAAATTGGATTTTTAGAAGATTTAAGACGATTAAACGTGTCATTAACAAGGGCTAAAAGAAAATTAGTTATAATTGGAGATTCAGAAACTTTAAGTGTACATCCTTCTTACAGAAGACTTATAGAATATTGTAAAGAAAATAGATTTTATTATAAATTATCTAAAACCATTCTTCCAGTCTCCTCTGCGTAAAATCAACTTTTTTTAATTTTTTAAATACATTTAAAACTCTTTCTTTTGAAAAGTCATGTTCATCGCAAAGAAACTTAATCATTTTTTCTTTATCTGGTCTCTTCCAAACAATTTTATACTTCTTTTTTACTTTAGGTTTTAGAAAAATATTCCTAAGAACCTCTGGATCAAAATCAACCTCAAGATTCATCCTTTTTATTACAGTATATATATCTCCAAATTTTTTAATTAACTCCAATCCTCTTTTAGCACCAATTCCTTTAACACCTGGATTAAAATCTGTACCTACCAACAATGCAATATCTATGAGCTGTTCTCGACTAATTCCTAATTTTTTTAAAATTTTATCTAATTCCAATAACTCCAAATTTATATCTGAACTTATTGCTAAATTTCTAATTACTCTTGGTGCACCAAATAATAAACAATCATAGTCTTGAGATGCTACTGCCCATGCATCTCCATTCTTTACAAGATATACTGCTTGTGCCTCACCTTCATTTGGAGCCTGAATATAAGGTATTCCCATTGCATCCAGTAATTCTTTTGAAGATTCTATTATTTCTTTTGATATCCTACTAGCTCTTGAAGCATATTTTCTAGCTTTTTCTAAATCTTTCTTCTTGAGAGCTTCTTTCCAACGTTTTTCTGCTTCCAATCTCATTCTTGTTCTCTCAGATATTGTCTCACTTTTCAATGCTAAAGATTTTCCATCAAAAACATACACAGGTTTAATGTTATTTTCAACTAGTGCTGAAGTACGATGAAGTATACCAACAAGATGTGAAGTGACTCTACCTTTCCTATCCATTAATGGAGTGCCATCTCTTTGTCTAATGCTTGATAAAAACTGATATATCCAATTGGATGCATCTATGGCAATTGTTAAGCCTTCAAGATCCTTTAATTCTAATTTTTCAAAAAATATAATATCCCTTAAATTTACACCCATATTAGACCATCCATAATGAACCTACTTAAACCATGTTATAGGAAACTTTTCATTTATCCTTATTAGTATCTCACCTCTATGAATTATGTTGTATGTTCTTGCCAATATCAATTCATTGGTATTAAAAATATTTTTAATAGAGTCATTTGGTTTTTCAACACCAATATATTCAATCTCACGCCTGGATTCTATATGATGTTTCTTTAGGATTTTTCCTATTGGGATATTTGCATTCATTACGTCTCTCTTAAATTTAAAATTCTTATTTAATCTTTTGATTGGCATGTATGACACAGCATAAATAAGTGGTATTTTACTTTCTATTATCACAACTCTATGATTAACAGGTTCTCCTAAAGAAATATTCAACTCTTTTGAGAGTTTTTTATCTGCTGATACAATTTCTTGCTTTATAGCCTTTATATTTACATCATAACCAAGTGCCTCTAAAATTCTCGTAACTGAACCATCTGTCGTCAACAATATTTTTTGAACATCTGAAAGAGGCCCTACATCTTTTTCAATTTTTTTAATGCTTTTAATCATGTTTTTCACTCAGGAGATGTAATTACACCTTCCATTGCAGATTTAGCAACAACTGCAGGATTTGCTAAATATATTTTTGATGTTGGATCTCCCATCCTTCCTTTAAAATTACGATTACTGGTTGATATACAAACTTCTTTTGGTCCTAATACACCCATATGTGCCCCTAAACATGGGCCACATCCTGGATTGCAAACTATAGCACCTGCTTTTATGAATGTTTCAATTATTCCTTCTTTAACAGCTTTCATGTAAACATCCTTTGATGCAGGTACTACTATCATTCTTACGTCTTCATGTATTTTACCATCTTTTAAAATTTCTGCTGCAATCCTCAGATCTTCAATACGACCATTTGTACAAGAACCTAAAAAAGCCTGATCTATATGTTTTCCTTCTACTTTATATACAGGTTTTACGTTATCTACGTTATGTGGACATGCGACTTGTGGTCCCATATTTGAAACATCAAAGTAAAATTCTTTTTCATATTCAGCATCCTTATCTGGTTTATATATGCGAAAAGATTTTTTAAATTTCCTTAAATATTTTATAGTTTTTTTATTTGGCACCATTATGCCATTTTTTGCACCCATTTCAACAACCATATTGCACATAGTCATTCTACCAGAGACATTCATTTTGTAGATTGTTTCTCCTTTAAATTCTATAGATTTATATACAGCACCTTTTGCCTTGATTTTTCCAATTATTTTTAATATAACATCTTTTGCAGTAACATATTTATTTAGAGAACCATTAATTTCAATTAAATAAGATTCAGGTACTAAAAGCCATGTTTTTCCTGTTGCAAATATTACTGCCATGTCTGTGGCACCAACTCCTGTTGAAAATGCACCAAATGCTCCATAAGTACATGTGTGAGAATCTGCACCAATTATAACCATTCCAGGAAAAACAAACCCTTTTTCTGGTAAAACTTGGTGGCAAATACCTTCTCCATGATTATAAAAATTTTTTATACCTTGTTCTTTTACAAAGTTCTGTGTAACTTTTTGAAATTCAGCTGCACCTATATTATTAGGAGGTACATTATGATCATATACAATTACTATACGATCAGGATCCCAAACTTTATTTGAGATTTTTTTAAAACTTTTTATGGTTGGTGGCGTTGTCCCATCATGAGTCATTGCCAAGTCAACATTTACTTTGATAATTTCACCTGGTGAGACTTCTTTTTTGTTTGCAGCCTTTGCCAATATCTTTTCTGTTAGATTCATAACATATCCCTTTTAATCATTTTCTTTTTTAACTTCCTTTACAATTTTACAAAATACATCATCAGTGATATATACACCTTCTTCTCTTTTTTCTTTTACCTTTTCCACAATTTTACAAAGCTCATCTTTTGTAACTTTGATTCCATACTCATCTAATTTAGCTTTAATTGCTCTACTTCCAGAATGTTTACCAAGTATTATTTTTCTTTTCCTTCCTACCAACTCTGGAAGAAATGGTTCATAAGTTAAAGGTTCTTCTATTACGGCATCCACATGAATTCCAGATTCATGTCTAAAGACATTTTTACCTACTATAGGTTTATTAACAGCTTTCTTTACAGAAGTATATTTTTCTACAATCTCTGAAAGTTCATAGAGAACTTCAATATTTAATTTTAAATCAATTCCATAAAGAATTTTTAAAGCCATTATAAGTTCCTCTAAAGGGGTGTTACCAGCCCTTTCTCCAATGCCATTTACAGTAGTGGAAACCGCATTTCCACCAGCTAATAAACCTGAAATAGAATTTGCTAGAGCTAATCCAAAATCATTGTGGCAATGCAATCCAATGTCAATATTTATTTCATCTCTAATATTTTTAACAAGGAAAAACATTGCTTGTGGATGTATTGCACCTACAGTGTCTGCTATATGAACTCTATTTGCCCCATATTCTTCAGCTTTTTTATAAACATTTTTTAAGAAACTTAAATTAGTTCTAGTAGCATCTTCAGCTGAAAATGCTACAAATATGCCATGATCTTTTGCATATTCTATAGAATCTAAACACATATCCAAAATTTGCTGTTGAGTCATATGTAATTTATATTTAAGATGCAGATCAGATGTAGCTAGAAATATGATCACTCCATCAACATCACATGAAACAGCAGTATCAATATCTTCTTTTTTTGCACGTGATAATGCTAATATTTCAGCATTTAAACCTTCATTTGCTATTGTTTTAACAGATTCTTTTTCTTTTTCAGAAACTACTGGAAATCCAACTTCTATTTGGTCAACTCCTAATTCATCCAATTTTTTTGAAATTTCTAATTTTTCATTGAGGTTTAAACAAACTCCTGGCGTTTGTTCGCCGTCTCTCAATGTTGTGTCATATATTATAATTCTATCTGGAAATTTTAATTTTACTTTTTTATTGAAAGGGCTTACAAAAAATTTCAATTCTCTCATCTCCTAAAAAATTGATCAGAATTATTTTTTTAAATGGTTTCCTGTCAGAATTATTTTCCTTATATTTGTTGAGATGATTAATATTTCTTACTAACCAGAAGTAGAATGAATTGGTTATGGTACTTTTCTTGCAAATGTTATATATGCTGTATGTCCTATCATACGTGTTTTGGGCCTCACAGCATCATTTTTAATTTCCATTTCCCTTAACAAGCATTCATAAGTGAAAATTTCACTAAAGTTAAATTCTTCACATTTTTTTCTTGTTTTTTTCATTTGTTCAACATAAGGACTGTATGAAACAAACCATCCACCATATTTTAAAGCCTCATATGCATGTTCAACAACGTTCCATGGATCTGGCATGTCTAAAAAAACTAAATCTACATCACTTTCAATAATTCCATCCCTTATATCTCTATATCTCATAACTACGTTCTTCACACCAAATTTTTCTATGTTTCTTTTAGCGATTTCATAAAATTCCTTACGTTTTTCATAGGTGTATATTTTTCCCTCATTTCCAAGCACTCTAGAAAAACGTAAAGTAGTTGCTCCTGCTCCAGTACCCGCCTCTACAACTTTATCGCCACATCCAATACCTGTATAAGTTATTACAATTCCAATATCTTTTGGTAAAATTATTGTACATCTTCTTTCCATTACATCTATATAATCATTTACATTGGCTTTAATGACTTTCATTTCATGGCCTAAATGTGTTTTGATGATACTTCCTGGTTTTGAATTTTGGATATCTTCAGCCTTAATAACTCCCAAATCAGTATGAAAATCTTTTTTACCATCTACCACATATTTTTTATTTCTTTCATCAATAAGTGTTAGCATGTTATCTAACCTAAGGCTAATTGTTTAATCGCTAAAAATTATATTTATTAGAACTAGCAAAAAAGTTTAAAAAATTTTAGGAAATAAAAAAATTATGAATTTTGTTGTTTAATTGCGTCTTCCACTCTTTCTTCAATAATTTCAACTATCCTTGGGTCTGCACCAAGAGGTTCCGTATATATGATTTCTCCATCAAAATCTACAGTTTCATGTTCATGTTGATGCCCATGACTGTGTTCATGGTCATCTTTTAGCCCAAGAATATGAGGAATATCATGTTTAGTATGAACACCATGCGCTAAAAAAACAGGTATAACTATTATTTTTCTTACACCTTTTTTAGCAAGCTTATTTACAGTTTCAGGTATCGATGGTTTTGCCAATTCCATAAATGCAACATCAACTAGATGGTCCGTCCTTTCTTTATACATTTCAGCTAATTTCATTATTACTTCCTTACTATACGGCAATCTACTACCATGGCCTACAAGCAAAACCGCTATATCATTTTTTTGGTCTAAATTTGAAGCCATATGTAATCACCCCATCTTCTCCTTCTTCTCTAATTTTTCTAAAGACCATTTCTACTTCGTCTCCAATTTTTATGTCTTCTGGCTTGCAATCAACTATTTGTGCTGTAACTTTGGCACCTTCATCTAATTCCACAATAGCAACAATATATGGGCTGTTTTCTTTAAATTCTTCAGGTGCAGCATGTACAACAGAATAAGTATATATTTTTCCATGTCCACTAAATTTAAAATCCTCTATTTTTCCTTTTCTTCTGCAGTTTGGACATATTATGCGTTTTGGGAAAAAAACAGATCCGCAATTTTTACATTTTGAACCAATTAGATTATACCTTTGTGGGATATGACGCCATGTTCTAGTAATTTCACTCACAAAAATTCCTCCAAAATATTACGTTATAGGTGATGTAGTATTTTTAAAATTATATAAATAATTTTTTATTTTTCTTCTTACAATTTACAATTTAAATGAAAATCAAAGATTTGGGTGAAAAAAATATTATAAATAGAATTTTAAATAAAATCAAGAAAATTTCAAAAGATCAGATACTTGGAGACGATGCATCACTTATTGATGCTATAGATAGTTATCTTGCTATTACAACTGATTTATTGTTGGAAGATAAGCACTTTCCACCAGGGATGACCTTTTATCAAAAAGGTTGGAAAACAGTGACAGCAAATATAAGTGATTTGGCAGCTATGGGTGCATATCCACTAGGATTTTTAGTGTCTATAGGCATGCCTGCAGATCTTGATTTAAAGAATTTTGATGATCTTGTGGATGGTATAATTAATGCATGTAAATACTATGGTACTTCATTAATTGGCGGCGATGTAAATGAATCATCAAAATTAGTATTATCTGGTGTAGCCATAGGGAAGGTTGACAAAGATAAAGTTTTATTAAAGACTGGAGCAGAAAAAGGTGATTTAATAACGGTGACAGGTCCACTAGGAATATCTGCAGCTGGAACAGAAATATTACTTTCAAACAAGCCCTTATCATTTTTTAATAATAAATTTGGCAGGAAAACGATATCAAAGATTGTTAGACATGCTTTAATGCCCTTGGCAAGATTAAAAGAAGGGATAATCTTATCAAAATCTGGATTAGTTAAGGCGGCAACTGACATAACTGATGGATTAGCTAGTGAACTACAAGAAATATTGAAAATGAATGATGGGATCGGAATAAAGATATATGAATCTCAGATTCCAATTCCAGATTATGTAATTGATGTTGCAAAGTTTTTAAAAAGAGATCCTATAGATTTTGCTCTTCATTATGGTGAAGATTTTGAACTTTTGGTAATTATAAAGAAAAATGGATTAAAAAAATTATCAAAACTTCTCAATATATATGTAATTGGGGAAATAACAGATACAGGTAGAATGGAAATTGTAAGAAAAAATGGAAAAATTGATGAGTTATTACCTAGAGGATATGAACACTTTTAATACTGAGGTTTAAAAATGATTAAAGAAGCTTACCTATATGAAAAAATTAATAAAAAAGTTAGATGTAATGTATGCATGCGCAAATGTCTTATTCCCCCAAATAAAAAAGGATTTTGTGGTACCAGAGAAAATAAAGATGGAAAACTCTATACCTTAATCTATTCTACAGTTTCTTCTGTGGCAATTGATCCAATAGAAAAAAAGCCACTATTCCATTTTTACCCAGGAGAAAATGTGTATTCTCTAGGAACCGTCGGCTGCAATTTCAGATGTAAACATTGTCAAAATTGGACAATATCTCAGGAATGGCAAAGTGTGGCAACTGAAGAGATATCTCCTGAAGAGGCAATACAAGCAGCAAAAAACTATAATTGTAAGATGATAGCATGGACATACAATGAACCAACCATATGGTTTGAATATACGTTAGATTCTGCAAAAATTGCTAAAGAGAATGGAATAAAAACTGTTTATGTGACTAACGGCTATATGAGTAAAGAGGCATTCAAAAAAATAAAACCATTTCTTGATGCTGCAAATATTGATCTTAAAGCAATGTCAGACAAATTTTATAGAGAAATATGCGGAGTTCCTAGTGTTGACCCTGTACTTGAAAATATAGTTAGATGGAAAAAAGCAGGAGTACATATAGAAGTTACAAATTTAATAATACCAAAATATAACGATTCTAAAGAGATGATAAGGGAATTGATTGAATTCATGGTCGAAGAAGTTGGAGTTGATACTCCACTCCATTTTACAAGGTTTTTCCCACATTATAAATTAAGTGATTTACCACCTACCTATGTGGATACTCTAGTAAAAGCAAGGGAAATGGCATTAAAAATGGGAATGAGATATGTCTACATTGGAAATGTTCCAGGAACAGAATTTGAAAATACGTATTGTTATGAGTGTGGTGAATTACTGATAGAGAGAAGAGGGTTTGGAGTAAGTAAAATAAACTTAGATGATAAAGCATGTCCAAAATGCGGAGCAAAAATAGACATAATCTTATGAATTTAGGACATTTCTTTCTTGGTATCTTGGGATGGGTTCTCTGTTTTATTTTTTGGATTATTTATTTGAATTGTTTTGAAACAAAATATTTCATATTAATAACCTTCAATGTTATTATGTATATTTGCGTTGTTAATTACCTCTACAGAAAATTAATTGGGTGGCCCCCATACAAAAAGAAGGAAATTAAAAACCCTCATCATATAAAAAAGAGAGAAAAAATATTATTTTTATCAAAAGAAGCTATTAATAAAATTTTTAGAGGTTCAACAAATGGAACTATTGTATATTATTGCAAGGTAAAAAATGAAAAACGTTTTAAGGAAAAGAAAAAATTAAAAATTTCTAAACTTAAAAAAATTGCCAACAAGGGGGCTGAAAAATATTTAAATTATCTCTTAAGAATCATGGAGGGATAAGGTGGATATTATATTTTTTATGATGTGGTATGTTTTTATTTATCCATTTATCATGGCTATTTTTTGGATCACTGGTTCTCTACTTTTTTCCCAAAAAAATTAAGAAAAAGAAAAAAATGGAAGAGTGGCCTCCTGTTACAATTTTAATACCTTGTTTCAATGAAGAAAATTCTATAGAATTAACTGCAACTGCCTTACAATTTCTAGATTATCCGAAGTATGAGGTGATTTTTGTAGATGACGCCTCAACAGACAAAACTCCTGAAAAAATTGAAGAATTTGTTAAAAATAATGAAAATTTTTATTTGTTACGGCTACAAGAAAATCAAGGGAAAGCAAATGCTTTAAATATAGCATTAAGATTTGTATCTACCCCTTACGTTGTTGTTATAGATGCTGATACAATATTACATCCCAGTGCTTTAAAAGCCTTAATATCTCATTTCACAAATGAAAAAATTGGTGCAGTTACTGCAAACCCTATTGTATTTAATAGAAAAAGTTTTTTAGGTAAATTACAAACTATTGAATTTACATCAATAATAGGCTTAATTAAGATGTCTCAACGTATTTTTGGACGTATATTTTCAGTTTCCGGTTGTGCCGCTGCATATAGAACTGATGTTTTAATTGATGTAGGTGGTTTTTCACCTTACTCAGCTACTGAAGACATTGATGTTACTTGGAAAATCCAAAGATTGAAAATGGAGGTTGTTTTTGAACCTGATGCGATTGTATTTATTCATGCTCCTGAAAATTTTAAGGATTATTGGAATCAAAGAAAAAGATGGGCACTAGGGGGCTGGCATTTATTAAGAACTCATAGAACAATATTTAAAAATTTTAAAGAAAGTTTTCTTTGGCCTCTATACATAGATGTAATTTTGAGCTATGTTTGGTCATTTGATTTTGTTTTATTGATAATTTATGTAGTTTTATCTAAAATTTTGAACTTAGGAATCAATATATCATTAATAGCCTGGGGAGGGTCATTTCTTACAGCTTTAGGGATAATACAGGCTACAGTAGCATCAATACTATACAGAAAATACGATCCGAAAATTCCTCAGTATTTAATTTATGCTCCATGGTATTTCATATTTTTCTTTACAATAAATGCATTTGCAGTGGTTAGAACTTCATATAAAGGTCTAATATCACCTTTACACGTTGTTAAGTGGAGAAGTCCTGAAAGAAAAATTAATAGCTAGCTAAATGCTTAGGAATCGAAAAAGGAATGCTGACACTCTTACCTTTTTCCATTTTATGTAATTCACCCCTATATGCTTCCAATGGTATATCTTCCATGCCTAAATATTTTGCACATGTTAAAACTTCACAATCTATTTCTTCAAAAAATTCTTTATATCTTTTATCTCTGACAATATGATGATCTAAAATTAAATTTGCATCAGTTTCATATATTATTTTGTTAATATTTTTTACACCTAATTCCCATGTTGATTTTACATGTCTTAAATAGGTTGGAGGACCGCTAGTCACTACAATATCAGGCATTTGTTTAATAGTCCATTTAACACACAATTCATTTAACATTTGACTATCACTTGCATATAAGATCCTTTTTTTATTTTCTATTAAACACATTATTACAAATCCCAGCCTAGTTCCTTCTTTACCATGAGGAACTGGTGGAGAAATCTTTATTCTTGTATTTCCAATATTTATATCTTTTTCATCTGCATATTCATAAAATTCTAAATTTTTTATAAATTTAGATGCTCTTCTTTTCTGATTTAAATTTATATTTCTTTTTGGATGCTTTAACAACACTCTCTTTCCACTATAATCAGCTTCTGGAGTGTAATGATCATAATGATAATGTGTAATAATAACGATATCTGATTTTTCTAAAAAATTCAATATTCTTTTCTTACTATAATCTAATGCTTTCAATTCTACTTTTGATGGGGGAAGTGAGTATCTTCGTGGTCCTAAAGCAGCCCCGGGATCTATAATTATTTTTTCATTTTTATTTTCAATATATAATGAAAGACTCCTAACACCTAAACTCTCAGAAGCCAAAGGTATTATTTTAATTTAGAATCCTCCTTCATCCATTTTTGAGGGGCTTTGTAGCATCAATGCCTACTTTTGTTGTTGTACCGTCAGGTTTTGCCATAGGATCTAATGAAGATCCACGAACATTAGGTATTATCAAAATATCCCTATCTCCTCTGACTCTAGTTGCTATTGCATATTCAACTTCTCTTAAATTAGATATATCTATATCTTCATCTGTAACAACCACATGTTTGAGAGAAGGGTGTGCTGATAATGCAGCCATAATGACATTTTTAGCATCGCCTTCTGTTCTTTTTTTTATTGAAATTACTGCATGTAACCAGCAACATCCTCCTTCTGTTAGCTTGACATCTTTCACTGTTGGCAACGTATTTTTAACAGCTTTATATATTCTTGCTTCTTGTGGGATTCCCTGAAGTAACATATGTTCATATCCTGCTGGTAGAATTGCATGATATATAGCATCTTTTCTTATATGCATTTTTTCAAATTTTAGTATAGGTTCTCTTCTTACAAGATCATAAGTGCCGGTTATATCAAGAAATGGACCTTCTTCTGCACGTTTGTTTGCCAATATTTTACCTTCAAGAATTATTTCAGATTTAGGTACTTCTATATCTACATCTTCACATTTAAAGAGTTTCATTTCTCCTTGATGGAAATAGTTTGCAATTTCTAATTCATCCTGATTTATTGGAACTGAAATACTTGATGCAAAAAGAACAGCTGGATGGACACCTATAACCACTGCAACTTCTAAATCTTTCCCAAGTTTTTCAGATTCTTTGTAATATGTATACAAATCTCTTGGTACAATACGAATAGCGACTTTATTTTTATCAATTACCATCATTCTATGTATTGAGGCATTTCTTATACCAGTATTAGGATCTTTAGCTATTACTATCCCTGAAGTTATGTATCTTCCACCATCTTTTTTATAATGTCTGAGTATAGGTAAGAGATTTAAATCAACTTTTTTTGTTGTATATTCTTTTTTATCTAATTTTTCAATCTTTTTTATTGGTTTTGGGTTATCCATTCCATCCAATGTTTTTTTCAATAAATTTTTACAATTTAAGGCAGTACAAATTTTTTCTCTAGTGTTACATACTCCTGAAACAATAGGGATATCAGATTCAGCAATATTATTAAATATTAACGTTTTATTTTCATATTTTTTAATTATCTTGGCAATCTCAAATTTTGTAGAAACCTCTTTATTTATTTCCTTCACACCATATTTTTCATCAAGAATTTCAATAAAAGTTTTTAAATCGCTCATTATGATCTCTTCCATTTTATATTTTTTATTTTTTCTTCTAATTCTTCATTGTTCATAGCTAATATTTCTAATGCCAACATTGCTGCATTATCACCTCTATTTATTCCAACAGTTGCAACTGGAACTCCTGGAGGCATGTTAACCATTGATAATAAAGAATCTAATCCTTGTAGCTGAGATGTACATGGCACGCCAATTACTGGGCTCAATGTTAAAGATGCCAACATTCCGGTTATATGTGATGCTACACCAGTTACAGATATGAAAATCTTCGTATTCATATTTTTTATTAATTCTTCGAATTTATCTGGCCTTCTAAATGGAAAGACAATTCTTAAATCATAATTTATATCAGCTCTATCTAACACTGATGTGACTCTCCTAACAATGTTCATATCTGAATAACTTCCAGACATTACACATACATCAATCTCAGAATTTGAATCTGGAGTAGTTATTTCAAATTCAGGAGTCTCAATTTTCTGCGGAGAATAATACTTCCCTTTTATTTTTTCAGTGATTTCTTCCTCGCTTTTTATAATTTTTTCATAAAAATCTTTTTTCATTGATATTAATCTTTCTTTTACCTTTTTGTCATGAACTGCTAATATTTGTGCAGCTAAAATGGCTGCATTTACACCATTATTTATACCTACAGTAGCAACCGGTTCTGGAAATGGCATTTGTGAGGATGTGAGTAGCGCATCTAATCCTCCAACCTTTACATCTACTGGAACTGCTATAACAGGCTTATGAGTGTATGATGTTATTATTCCTGGAAGCTGTGCAGATAAACCAGCTATACCAATGAAAACCTCAGTTCCTTCTTCAGTAGCTTTTGACACTTGATATTTTAATTTTTGGGGAGTTCTATGAGCTGAAGCAACTTTAACATCATAAGGAATTTTTAATTTCTCAAGAGTGTTGATAGTCTTTTCACAAATTTTATAATCAGATGAACTACCAAGAATTATTGTAATTTTTGGTTTCACAAAATTACCCTCCATTTTTTACATTTTAAACTAATTTGTTAAATTTTAATATATATAAAAATTAGCATGGAAAAATTATAAACCAAAAATTTTATGAGACACACATGATGTGCAGAAAAGAGACACCTCAAAGAAAATTAATAAGATAAAATATTTGATGTCAGGTGATGAATTTTTTTTCAGGCTTGGTATTTTACCTTGGTAACATCTTGACTCCATAGATAGGTATAATTTTTCACCTCTTTCCCAAGCTCTTAAAAATAAATTAGCTGCCAACATTCCAAGAGATTTATATGCTGTCTTTAAATCCCTGTAACCAAGCCTTGTTTCTTGAGAATAATACATTCTAAATCCTTCTTCAATGATAATAAAAATGCTTGTATACATCATGGTTGTAATTTCTAAAAATATTTCTGGAATTTTAAATTTTTTCAAGCTTTTAAAGAATTCATTAATTGGAGTAGTAATGGCTAGAAATGCTAAACAAGAAAATCCTCCAATAATTTTTGTAAACACGGTTAAACCTCTATTTAATCCATCTTCAGTAATTGAAAGTCCAAAAATTCCTAAGTTCAACAAAGGTTTACCCACTCCAAAGAAAAATGCCATAAATATAAATGTTATAAGCGCAAAAACAAAAGGTATAAACATAAATTTACAATAAAAATTCTTTGATATGCCTGCCTTACGTATTAACAAATAACCTACTATAACCACTATAATAAGAGGAACTAAAATAGAATTTGAGATTAAGTTCACAATCATTGTTGAAATTGCAAAAAATATTTTTAATTCTGGATTTACATTCCTAAGTTTGTTTGTATGTGCTATATAATCTAGATTATTTTCAAACAAATAACCACCTCAAAAAAATTAAAAAAAGAAATTAGGTTTTGGAGCTTTTACTTTTCATGTATCTTCCAAAGACATAACCAATGATAAATGCACCGATCCCTGCTTGCACTGCAAATAATAAACTTTCAATTTCCCCACTTGGTGGCTGCCAAATAGGTTGTAACCATGGTTTATATCCAGTACTTTCTATTGCTTCGGTTCCTACATCATCAGAACCTTTGAAATATCCTTGTTCCTCTCCTTTACCAGCATACATGATAAGGGGAATAGCACAGATTACTGCAACCAATATTAAAGATACTATAGTGATCCTATCCATCTCATTCACCTTCACTTTCAGTAGTTTTTGGGGCTACAACAACTTTCAAGTTTTCTAAAATATCTGGTCTCTTTTTAATTATTTCTCTAAATACAACCATTGTTAATAAACCTTCAGCAATTGCTAGAGGCACCTGTGTGTAAGCATATATTGCCATAAATTTCAATGCTGCTGAAGCAACATTTGGTATTGGAAATGCTAAGGCCAATTGTATTGATGTTGTCACATATGTTAACCAATCTCCTGCTACTGCTGCTAAAAATATACCTACTGAGTGAGATATGTTTACTTTTTCACAGATTTTCCAAACAATCCATGCTGCAACTGTACCAACAATTCCCATTGACACTGTGTTTGCTCCTAATGTTGAAAGACCACCATGTGCCATCAAAAGTGCTTGAAATATCAAAGTTATAAATGCTAAAACACTTGCAATTGCTGGTCCAAACAATACGGCCCTAGAGCATTTCCTGTAGGATGTGAACAACTACCTGTAACTGAAGGCATTTTTAATGAAGAAAGAACAAACATGAATGCTCCTGCCATAGCTATTAAAGGTTTACTCTCTGGATTCTCATCAGTAATTTTTATCAATCTGTAGATACCATATGCAACTACTGGTAAAGCTATTGCATACCATACAGCACACCAGATTGGTGGTAAATATCCTTCCATTATATGCAACTAATATACCCTCCTTGATTTTTTACAAAGTATCTTTGAAAAATTATGTGTTATAAATTTTTCGGTTAATTAGAAAAAAGGTAAGGTAACATGGAAGAAATAATCAAAGCAGAGAAAAAAATATTGATAGATGAAAGTAGGATGATATTGGCAAGACACATGAAAGATTCTTTGTATTTAGTTTTTAAAGTAAAAACTACGCAAGATTCAGATCCTGAGAGAGGCTGGAAATGGGTAACTACAATAAGATTTTATAAAGATGGGAAAGTTTTTGTTGAGGCTGGTCCTTACCTAAAATCTGAGAATAGGAGAATATTCGGTTATGTATTTTATGAAACGCTCTCAAATTTCATATTTAATATTTTTAAAAGGAAGAGATTTGTGGACAGAATTAGAGATTGGATAAATTATCATGATGAGATAGTATCAAAAAAATCTGTTGAAGGTGTGAAAAAAGATGTTGAAGTTCAAGACAAAGACGGGGAATGTGAAAATAAAGAATGATAAAATTTTATTTGAAATCGAGAAGGATAAAATATTGGCATGTATAAATTTTAGCGATGAAAACAATGTAAAATTGCAAATAAAATATCAAGAACATGAATATCAAAGAGAAGTAAAATTTAAAAATTTAGAAGAATTTTTAATTTTTATCTATACTTTCAACAATGTTGATGATGTAGTTAGGGAACTCAACTCATAAAGATTAAATATTCTTAAGTATATTTGTTAATTAGGAGGTTATTATATGATTTCAAGAGTGTTAAGAGATTTAACCAGAATAGATGGTGTTAATGGGTCGTTGGTTGTTGGTAAGGATGGATTGATAATTGAGAGTGAATTGGGTTCAGATATGGATGCTGAAATTGTTGCTGCAAGGTCATCAGTTATTTTTGGGGCTGCAAAGGAATCTGTTGAAGAATTAAAACAGGAACCTTTGGAACAGGTAATGATTGAAGGATCAAGAGGAAAAATGCTTATGAAGGATGTTGGTGAAGGAATATTGGTCGTTTTGACAGATGAGGATGTTAATTTGGGATTAATAAGGTTGGAGATGAGAAGGAGTGCTGAGAGGATAAAGGATTTCCTATCGTAGTTAGGTGTTTGTCGTGAAGAAAAAACCATATGTTATATTAATTGGCAGCGCATCTGGAGTTGGTAAATCTACAGTTGCATCTGAAATTGCAAGAAAATTAGAAATTAAGCATTTAATAGAGACTGATTTTATTAGAGAAATTGTAAGAGGTATTATAGGGGACGATTATGCACCAGCATTGCATAAATCATCATATGATGCCTACACAATTTTAAGATATAAAGAAAAATTTAAAGATCATGAATCATTGGTAAGAGCAGGTTTTGAGGAACATGCTTCCTTTGTAATACCTGCTATAGAAAAGGTTATTAGAAGAGCTATTGATGATCATGACGATGTAATTATTGAAGGTGTCCATTTATTACCAGGAATGATAGACATAGAAAAGTTTAAGGAAGATGCTTCTGTTCACTTCATTGTTTTGTCTGCAGATGAGAAAACACATAAGGAGAGATTTGTAAAGAGAGCAATGGAGATAAAAAGGGGAGGCAAACACTTAGAATATTTTAGAGAAAACCGCATTATACATGATTATTTAGTTGAAAAGGCAAAAGAACACAATGTCCCTGTTATTAACAACGAAGAATTAGAATCTACAGTTAAACGTATTTTATCTTTTATAAAACAATGTTGTAAAAGAATAGTATTACAACATCCGGTTGAGGACTTAAAAAAAGTTGTTGAAATTGTAATAGAGAAATATGATGGCCGTATTGTCGATGTATCATACCCAATTCCAGGATTTTCAGAACCTTTAAGACGTAAAGTAGATATTTATGATCCAAAAGATGCAGAAAGATTTATCAAAATATTGGAAGAAAACCCAAAACGTAGGAAGGACCTGGAAAGAATTTATAGATTGTCAAACAATATACATACTCATAAGATATGTGCACCAGATGAAGAGACATTGGAAAAAATTGTGGAAGAACTAGATAAGGAAGGGTTACTATACAGAGGTGGTGCAATTGCAACAAAAAATGATAGCTAATTGTCCTCTCTGCCAAAATAGATCCTTAAATGTAATAACTACAACACAAAAAATACCATATTTCGGAGAAGTTTTGGAATTTGCATCTATTTGTAAAAATTGTGGATACAGAGATAGTGATATTCTTTGTCTTGAATCAAAAGAACCTATGAGATATTCAATTGATGTACATTTAGAAACACTTAATGCAAGGGTTGTGAAATCTCAATCAGCAACTATAAGAATACCTGAATTAGGATTAAAGGTTGAACCTGGACCAAAATCTCAAGGATATATATCTAACATTGAAGGTGTATTAAATAGATTTGAAGAAGTCATTGAAAGTTCTAAGATATTATTTAAAGACAAAAAAACTAGAGTAAAAATAAAAGAAATATCTAAAAAATTAAAAGAGGTCAAAAATGGTAAAAGAAAGGTTAAAATGATTTTAGAGGATCCTTTAGGTCAGAGTTTTATCGATCACCCAGAAGTTTCTAAACGAAAATTAACAGAAGAAGAAATAAAAAACCTTAAAACAGGATTTATAGAATTATAGCTTACTTGTCAAATCAAAACTTCGTTTTATTTCAGATATCAATGCATCACAATCAGATTTTATAGCTTCTAAATGTTTTATCATTCTTTCTTTTTCTTCATTGATTCTATCTAAATTTCTGTAGGGATATACGCATTCTTTGAACATGTCATGTTCTACAACTGTGTAAGGATATTTATTCAGTTCTTTGCAAATATTTTTCACAATTTCACCTAAAAACTTATTCATCTCTATTTTTACACGTTCTCTTATCATTTTATCGTCATCTAAATATTTTCTCATTAATCTTACTACTTCTGCTTTAGCAAATGGTAATTTTTCTTCCATTTTTTCTCCTCCATTAATCTATACTTTAAATTTTCACAAACACATGCTTAAAACTTTGCAATGCCTAGAAAGTGACTAAACAAAAAAATATTTTAAGTAATATTTTAGTAACTAAAAATCACATATATATATGGAGGCAAAAGCAATGAAACCAAATATCTTATTGATATCCACTGTTGTAAGTAGGAATTTACATAGAGCTATCAAAGATGTCTCAGATTATACAAATGTTAAATTAATTTTTGCTCATGATCTTCCTAAAAAATCTACACTTCAAAAGTATGTTGATTGGGCAGATATAATTTTGATGGATGTTAGGGGTGATCCTCTTTCACTTACAGAACTCAATTACAAAAATAAGGACGTTGTTGCTTTAGTAGGTGGATCTCCATCTATTTTATCTCTTGCAAAATTAGGCAAATTTAAAATGAGTAAAATAATGAAAAGTGATAAATGTACAATGTCATATGGTAACCCTGAAAGCATGATGAAATGGATTAAAAGGATTCAGAAGATTATAGAGTTCCTTGGAAAATTTTTACCTATTACAGTGTTAAAAGATACTAGAAATTATATTAAAATTTTAAAATATTGGGCAAATGGTGGCTATAATAATTACAAGAACATGTTTCTTCACATTTGTAAGCTGAAGGGTTTAGATGTGGAGGTTGAAGATCCAATAGAATATCCAGAATTTGGTTTGTATCATCCAGTATATGGTGATAAAATTAAAATTTCACCAGATAAACCTACAGTGGGAGTAATTTATTATGGAGGAATGCATCGAGATACTTCCCTACCTCTTTTAGAAGAAATTGTAAAAAATTGGATTGTAATATAATTCCTGTTTATACTGATGGAATTAGAAACCTAGAAGCTATGAAAAAATATTTTAAAGATAAGCAGCTTGATGGAATAATAAGTTTGTTATGGTTTAAATTGAATGGCGGTCCTTTAGGCGGTGATTCTAAACCAACAATAGAATTTTTAAAAAATATAGACTCTAAACTTTTTACGCCATCTTTAATGTTAATGCAGGAAATAAAAGATTGGAGAAAAAATAAGAGAGGTTTATCACCATTACAAACAATAACTTCTGTTACATTGCCAGAAACAGATGGGGGCGTTGAATCAATCCCACTATGCGGTGTAAAAAATTATGAAATTGTACCAATAGAAGATAGAGTTGATAAGTTTGTTAAAAAGGGTTGAAAACTGGTTAAAAACTTAAAAGGAAAAATAATGAAGAAAAGAAAATAGCTATAATTATTTACAATTATCCTCCTGGAGAAGAAAATCTTGGAAATGCTGCCTATTTAGACACTTTTGTCAGTCTTGAAAAATTTTAAAAATTTTAAAAAAGAATGGTTACAAAGTTGAAGTAAAAAACAGAAAAGAATTAGAAAAATTATTCATAAAAAGAAGGCTTTTCAATTCAGAAATAATTTACGAATGTCCAAAACTAAATGTTGAAGAATATTTAAAGTATTTCAATAAACTTCCAGATGAAGTAAAGAAAGATGTGATTAACACATGGGGTCCTCCTCCTGGAGATATTTTAGTTGATAAAAATAAATTTTTGATTCCTGGAGTAACTCTTGGAAATGTTTTTATAGGTGTTCAACCATCCAGGCCACCATTAAGTAATGAAGATATAGATTCTGCAATTCATGATGACACAAAACCACCTCATCACCAATATATAGCGTTCTATAAATGGATAGAAAACGTTTTTAAAGCTGATTGTGTTATACATCTTGGAACTCATGGCACTGCTGAATTTACAAAAGGTAAGGAAATAGGATTAAGTTCAAAATGTTTCCCTGATATTTTAATTGGTAATATGCCAAATGTTTATATTTATCATATTATTAACACTTCAGAAGCATCTATAGCTAAAAGAAGACTTTATGGAACTTTAATTAGTTACAATTCGCCACCATATACAACTGCAGGAACGTATGGTAAATATGCAAAATTAGAAGATTTACTAGATGAATATAGAGAAGATAAAGGTAAAGATAAAATTAGAGCAAAAATAGCAAAAGAAAAAGCATTAAAATTGGCAAAAAAACTTCATTTGGGAGAAGATTTAAATCAATTGGAAAGAAAACTTTATGAATATAGACGTTCGATAATTCCAAAAGGATTACATGTAGTTGGAGAGAAATACGAGTTAAAGCAGAAAGATTTAATAGAACTTATAACAGCTATTGCTAGATATGATAGAGGCAGCGTTAAATCACTACATAGACTTATAGCTGAAAGAATGGGATTAAAATATGAAAAAGTGCTTAATAATCCTCGCATACTTAGAAAAATTGATAAAAAAGCTAAAAAGCTTGTAAAACAGTATTTAAATAACAAAAAATTACCAAAAGACATAAAGGAAACTATAGATTACTGTGTTAAAAGAGTTAAAAATTTCGTAGATAATTCCCTGGAACTGAAAAATTTAATTAAAAGTTTAAATGGCTCATATATAGAACCTTCTGTGGGTGGAGATGTAATAAGAAATCCAGAAGTTCTACCAACGGGAAAAAACATTCATGAATTTGATCCACAAAAAATACCTACTGAGGCAGCAATTGAAAGAGGTAAAAGAATAGCAAAACTTACGATAGAAAATTATTTCAAAAAACATGGAAAATACCCAGAGACTGTTGGGGTAGTTCTTTGGGGTTTTGAAACCGCAAAGACTCAAGGTGAAACCATTGCCCAAATATTAGATTATCTAGGTGTAAAAATTATTCACAAAACACCTTGGGAGAAAAAATTAAAAGTAATACCCATTGAGAAACTTAAAAGACCAAGGATAGATGTTGTCGTTACAATATGTGGATTCTTTAGGGAGATGTTTCCAAATCTTATGGAACTTCTTGACAAGGCATTTAGAATGGTAGCAGAACTTCCAGAATCAAAAAATGAAAATTTTGTAAAAAAACATGTAACTGAACTTGAGGAACATGGAAATTTAGCAAAAGCTAGAATTTTCGGGCCACAATCAACAGAATACAATACAAGATTATTAGAACTTGTTGAGGATAGTGCTTGGAAAAATGAAAATGATTTAGCGGAAGCATATATTCATTCTATGAGTTATGCATACACAAAAAATCATTATTCAAAAAAGGCTCAAGAAGTTTTTGAAAAATTATTAAAGAATGTAGATCTTATTTCACAAGTAAGAGATTCTCATGATTATGAAATAACAGATTTAGATCATTACTATGAATTTTTTGGTGGTTTGTCAAAATCTGTTGAGATTTTAAGAGATGGCAAAAAACCAGAAATGCTTATAGCAGATAGTACGAAAGAAATTCCAAAAGTAGAAAAAATTGATGATTCTATAAAAAGAGGTTCAATAACAAGAACTCTCAATCCAAAATGGATAAATGCCATGTTAAAACATGGTTTTTCCGGTGTTCAAAAAATAGCAGACAGGGTTGAATATTTACTAGGATTATCAGCAACTACTAATGCTGTCGATAATTGGATATGGGATGAAGCTGTTAACACTTTCATTTTTGATGAAAAGATGTATAGAAAATTAGAAAAAAACAATAAATATGCTACTAAAAAAATGTTGGAGAGATTTCTTGAAGCATATGAAAGAGGATATTGGAAAAGTGATGAAAAAACTATAAAGAAGCTAAAGAATAAATATATGAATTTAGATGCAGAGTTAGAGGGAGAATTATAATAATGGTTATTAATAAATAAAATTTAATTAATAAATTTATGGAGTTTAAATTATGAGTCTAACATCTTTCATTAAAATAAAAGATGTGAGGCAGGCCTTTAAACGAGAATTTAAAAAACCACGATTAAAAGTCCAAAGAAAATTATTGGCACCTCCTCTAACAAACCATTATGGTCTTGTAGGCATGGCATTTGATTATCTACTTCGTTTTTATATAAAACGATTGAATCCTGATGCTGTTGAACATCCTTGGGTTAGTGAAGTATCTCTTCAATTATTAGAGAGATTACAATTATTATCAATGTTTACAAAAGATGAAATTTTCTCTGACGACGTTGATACAATTATAAATCCTGAATTACTTGATCCTTATGTTTATGATAAAGTTGAAGAAATAATAGAGTATTCAAAGAAGGTTTATAATGAATTTATTAAAACAGGGAAGATGAATTCTGATTTATACAGAGCAGCATTGTTATTGGCTCAGGTGGATTTAATATATAGGGCTGGGGTCGTAGATAAAAATTTAGGCAGTGTCGATAAAAATGACATAAAAGATTTAAAGAATTTAATATCGATAGTGAAGCCAGAATATTTCAAGGCAAAGAAAATATGTGTATTGAATCCAACATTTGGGGAAGCATCTCAATTGGTTGGGGGAGCAGATTGTGATATTGTGATAGATGATACGATAATAGATATAAAAACTACAAAAAACCTTGAATTAAGAAGAGATTATTTTAATCAGTTGATAGGTTACTATATTCTCTACAAAATTGGTGGCATTGATGGAATGCCATCAAATTATAAAATAAAACGATTGGGAATATATTTTTCTAGACATGCGTATCTTCATGTTTTCGACGTGAAAGATATAATAAAGAAAGATTCATTTCCAAATTTTGTAGAATGGTTTAAAAAACGAGCAAACGAAGAATATGCACATAAACTCTAAATTTGTAAAATTATAAACTACGATAAATAAGAAATGCAAAAAGAAAGTATAGTTATCTTTGATCTTTTAATCAACTTTGCTATGTGGTTCACTGTTGTCTCTTGACATTGTTAACCGACTCCAATTTCCTCTTTGTATCCGCAATTATCACATACACGGTATTTTGAACCTCCAATTATACTACCATTTTCATCGTATCCTATATGCTCTTCTATGTGATATGAATGTCCTCCACAGTTAGGACAAGTCCATGAATATGATTTTTCACTGTTAACGTAACTTATACGATTTGAACTCTTAGATTCTTGTACTGTGCCATTCTTAAAGATAGAATTGATATTATTAACATTGTTGCTCATAAATCCAATACTTAATCCAATTACCACGCCTACTAGTAATGCTAAAAAAATAATATTCTTCATCAACTACACTCCTATTTATTCTTAAAATAAAATTTTTTTATTTTATGCATATATGTTAACTGCACTAATGTGTACGTTCGGACATACAATAAAAAACTGTTAAGTAAAGAGATATTATAACCCTATTTTAATTTTTAATAAAAAGTATGTATTATTGATGTGTGTACTGGAGACCAGGACTTCTTCAATGGTCCAATAATCAATACTGAGAGAAAGCATGGCATTAAAAAATAGAATATCATCAACACATATAGCTGAACAATGAAAGAGAATCTCTCATGGAAATATTTGTTTGTACCACCATGGCGCCCACCAAGTTTCAAAGATTGCAGCCACAAAGAAGAGAACAATACTGACTCCAACCAGTTTTAATCCCCATTTAAAGGCCTCTTTAACCTCTTTGAAATTCCCACGGATCCTACGAGTCCTCAAAACATCTATTATGGCTTTAAACATATAACGACTTACATTTGCACCCGCAATGAAAGATAAATATGATGCAGAGTATTCAAAGTATATAAAGATACTACCAAGAATGACTTTTAGGCCCTTCCAGTGCCAATAGGATATAAATGCGGCCGTCATAGTAGAGAAATAAAGATCCCATATTGCCTCTGCTAGGAAAGGTAAAATTATACTAACTCCTGAAAGATAATCTGTTATACTTCCTCCGGAGTTATGAGTGAAGATTGTTATGAATGTAGTGAATGAATAAGGTTTTACTCCTATTAATCCTTGGCTTGGTGGATGCGCTATTCTCTCTTTCACTTTTGGGATAACCTCCGTCATACCCAAAAATGGAGCGACTAGAGTAAATATCAAGAAAATTGCTAATGGAACATAAAACCACCTATTATCCTTCTTAAAGCTAGAAAGAATGCAAAGCCAAGCGAAAAACATTAAAAATGGTCCTAGAATATTAGGATAAGGAGTATAGATACATTCAAGCATAAGGGCTGGGATAAGAGGCCCTGTAACTATACCCAACAAAAAAGCCACAAAAACCAAAAGAAATGTCTTTTGAGACTCACTCAACTCCTTCATAATGATAACCACCTCTTAAAAAATTTAATAAGCCTAAAGATAATAATTGTACTCAAGGCTTGCCAGGCTTATATTTTCACCATACCCCGTAAGGAGGATATGAGTGATATTGCTGGAACACTTTTTGGTAATGCCACCATCTCAGGAGGGCCCTTTTTATTTTTCTCCAAAGCCTATTTAGCCATCCTTTACCCTTGATGTTCTGCATTTCTTCTTTGCTGAGGATTTTATTTGATGTAGTTATGTTTTCTTCTGTTTTATTTGTGTTGGAGGTGTTTTGGTTTGTTGTTTGGTTGATTACTAAAGCATTTCCTGTGTAGATTTCCTGGAATTTTTCTAGTGATAATTCTATGTTCCCTAAACCTGGATCTGCCAATTTGATGGTGTTGGCTGTTATTTCTTTAACTACAGCATAATGTCCTTCGCCATCCTTCATTAGGTGTACAATCATGTTTTCTTTAAGTTCATTTATGCCGAGTTTCATTCCTACTGCATTTACTCCTTTAGCTTTTGCTGCTTCCACTAAACCTTGCATTGTTGTCCCTTCCTCTGTGGTCCCTGCGAGTGCTGCCAGTTCATCCTCGGTTGCCTGTATTCCAAGTTTCTGGAGGACCATAGAGAGTGCTGCTGGTCCACAAGTGTAATCCTTACTTTGGAGGATCACATCTGTCTTTTCAATTTCGGAATGAATAGTGCTGATATCGGCTGTGTATCCAGTTGCATCCATGATACAGAGTGTATCATTGGAGTGTTGACTACTAATTGTGTCTGCAGCTGAAACACAGCTAACAGACACCATAGCCACAAGAACAACTAAAACTGTCCATATATAGAAACTTTTCATAGACCCTCAATAATAGGTAATACATATTCTGAAAAAACTCATATATATATTACAGTCACGAAATTAAAAATAAATAAAAAAAGAACACTAAAAATTTATTCGTTATCCGCCGCTAGGTACTTCTCCACCTTGCTGTGATTCTTCAGGTGGAGTAGGTTCTGGTGGAGTAGGCCCTGGTTCAGGAGGGGTAGGACCAGGGCCAGGTGTGGGTTTATTTGAAATCTGTTTTGGAACATTTTTTACCTTTTCTTTAAACGATGAAATCTTACCTTGTATACCTTCTTCACCACTTTTTGTAGGGCTAAGCAATATTGCCACAAAAAACAAGCCAAATAAAATAACTAACGCAGCTAATACATAAACAACTCCTTTTGCCATAGGAGTGTCCCTCCAACTAGCACCACTAAAATTCAAAAATTTGTATAAAATATTAAAAAATTGACTATAAAAAAATTTTGTGTCACTTCAACAGCTACCCACAAAGAAAAAATCTTAGGAAATAACAAAATAGAATATAAAAAAGTAGGCGTTATGTTTTTCTTCTATCTGATAGTCCAAGGATTATTAGGATTAATCCAAGTAATAGATAAGTTAGAGGCACTCCAGTAACTGGTATCTTAATTTTTTTTCCTATCTTTTCTTTTCCTCCCTTTAGGAGTTTAATCTTTGTTGGTTTTGGTGGTTTTAGAACATGTGGTTTTCCAAGTTTAAGTGGTTTTGTGGGCATAATCACTTTTAAGCTGAATTTTGCCTTGTTATTCTTTACATAGTAATCAATTCCACACGTCATATTATCAGAAAATGTCATATTAAGAAGATGCAACCATCTATCTATTAGAAGATTTATTAGATTTGTAAAATTCCAGGTTCCTGATGTTGGATTGTAGGTTCCTTTTGTTGCATAACAGCCTACAAACTCAAGTCCAGAAGGTAGCTTATCTGTTACATTCACATCTGTTGCATTGTTTGGTCCATTGTTCATGACTGTTATTGTGAATGTAACTCTGTCTCCAAGTCTTGCAGTTGTTGCGCTTGCATTCTTCACTATTGATAGATCTGCTGCTAACGTTCTTAATATCTCATATCCAGTAAAATCACCATACATATAGTGTCCACATGGGCCAACAGCAACACTGTTGTCTACCTTATTTGTATTTGGGTCTATTGTATAAACACGATTATCTTTATAACTCGTTACAACTATTTTCCATCCTGTCTCATTTTTTATTATCCCTACACCTGTATTCCAATAACCTACTCGTATTATAGCTTTTATCCTGCCATCACTAGCCAACCTAATTACGCCATAATAGCATGCAATCCAAATATTCCCATTATCATCCACTACAATTCCTGTAGGATACTGATATAGTAATAATGTTTCACTTCTTAATATACTACCTGTTGTTGAATCTATAATATAAAGATAACCGATAATTTTAGAATACGTCGTGACTAAAATCCTACCTTTATGATCAGATGCAATTGCATATGCATAATCTACGTTTCCTCCCAAAGGTATTTCATCAATTCTCTTAATGAGTACAGTATCATTATTATAGTCATAAACAACCCTTAATACTGACCCACTGAGGTCCCCAGTAATCCAGAGATATCCGTTTTCATCTATAATGGCATTACAAGGCCTAAAGTTAGAAGAAACATTATGAATACTATTATTTGTGAGATTAAATTTATATATTATCTGTCCATTACTACCATTAATGTAATATAACATCTGGGTTCCATATGTACCTACCCACACGTTGTTATATTTATCCACAGCAATTGCTCTAGGAGATGGTGCTCCATTTTCTCCATATTTGCCTTTGGGATCATAACCTCCTGTATATGTACCTGGCTTATATGTCCCCTCTTTTCCTGGTATTAATACAATTTCATATTGTACTGCTTGATCCTGTCCCCATGGTTTTATGTCGTTAGGTCCTGTAGAGGTATTGTTTAAACCAGTAGTATTTCCTAAAATTTTTACTACCGTGCCTACATTGGTATTAACAATCCATGCATTACCCATTTTGTCGACAGCAATTCTACTTGTCCAAGTATTATTATTTGGATTAACTCTATAGCGAGCAACTTCCTGCATTGTTGTTTTGTCTACTTTAGAAACAGAGCCATCATCTGTATTTGTAACCCAAAAATAATCAAATGACGATTTTATAGGTGGTTTCTTTGGTGTTGGCATTGTTACTTTCTCTTTCTTATAGCTAACTTTCTTTCCGTCAAATGTAGAATGTATTATTGTTAAATTACCATTATTACTGATGGTACCTTCAAATCCCCGCACTATACCATTGTTAATAAATGTGGAATGTATTATTGTTAAATCACCATTATTATAGATAGCACCGCCAATAAAAGCAGTGTTGTTTTCAAATACACAATTTTTGATTGTTAAATAACCATCATTATCTATAGCTCCTCCAAAAACAGCAGCATTGTTATTCACAAATACACTGTTACTTATTGTAACCTGACCTTCACGAGAATTGTAGATAGTACCGCCGCCGAGTATGATGACCTTGTTATTTTTAAATCTGCAACCATTTATTGTTAAAGTACCATTGTTAAAAATGGCACCGCCCTTTTCGCTAGCATAATTATCCACAAAAGCACAGTTCTTAACCACTAAATATCCATTATTCTTTATTGCACCACCTCCTGCTCCATTTCCATTGGTCAATGTTAAATTTATCAACCTTACATTTGCACCGCTGGAAATTATGAATATAGGGTCTTGCCATAGAGCATCAATTACAACTCCATCCTTATATTCACCTACAATAGTTAAATTCTTATCTATCACAATTCCTGAAGCATGATATGTCCCTTTATGCAGGAATATTGTCTCTCCATGATTAGAGTTTTCTATTACATCTTTAAGGGAGCCATACTCTGGATAAACTTCTTTAGCTCCATATGCTTGAGAAATTGCCAACAGAACTAGCAATGTTGAGAGGATTAATACAGCTTTAGACTTCATTTAGGCACCCCCTCTGATTTTATGTTATATATATTATGTAATTTTATACTTTTGTCAATGCAATGCTAATAACATGAATAAAGCTGTTTCTGAGTGGTCAAAAGGACATCCACCACAATCTATGTATTTAAACGAACCACTGTTTTCTAATCATGAGTTAAGGCATTTTCCCATCGCATCTAAGTAGAGGTTAGAAATCATATATGTCGCTAAAGGTAAGTTTAGCGACATCTCCATGTACATCATTGTACAATAATTTATGATTAACATTTTACACTGATAGTAATCATTTTATACTAATTACTTATATTACTAGGCATAAATGATGTAAATAAGGCTACTGAGATACAATACACATAAATAAGTGATCACTAACTCCTAGACCTCTTTTATTTTTTTTTCTTTAAAAAGATATATTATTGATAGGCGATGTCAATGGTATCAAGATTAAAATTATTAGAGGTGACCTTTTGTATATTAGGCATACTCTTTATTTTTTTCATAACATTAGATTGGATAGTTGAATCCAGGCCTAATTTGCTACCCTGGGCAAAAACACATATGTTTGTAATTCTGCTGGGAGTTTGTGTAACTTCTGCACTAGCAGGTATCTACCTTGCATTTTTATCTTTATATTGGGGAAAGTATGGATCAAAGATTTTTAAAAGTGTTGAAAGAGGAGATCTTGCGTATTATTGTTTTAGATTTATAATGCCTTTGGGATACTTTATGCTTTCATTAGACTATTTAGAAAAAATAGGTGAATTAACAAGGCAAGCATGGTTGGTGAATATATATCATGTGGGACAAGATATACTTCTTACTATAGCAATCATGGGAGTTATTCTTTACTTTATTTTACGAAGACTAGGTAAAATACCTCATAGGTGATGGTGTGGTATCAGAAAGATTTGTAGCATTATATCATAAGGTATATTCCAAATGATTTTAAGTTTATGGCTTTAACGACATTTTTATTTTTCATCAATGTATTGGGAAGTATGTAGATAACTGGTCTTATTTTAGAATTTAACTTTATGTAGTTGAAATGGAAAAATTATAATGTGAATTGCTTTCACAATGAAAATTAATCATCGTTAAATTTTGCAAAAAAGTATGGGGGTAGTAGATCTGGAATATATATCCCATCCCCTCATTAAAGAAAATAAAATAGAATCTAGATTATATCAAAAGATAATAGCTGCTAAAATTTTAAAAAATAATAAAAACACAATGATAGTGGCACCTACAGCTTTAGGTAAAACTGTGATAGCAATACTTGTAGCTGCTGAACGTCTTCATAAATATAAAAACTCTAGAGTACTTATTTTAGCCCCTAGCAAACCATTAGCATTGCAACATCATCAAAAATTTAAAGAGTTTATGATAGTACCTACCTCCTGTTTAACAGGTGACATACCACCAAAAAAACGTGTGGAATTATGGGAAAATTCTAGAGTAATTTGTGCTACACCACAAACGATAGAGTCTGATCTTATAAGGGGAAATTATTCACTAAAGGATGTTTCATTAGTTGTATTTGATGAATGTCATCGTGCTGTTGGTTCATATTCATATGTTTATTTAGCTTCAAAATATTTAGAAGATGCTGAGAATCCATTAATAATTGGACTTACAGCGTCTCCAGGATCTGATAAAGAAAAAATAAATGAAGTATGTAAAAATTTATCTATTGATGACGTTATCATAAAAACTGAAAAAGATAAAGATGTTTCACCTTATTTCAATCCAATAGAAACTAAATGGGTTAAAGTTAAGCTAGATGATGAATTAATAAGAATTAAAAAACTCATGGAAAAGTCTTTAAAACGTCGTCTAAAACTATTGAAAAGAATGGATATTATAAAAAATGAAAATGTTACAAAAAAAGATTTATTAGATGCTAGAAAGGAACTTAAAAAAATGCTTACAATAGACTCTTCAAGGAAATTATACACTGCAATATCTCTTCTAGTTGCATCCATAAATATTGAACATGCATTAGAACTACTAGAAACACAAACTATAAATGCATTATACAAGTATTTAGAAAGGTTAAAGAAAAAACAAACTAAAGCATCTAGATCGTTGGTGAAAGACATATATTTTAGGAAAGCTATTTCTTTGGTAGAAAGAAGATTTATGAGAAATCAAGAACATCCAAAATTAAATGAATTAATTAAAATTCTCAAAAAAGAAATCGCAAACAAAAATAAAGTGATTGTCTTCACACAATTTAGAGATAGTGTAGAACAAATCCATAAAAAATGTCAAGAAAATAACATATCCTCTGTTAAGTTTTATGGGCAAAGAGGTAGAGATGGTGAGAAAGGATTATCCCAAAAAGAACAAAAAGAAATAATAAAAAAATTTAAGGCAGGAGTATACGACGTATTGATATCCACAAGCGTTGCTGAAGAAGGTATAGACATACCTGCTGTAGACACCGTAATACTTTATGAACCAGTTCCATCAGAGATTAGAATGATTCAAAGAAGAGGAAGGACTGGAAGAAAAAGAAAAGGTAAAATGATTGTATTAATTTCAGAAGGTACAAGGGATGAAGCTTATTACTGGTCAAGTATAAGAAAAGAAAACAAAATGAAGAAACAACTAAAAAGACCTATTCATGTAAAATTTAGAAAAGAAAGAAAACATAAAAATAAAAAAGAAGTTGTCATTTATGCTGATTCTAGGGAATATAATTCAGGAGTATTAAGAGAACTAACAAAATTAAATGCTAAAATTAAAATTAGATCACTTGCAGTAGCTGATTATCAGGTAAGCGATGAAGTAGGAATTGAAAGAAAAACTGTAGATGATTTCATAAATTCAATAATTGATAAAAGATTATATAAACAAGCTGAACGACTTACAGAAGAATTTACAAGGCCAGTTTTAATATTAGAAGGTAAAAATTTGTATTCCAGGTTTATGAACCCAAATGCAATAAGAGGAGCTCTTGCATCAATAGCTCTAGATTTTAATATTCCTATAATTCCTAGCCAATCTCCTGAAGACACAGCAGCTATTATATACCGTATCGCTGTTCGTGAGCAACTTCATGAAAAAAGAGAAATCCCAATACGTACGGAAAGGAAGCCATTAACTTTAAGAGAAAAACAACTTTACGTTATAGAATCACTTCCACATATAGGAGCTGTAAATGCAAAAAAATTACTCAGAAAGTTTGGATCTGTTAAAAATGTTATAAATGCATCTGAGAAAGAACTGATGAAGGTAGAAGGTATTGGAGAAAAAATTGCAAAGGATATTAAGGAAGTTACAGATTCTAAATTTGAAGAATAAACTATTGAGATGATATATAAGTTATTTTAGCCGCATTTTCTACTAATTCTGTTAAATTCACAGCTTCTTCTAGTGAAGATCCGCATGTAACTAAACCATGCTTCTTCAATACTAAAATTTTTTCTTTTTTTAATTTTTTTGAACATGCATTTGCCAACTCAATACTCCCAGGTCTATAATATGGAATTTCTTCTAAAAATTTTTTATTTCCAGGAACACCTTCTGGTCTTTCGATTCTAATATCTTTCATTGTTAGTGCTACTGTATAAGGAGGATGAGTATGAACTATAGCATTTATATCATCCCTTATTTTATAAAGGTTCATATGTAAATGTAGTTCAGATGAAGGTTTTTTGCCAGATATCACATTCCCATCAAGATCTAACAATACAATTTCATCTTCACTAATTGTTCCTAAGCATGAACCACTAGATGTAATGGCAACAACATCCATAATTTTATTTCTATATAAGACACTTATGTTTCCAGCATTGCCAGCAGTAAAACCCTTCCTATGTAAATAGTGTGCATACTTTACAATTTTCTTCATCATGATGTCACCTTATTTCCTTTCAAGTTTCCTTCTCCTACTGCTGCAGCAACAGCTACGCCATCTCTTGTAATTTTTCTTAAAATAAGTTGTGAGTTTTTTCCAGCGACATGAAGAGCAGCAGGCTCACATACACTACCAATGCCAAATTTTTTTCTTACAAATTTTGAGTCAGATGGGTAATTTTTATTTTTTAATTCTTCTTTTTTAACAAGTAAAAGAGGTAAATTTAATTCTTTTGCAGTGTCCAGCAGTCCAACTTCATTTTTTTTCATTTCTCCAGTGGCCAATGCGTCTATTCTTTTAATATCAATTTTTAATATCTCAACTGCATCATTTATTGCTTCTATTACTTTTCTTTTTTCAATATTTTTCTTTGTTCCTATTCCAATAACTAAGTTGAGAGGAACCATTTTTAATTTTTTATTATTTAAAATTGCCTGTATTCCATCTACATCTGCCATTTCCCATGAATATGATCTACTAATTTTAGGATTTTTAAATATATATCTTAAATTTTTTCGAGATAATAATTTAATAGTTTTATTTTTTAGAATTGCACTATTAAACTCAACTATTAGTTCTGGATTTAATATTTTCCAATAATATTTTTTTGCTAAAGAATCTATCCCAACAAATCCATGTACATCGGTAGACGTCGTTATAACTGGATTTGCATTTATTATTTCTGCTATTTCTTTTGTTAATTCGTTTGCACCGCCTAAATGTCCAGATAAAAGACTTATAACATTTTTACCTGCATCATCTATAACTATTACACCAGGATCTTTATATTTTTTTGACAAAAGGTTTACAATACTTCTTACCATGATTCCAGTTGCCATTATTCCTATAATTACATCATATTCTTTAAAATATTTTTTTAGCACTGATTTGACGTTTTTGTGGAATTTGCTTACTTTGATAACTCTGGGATCATTTTTAAATTTATTATATATCTTGTCTGCTATTTTTTCCCCTTGTTCTGTTATTGAAATTATCATGACACGCATGGATTATCCATCCAACATTGGCAAAAAGTTATGTTGTCCATAGTTTTCTTATCTCTTCCAATTTTTTCTGTAATTCTTCAATTGGGATGTCTTTTACAAATATTGGTCTTGGATCCTGACCAGTGACTTGTTGTGGAAACTCAAAGAATAATTTGTACCCAGGTTCATATGCTGCAGAGTGGAACAATATTGCCCTATGGTTAGGATTTTCTTTCAGCCATTTTTCAACAGCCTTTTTATCTTGATATGTAACAACTCTGACACCAATAACATTTGCACCTGTTTTTTCTGCTTCTTCAACGACTTTCACAGCATTTGTTGAATCTACAATCTTTACATTTAATTTTATTCCATATTTCTTTTGTAACATGTTGAAAAATCTTGCTGGAGTATCACAGTATTGGTATGGGTAAGCTACATGAGTTGTTTGTGCCACTATTAATTCTTTGGTGTTTATATATACTGGTTGAGCACCTATGATTGCTCCTTCTTTAATAGGTCTTATAGGGGCACCACCAAGAATGACACCTGGCCCTTGATAACCTAAACAATAAGGTGTATATCTATCACATACTGCATAACAATTTATACCTCTTTTTGCCATGTACATCTCTGCTTTGGCTTTACCAATCAAATCTCCACATGCAATAACTAAAAATGCATGCTCTTTTATGGCAGTGGGTACCATGACGTTCATACCATGAGTGTCAATTTCTATTGCTGTGTTTTCATTTATTTTCTTGGAAAATGGCGGGCCTGCTTTACTTGGATCTACTTCAAATATATAATTTCCTTTTTCATCTGGTCCATACCATGTTCCATTAATTTTCTTAATAACTACACCAGTGGCTGGTATAACTTTAACATTAGCATATTTCATTAATTCTGCAACTCTTGCTCCTTCCATCCAAGGTACAAGTTCTTTAGGAGATTTTGGAATGTGATTTGGTGGAACATTGACATTGTATCTTGATGATTTATCTCTTATCACCCTATCAACTTGTGTAACAACTGTTGCGCCTTTTGGAACTTTTATGTAAGAGGCACCTAAAATTATGTATGAAGCATGTGCAGGATCTGTTTCTATATCTTCAAATAATGATTTACTCGTATTTTTACTGGTAAAAAAACTAAATGCTAATAGTGATCCAGCAATAATTAAAATTACAAATGCAATTATCTTTTTCATTTTTATCACCTAGTAACCATATTTCTTAAGTAACAGGTATATAAAAATAATCATGCCCGAAACAATCATTACTGTGGAAAGAATTACTAATCCAACAAATATTACGGATAGCTTAGCTCTTTTATCAGGATCCTCTAAAAGTTCAGTCAATGGATCTTTATACATTTTAAACACCTTTTGTTACAAAGATGTATTGTGTAGTGGTTGGAAGTTTTTGTCTTACAATTCTAAGCTCTGGTTTATATATGTAGATTTCATTTTTATTCTTAAGTTCATCTATCTCTTTTTCTTTGCCAAGTACATATAATATGACACGGGACTCTAATTTCCCTCTAATCCTTATCCCCGATGTTGATGTACCCATTTCAAGATATATTGGAAGTTTGATCTTTTCATATTCCTCAGGAGATAAAATAGAAGCAATAAGCTTTAATTCATTTTTTTTGAATCTGTGTCTTTTCCCATTTAAACCAATAACATGTGGCTTTTTTTCTTCAAGTAATTCCTTTAAGGTTTTTCTACGTTTTGGCACGTGGCGATTAAGACTCAATATTTCTTTTTTTAAGATCCTACCTAATTTATCTAAATCTCGCATAGTAATCTTACTTTAAATTTTTGTTTATTATTTCTTTAGTTTTATTTAATTTATTAACTGCGGTCTTAAGTTTTTTAGCCTTTGAAAGAATGGTAACAACAGGTTCTCCTTTTTCTATTATGACATTCTTAGCAGGAATATCATGAACATTTTTTGGAAAATCAGTATTTTTCACAAATAATTTATTTTTAGCATATATTATTTTTTTAATGGCTATTTCATTAATATTCATCCTATCTATTAAGATACCCTCCTTACATGCCTTTATATGCGCATCAAGAACATTTATACCTAGTAATTCTGCACATTCAAATGTTCCTTGCAACCTGGGATTAACTTCAATAACATAAATTTTGTCATGTGTCATTACCATATCTACACCATTAGATCCCACCAACGAAAGTTTTTTAATAACATTTTCTGCAATATTTTTCATTTTTTCATTTTCATAAATTGAAGGCACTATGTTGCCTTCATAAATAAAATGTCCTTCCCATCCTGCTACATTTAAATTTAATAATTGATTACTCGTAAAAATAGTTTTAGCTTCTTTTCCATTACTAATTACAGAAGCACTGACGTCAACGCCATCTATGTATTCTTGTAATAAGAATTTTTTATTGCCAAAATTATTTGAAAAATTGTTGGCATGGAATATCCCATAACCACCAGAACCTTTCACAGGTTTTATTAGGAATTTCTTATTTGGATGATTATTAATTATTTCTTTAGCTTCATCAATATCCGACAATAAATATGTTTTTGGCACGTTAAAATGTTTTCTAAGAATTTTATACAATTTATATTTATTTTCTATTTTTTCTATTTTGTTATTTCCTAAGATTTTTCTTTGTGGGTAGCTGTTGACAGGAGCACCTGTATATGGAATTATATAATCTACTTTATCTATCCATTCTTTGGACATTTCTTCTAAATATCTTTCTTTAAAACGTTCCGATAATTTTCCACAGGATTTAAATGGTTTATACTTTAAAATGCATTTTCTATCTTTGTAAGCTTTGAAATCTATAGGACAATAATAGCTGACAGAATATACCTCATGACCCAGATTATAGGCAGCATGAGCTATTGGCCTAGTATTTATACCAACTATCAATAGTTTCATAGAATTTTTTTATATTTGAGAAAACTTATAGAGATTAATGCATAAAAAATATTACATCACAAATCCGGTTAATGGAATTAAAGTCAGGTATAAGGAATTAACAATAACTCTAAAGCCAAATGAAACAAAAACAATAATCCTTGGTGGATATCCCATTTAAATATCTGGAACAATGATTGTTAAAAATCCATCAATGCTGATACATGGTAAATAGTTAAAAAATAAAAAGAGGGGGAAATTAGCAGTTGTTTACTTTTATTACACACATGCATGGCTTACTGTAGGTATTCCAAAACAGCATATTTATTGGGTAACTTCTGTATGGGAGGTCAATCCACCGTCCATCTTTGAAATATTGTACAGTTCTGTGGTTTGGCGCATAAGCAGTTGCATATTGAATTATTCTAGCCTTTATTCCAGCTTTTGTAAGTTCATTAAATAAATATTCACTCATAGCCCAGCAGTCGCCTCCACCTGCCCTTAAAAACTCTTCAAGAGTGCTAATTCCACTAATGTATCTGTATTTTGCTGCTTTCATCATTATTTGACCAATAACCTGATATTTATCTGCTAAACAAATTTTTATATTTTCTGGCAATTCTCCTGTATTTTTGTATGTGGTCAATACATTTGAAAAGACTGGAAATAATAGATCACATCCTATTTTCCCTGATTTGGTACTAACATAGTTTGGCAACCTTTTGTTCTTCTCAACAAAATTCACAAGTCTCTTTGCTATATCTAGATATTCAGTTTTTTTAAGTTCACAATAACTAGTACCATAATAAGGTGTGGAAGCTGGTTTTATATTGTTGTTGAAGTCATTTTCCACAATTTCATTTTGTGTTGGATCGTCTAAATAGAGTATTGTTTTTGCCATTAGATGTATAAATTGTGGTTTTTTAACAGTTTCACCATCAGAAGTTTCTAAACAATCTGGAACACTGTTTTTTTCATTTATAAAATCATAGGCTTTAGATGCTCCATCCAAAACACTATTTATTTTAGAATTTTTGTCATTTAAAAATAAATTACCAACATCTTTTGGCGTTTTTGTCATGTTTGTATCATCTATAGCATGTGCGCCACTTACACATACTAATGCCAATATAAGTGCAAGCGGCACACTATACGGCGATTTTCGCTTAATATAACTTCCTCCTCTTTTTCTTTTTTAATTGTTCTTTCAGGGTCTAAACACTCCAAAATATCCAGAATTCGTCCCTATATATATTTTTCGGTTTTTATCGTGGATATCAAACTTACTTTACTTTTATTAAAAATTATTTAGAATTAGAGATTCATCATAATGAATTCAATAAATATTTAGAAAGCCGTTTTGCAAGGGCCATTATAGTTAAAATAGGCGGTGCACCAGGAGATTCAGGTAATACACTTGCATCAGCAACATATAAACCTGAAATTTTAGTCTGGAGGTTGTTGTCTACTACTTCTCCAATTGGGGCTGTTCCTCCAGGATGAGCACCTCGAGGAATTGTTGATACGATAGTGTTAGGAGATACTCCAATTTTTTCAAGTAATGATGTAGCCAGTACACTACCATCGCATAATGCTTCTATGTCATTCTCTGTATGATACTTTATAATTTTTTTATTTTTAATTTTACCACAACTGTCATCCTTAATTTTGACCATTATCCCGATTATATCCTTGTTTTTACATTTTAACTTATCTCTAAGCAATGTTGAAAAATGTGGAGACAAAATGTATTTATCCATCTCAATGAACATGTTCATTTGGACTTCTTTATGAAAATTTATTGATTTGAGAATACCTCCAACTGTAATAAAAGTATCCATAAAAAATTTTTCACCAGCTTTTATACCCACTTTTTTAAGTAATTTTGCAGTTTCTATTGCGCCCGCAGCGACAACAACATTTTTGTCTTTTATTTTCCCTTTATTTGTTAATACACCGCAAACTTCATCATTTTTAACAAGTATTTTTTTAACTACAGTATTAGAATATAACTTTGCCCCATATTTCAAAGATTCATTTATATAATTCAAAGATGTCCATTTTGCATCTTTTGGACAACCAAATGGACATTTGCCACATGGTTCACATTTGTTTGGGTCTATAAATTTTGGCATTTTTTTAACAGGAAGATTTAAAGATTTAGCAGCATCCATAAGCATTTTTGTACCTTTACCAAAATGAGAATCTGGAAGTGGTGAAATAGATAATTCTTTTTCAAGTTCTCTAAATTCATTTGATAAATCTATACCATATTTGAGAAGTTCATCTTCTAAAGTCCTTAGAGCATTTCCCATTGATACTAATGTTGTTCCACCTACACAAGAAGTCCTTAAAACTTTATCATCCTTCTCATAACATTTATATGCTTCCTTTGGTGAAATATATGGTCCTTTTTCCAATATTTTGACATCTATTCCTGCTTTTGATAATTCTCTAGCTACAGTTGCACCGCCTGCCCCCGATCCAATAACTACAACCATCAAATCACTTTGTTTCCTTCTATATGTGGAGAGTTAAAAAAATAGTTCACATAAAGTAACATTATAATTTGTTTATTTCCATATTTATAAAAAATTTAGTTTTTATAACCAAAAAAGATCTGTTACGAAAGCTTTTTATATTTATCAATTAAAAACTACTACTAACAATAATAGGTCTGTGAATCATAAATTCCTCAGTGTTCCAGGATTCATTAAAAAGTATTAGAAGCTAAAAATTTGTACTTTTTATTAAAAACGTATCTTGTGAGTAAAGTCTCAGCAAATTATATATCTTTGCTAAGTAATGAGAATCTTAGATATATATTATTTTTTGGGAGGTCTATCCATGAGTGAGAAAGAAACAATTCAACATGTTAATGAAATATTAGATAATATTGTTAATGATACGAGTATACCTCGAAATATTAGAAGAGCCGCTGAAGAATCAAAAGAAATTTTAAATAATGAAGAAGAAGAATTGAGTGTAAGGACAAGTAGCGTTATATCGATTTTGGACGAAATTAGTAATGATCCTAATATTCCTGTACATGCTAGAACATTGATATGGGAAGTTTTAAGTGAATTAGAGGCATTGAAAGAGTAAATTTTTAATTCTATTTACTTTTCTTTTTTTAGATAAAAAGAATCCAAATTAATTACTTGGCCTTTTTTAGCTGTTTTATATTCTCATAGTGTTTTCTTTTCCATATAAATCTGTATTAATCCTCTCAACATTGCTAGTTCTGTTGGCAATCTCCCCAAGCATATGGAATTTATCTAGAAATCATACACTTACTGGAGGAGTACTTATAACAAAATCGCCTAAATGCCAAATTAATGAATCTTATATCTTTCTATAGCTCCAAAAAGAAAATTTAAATACTCAATTGATTACATTGACTACTATAATTTTGATCACTCAGAAAGTAAGATTTTTTCATAGTATTCATCGTAAGCTGGATGAAAATGAAGTAAATTTGTAATTAATTCTTTTTCTAGTTTAAGTATATTTTCATATTCTTTTTTTGTCACAAAATTTATTAGTCTCCTTTTCCAAGCTTTTTTACATTTTAAGCTACATGGGATAAATCCAGAAGGCATGATAATTGCATAAGCATTTTTAGGTACTTTAAGTTCTGAAATTTCTTTTAAATGATTTTCATCTATACTTATCCTACCTCCCAGAAAACTTTTTATACAACAAATAGGGTATCCTAAAAGTTTTCCAACTTCCACGTCATACCCTCTATATATACCTAACTCAGTTGAAACCACAGGATCTATTGCAGGCCTGACTTTCGGGGAATATTTCTTTACTATTTCTATTTCCAGTTTAAGCCTATCAATTAAGTAATTAAAATGGAAATCTTCCATATTTCTAATTATACCTGGTCCTATATCTTTCCTCTGTCCTTTCCTAATTTCCAGTATTTTTTTACATATTTTATTCAATGCTTCCACACCATTCATTTGGCAACATACTCTCCTGTTATTTTTATTGGGAATTTACATTTAGGACATTTAAAATTCTTTAATTTCCATCTAAGGATTTTAAAGTTTCTTCTTTTTATTAATAATTCACCACATTTTGGACAATAAGTATTTTCAAATTTATGCCCTGGTACATTTCCTAGATATGGATATAAAATACCAAAATCTTTTGCAATTTCATATGCTTTTTCAAGTACTTCAATTTTAGTTGGTGGTTCGTTAAATTTAAAAGCAGGGAAATATCTAGTAAAGTGGATTGGTACTTCAGGTCCTAAATTTTTTAAATGTAATTTCACTATGTTTTTTATTGTTTTTAAATTATCATTCACTCCAGTAACTATGAGATTTACAATTTCAACATGAATACCCATATCTAAAGCTTTTTTTGCAGTATTCCACACAAATTTAGCTTTAATGTTTCCACAATATTTCTTATATGTCTTAGAATCTCCTTTTATATCTATATTTATTGCATCCATTCCTGCATTCTTTAATAGAACCAACGCTTTCTCAGTAATATACCCATTTGATACATAGGAAGTATATAAACCATGCTTTTTTGCAAGCTTAAATACGTCTAAACTATATTCAAATAGTAATGTTGGCTCTGTAAAACTAACGCAGACACCTTCATCTCCCATTTTTAAAGCAAGGTCCACAATATTTTCTGGAGATATGTAATTTGCTTTTTTAGGATTTGGTGCTTTCTTTGAAAGATGATAATTTTGACACCATGGACATGTGAAATTACATGACCATGTAGAGAATGTTAGTGATGTTGAGCCAGGATAAAAATGAAAAAATGGTTTTATCTCTATTGGCCTACTACTTAATGCATTAATATCTCCATACACTAAAGTGTATAATTTTCCTTCTCTATTGATTCTAGTTTTACAAAATCCCATTTGACCATCACGAATAATACATTTTCTATTACATAATTCACACATTACAGATTCAGAATCTGTATTTTTATAAAGGAGTGCTTCTCTAACAGTTGGATATTTTAATGCTTTCATCACAAAATTTTTATATTTCTTTTATCTTAAAGATTTTCTAGGGATGTAAAGCATTGAAGTTGAGAAACATGAAGCCACTTTCTGAAATAGCAGAAACAGAGAAAATACCTACAAATTCACCTATAGATGAAATATTAGGTGGAGGGGTAGAAAAAGGAACTATTACACAATTTTATGGTCCACCAGGTTCTGGAAAAACAAATATTGCAATAAAATTAGCAGTAGAAGTTGCAAAAAGAGGTAAAAAAGTAATATTTATAGACACTGAAGGCGGATTATCTATAGAAAGGGTGAAACAAATTGCAGGAGATAACTTTAACAAGGTAGCTCCCAATATATTAATTTATGAGCCATCATCCTTTTATGAACAGGGAATTGTCATACAAAAAATAAACTCATTATTAAAAAAAGAAGGCAAAAAATTTGACGCAATAATCTTAGATTCTGCAGTAGCACTTTACAGATTAAAAGAAGGAAATTCCTCCAAATTAAATGTTGAGTTAGGAAAACAAATGGCTTTATTACTTAGAATTGCCAGAAAATATAATTTGGCAGTGGTAATAACGAACCATATATATTCTTTGTTTGACGAGGATGGTTCTAATATAGAACCAGTCGGAGGAACAACATTAAAATATTGGAGTAAAATTATAGTAGAATTAAAGATGGGGTCGTCAAGTGGTGAAAGATATGCAATACTTAAAAGACATAAAAATAAAAAAGAAGGTTTAAAAGTTAGGTTTAAAATTGTTGAAAATGGGTTATCGAAATAAAGAGGATCGTGATTAATATGGTTTTCCCCGAATTTTTAAATATGAAGACATTATCGGAAGGACTTAAACCTTCAAATGAATTTTTTGATTATATCTTCCATAAAAAAGAAATGATATGGATGGGTCAGAATACAAATCATTTAAATCATGATGAGAGGATCATAAATGCAATAATAGATTCAATACTCAATCATGAATATTGTAAATATCCTCCTCCTGAAGGATTTAAAGAACTTAAAAGATTGGTTTTAGAAGATTTAAAATTAAACAATGATGAATTTGATAATTTGATAACTGCTGGTGGCACGGAATCACTTTACATCACAATGCAGACTTTATTAGATTCTGAAGATGAAATAATAACATCTGATCCAGGTTATCTTATCATAGATAATTTTGCAAGAAGATTTGGAAGAGTAATTTCAGTGTCAATTTACAATGAAGACTGTAATTATAAATTAACACCTGATTTAGTGAATGAAAATATAACTAAAAATACAAAATTAATATCACTTATAGATCCTTTAAATCCATTAGGATCATGTTATACTAAATCTGAAATAAAAGCTTTTGCTGAAATAGCTGAAGAATACGATATATATCTTTTGCATGATATTACATATCGGGATTTTGCCGAAAAACATTATCTTGTAGCTAAATATGCTCCAGAACGTTCTTTTACAGTATATAGTTTTTCAAAAATTTGTGGCCTTGCTGGACTAAGGGTTGGATCCTTAATAGTTCCTGCAGAGTTTATGGAATCTGTTCGTTCATCAATAATTAATGATTTAGGTACAAATGTTTTAGCTCAAAGAGGAGCTATTGCAGCATTAAAACATAAAAATAAGTGGGTTGACAAGGTTAAAAGACGCACAAGAAAAAATCAAAAAATAATAAAAGATGCTGTGGATGAAATTGATGGAGCCTTTATACCAGTATACCCTTCTAATGCTAATATGTTAGTAGTAGATATCCACAAAACAGGTGTTAGGCCTTCAGATATAGCTAACTATTTACTTAAACATAATATTTTCATAAGAGAAGGAACATACACAAGCAGGTTACATGGCGAAAAATATGTTAGAGTAAGTTTTTCTATTCCAAAAGAACAAGTAATGAAATTTGCAGAAAAATTTGTTTCGGGAATGAAAAAATTAAGTTCTAGAAGCAGTAGGTGAAAATTTGACACGAGGTGTAAAATCAACTGCAGAAAAAATTTTAAAAGATTTAAAAGAAGGAAAAAAGTTTGTTTATGTTAAAAAATTTTTAAATCAATATCATTTTATAGTGGTGTATAAGGATAAAGACAAATACAAAATTGAAACACGTCAGGTGAGTCTGTCTGAGCCTTACTTGAGAGAAGAAGATGTAAACGGAGTTCTCAAAATAATTAATGAATGTATAGGCAACGTAAAGAAAAATATTTCAAATTATTGGATAGTTGATAAAGAGAAAGATTTAATTTTTTGTATAGAAAAAATATAATTTTGAATGATGAGACTCCACACTGATTTCATGATGAAAAGGAGGTGAACTGAAAAACCTTTTTCTTATCTTAATTTAGTATTTGATGACTCATGTATCATAGTAGTAATATTCACCAACTTCTCTTTGTTTTCTATCTAAGTAACTGTCTGGTTTGTTAGCTCTTGGCCTTTTAGTTTCCTTATCTCGTCTAAATGTGATATTAACTTGTGATAAAAATTTGTTCATTGCATTTCTCAGGGACATTGGTTTAGTAGCATGACCTTCTACACCTGGTTTTCCATAAAAAACCATTGCTCTATCAGCAATATAATCAAGGAATAGAATATCATGATCAATTACAATTGCTGCAGCATGTTTATTTTCAACAATTTTTCTAATTGATTTTGCAACACTTAATCTCTCTTCAACATCTAAAAATGCTGTAGGTTCATCAAGTACATAAAGATCTGCATCCTCCGCTAAAACAGTTGCTATCATCAACCTTTGTAATTCTCCACCACTTAATGTACTAACCTCTCTATGAAGTAAATTTTCCAGTTTGAATGGCTTTAATATTTCTGTTCTAAATGCTGTTGTTCCATAATATGTTACATTTTTATGTAAAAATTCTTCTACAGTACCATCAAATTCTATAGAAATATATTGAGGTTTATATGCTATGTTTATATTTTCTTCAATTTTACCTTTATCAGGTTTTTCAACCCCAGCTAATATTTTAGCAAAAGTTGTTTTACCAATACTATTTGGACCAAAAGCAGTTACAACTTCATTTTCATATAATTCTCCTGAATCCACATATAGTTTAAATCCATTATAACATTTTACAAATGATGGATACTTGATTATTGTTCCTTTTTTTGTTGTTTCAATTGTTCTAGATACATGGAATTTCAACTCTTCCCTTCTAAACCTTACATTTTCATCTCTTAAAAATCCTTTAAGATATTCATTTATTCCAACTCTTACACTTTTTTTATTTGATACAACTCCATATGCATTCGGTTCACCATACAATACATGTATATAATCAGAAATTGTATCTAAAACTGATAAATCATGCTCAACAACCAATATAGATTTTTTAAATTTCTCAGCATATCTTCTTATAACCTTTGCCATGTTTAATCTTTGGTATATATCTAACCATGAACTTGGTTCATCAAAATAATAAAAATCAACATCCTTTAACAATGTAGCTGCAATTGCTACTCTTTGTAATTCTCCACCAGACAATTCCTTAATATCTTTTTTCAGAGATATTTCTAAATTAAGAAGATCTGAGATTTCATCCAGTTTATTTAATTCGTCTGTTTTTTCTAATAAATCCTTTACATTTCCTTTCACATATTTTGGTAGTAAATCTACAGCTTGTGGTTTATGTGCTACTCTTATTTCTTTATTTGCTAATTTTTTAAAATAATCTTGTAACTGAGACCCTCTAAAAAATTCAAATATTTCTTCCCAGCTTGGAGGATTTTGATAATTACCAAGATTTGGTTTAAGTTCACCACTTAATATACGAAGTATTGTAGATTTCCCAATTCCATTTGGACCTAATAATCCAACAACTTCTTTTTCGGTGACAATAGGTAATCCAAATAATTCAAACATGTTTTCTCCATATCTATGTACAGGGTCACCCAAAGCTTCAGGTAAATTAATAATATTGATGGCGTCAAATGGACACTTCTTTACACATATTCCACAACCAGAACATAATTTTTCAGAAATAATAGGTTTTTTTGTTTTTTTATGGATTACAATAGTATCTTCACCCATTCTAACTCCAGGACAATATTCTAGACATAAATATCCACATTTTTTTGGTTGGCACCTGTCTTTATCTAGTATTGCAAGCCTGCTCAATTTATCACCAAAAAATTAAAAAGGAAAAAGAAATTATTTGAACATTTTTCGAGCTAATTCAATGTCTTCTGCCTTTATTGTTTTTCTTCCCGCATGTTTTGCTAATTTCACAGCTTCTGAAGCTATTTCTTCGCCCATTTCTTCTAAAACTTTTGCTAATGCAATTCTTGCATCGTCACTAACTCTTTCAGCACCAGCGTTTTTTATGATTCTTCCGATTGGGGCAATTGGTAACTCACCCACGTTATCACCTCCACTATCACATCAACTTGTCCTAATATTTAAATTTATCGGTTTCCTTTACTGCAGTAAACATTGCTAGCTGTTGTGATCTACTTAGCAAGAATATAGAATAGAAAAATTAAAATAAAAAATAAACAGAAATTTTAAATTATAATATATTTTTGTATAATATTTTTACCAGAATTTTATAAAAATTTCAGAAAAACTCCGTCAAAATTAAAAAATTTTATCATATTAAATTTCTTTTCCAAAAAATATACCATCTTTATCTCTAATTATTTTAATTTTTGCAAAACCTCCAATTCTTTTATTACTTCTTATAGAAACTAATCTGTTCTTGACAATACATAGTTTTTCATCCTTTAATCTTCCAGGTAAGACTATTTTAGCATTATAACTTTCTCCTTTTCTTATTGGCTTTGGAATTCTTTTTCTTTTTTCAGTTCCAAAATATTCTGGTTTAAGTATTAAATTTACATCATATTCTTTCTCAAGTTCCTTTAGTTTTGCATAAAATTCTTTAAAAGTCATTACAGTTGTTTTTGGTCTCCTACCATGTTTGTGAGGTATATATTTTTGTATTCCTAATGGTGGAAATCTTTTACCAGCGCCTAAATCTAAAGCAAATTCTATTATTTTTGTAATTTCTTCATCATTATAATTAGGAACCCATACTGGAGCTATTAATAAATCTATTTTAGAATTAGCTATATATTCCGCAAGTTCCAGGATCTTTTTCAGCGGATATTTAACACCATGAAGCTTATTTGCTATTTTTTGATCTAATGCACTAATAGATAAATTTATTCTATCTAACTTTCCTTCTAGTCTATCTATTATTTTTTTATTTAATGGAATACCATTACTTTGCATAGAAATAATGCTTACTTCCTTTAAATCATTTAAACCTTCTATTAATTCAACTAAGTAAGGATATAAGGATGGTTCTCCTTGCCCATCTATATGTGCTTCTAAATTTTTTCCTTTAAATTTAGATATTTTCTCAAATTCCTCAACTAAATAATCAACGTCTACAATATAATCCACAAATCTGCTCCTGCTAAACCTTCCTTCATCAACACTACAAAATATACAATTTAAATTACATCCAGTTATTGGCCTAACTTGTATTAAATTTGTTCCTCTGTCTATCAATCCAAATGCATTATATCCAAGTAGAGGTATTCCACTTTCCTTTGTTATATAGTAGAGAGGTCTATGTGTGATGCTATGAAAAATCTTTTTTTCTTTAGAAAAGGAAATTATGTATTCTTTTGGATATTTTTTTATAAGTTTAAGATAGCTTTTCTTTGGAATCCTAACTTCTATTATATTCCTTATAAGAAACACTTTTTCTTCTTTATTTTCAAATTCTTTGATGTTCATGCTTATTTACATAATTTTTCCACTGTATTCCATGTTTTCCTAACAAAATCAGGTAGTTCACTCCTTTTAAATTTTTTTAAGAATTTTATAGTTTTTGGATCATTAGGATAACCTGAACCCAAATCACAATTGTATCTTTTTTTCAATTTTTCTATTTCAGAATCTCTTTCAACTTTTGCAACTATTGAAGCCGCTGAAACTACTGGATATTTTTCATCTGCTTTATGTTCTACAATAACTTCAATGTTTTCTTTCTGTAGTTTTTTCTTTAATCTTTTAGGTTTAATGTCTATTGAATCCACTATTACTTTCTTTGGATTTGCATTTTTAATAATTTTGCTCATAGCTATCCTTTCAATTTCATTTAAACTAATACCTGCAATTCTCAATTTATCAATTTCATATGCTTGTATTTTTACTATAAAGCACTTTGACACCTTTTTTATTTCTTTTGCTAAAATTTTTCTCCTTCTAGGACTTAATAATTTAGAATCCCTTACATTTAATTTTTTTAGTTTATTTTCATCGTCAACCAAAACACCACAAACTATTAATGGGCCTAAAACCGGACCTCTACCTGCTTCATCTATCCCAAGTATGCTCATTTCATAGCCTTCAATCTTATTTCTGGCTCTAATGCCCTAGGTTCTGCAGCTACTATGGCTGCCCCCTTAGCTACAACTTTCAATGGATCATTAGAGATTTTTACAGGAATTCCTACTTCCTCGTATATTCTTTCCTTTAACCCCCTTATCTGTGAGACTCCTCCAACTACAACAGATCTTTTATAAACACCGGAAATTAATTCTGGAGACAATCTTTCTAAGATGTCAGATAATGCATTTATAAGTTTTTTCATTAATGGCTCAGCAGCTTCTGCTACCATCTTAGAATCCACAGTTATCTCTTTTGGTTTATTTGTTTTTGAACATTTTCCAATTATTTTAATTTTTTTATTTTCTAATTCTTTGTTGCATTTAACCATTCCCACTTTGATCTTACATTTTTCTGCTTCATGTAATCCTATTTCTACATCATATTTTTCTTTTACAAGCCTAACTAAATTTTCATCGATATTGTCTCCACCATATCTGAAAGTTTCAATATCTGTAATTCCTCCAAGTGATATAACAGCGACGTCACTGGATCCTGCACCCAAATCAATAATCATTGTACCAGATGCATCTGCAATAGGTAAACCTTCACCGATTGCAGCTGCCAATGCTTCACTTATAGTTATAACATTTTTTATTCCGATTTCCTTGCTAATCTCTTCTACAGCTTTTCTTTCTACTTCTGAAACATCTCCAGGAACACCAACTACTATTCTTTCAACAGAAGAAACATCGTTCTTTGAACCTTTTTTCACCGCATGAATGAGTAAGGCCTTAGCTTGTGAAATGCTCTCTATTACTCCTCTTCTCAATGGTCTTACAGCTATTATATCTTCAGGAGTTCTTCCAAGCATTAATTTGGCTTCTTCTCCAACAGCTAATACATGTGATGGATCTTCTTTTTTTACAGCTACTACAGATGGTATTTCATATATTTCAAATTTATCTCCTGCTGGAACTGCTACAACCGTATTTAAGGTACCTAGGTCAATTCCTAAAGATTTTACGTTTGAGACTTTTTTTCTTGTCACTTTTTCTTTATTCTCTTTTTTTTCGCTCTCTTTTTTAAAAAACATTTTATTTCTCTCCCATTATTTCTCTGAATTTCAAGACGAACACATCTTTGCTTTTTATTTCATCTATTTTTTCAAAATCTTTTTTATCTATTGATAGTAAAATTGTAGATACTAGGACATCAGTAACTTTAAAAAGTGGATCCAATATATCTTTAACAAAGTTTGGCAAATATTTTAGTAATCTGACGTCAGTGTCTATAAAACTACTTGTTTCTTCTCTTAAGATTATTGAAAATTTTATATTTTTATCTTCTAATTTACCAATATATTTTTTTACATGAGGTAGTAAGCCCACAATAAGTACCAAATTGGAATTGTTTTTAACATGATATGGCGCAATTTTTAATGCTAAACCTCCTATTTCTTTACATATTAAACTTAATTCACGTATTTGTGATTCTTCACCATATAGCACCATTAAATTAAATTTTCGAGTTATGAATAATTCATTTAATTTCATCTTTCTTTTTAATAATATTTTGACATTCTCTTTTAATGACATTACTTCATAAACTATTGTGTCTATTACTTCTTTGTTTCCTACTATGACACACCATACATTTTCTGCACTTTCTGTTGTAGATACCTGTGCAGCTTTTCTAAGTAGTTTTATTTTATCCTCTATCATTATATCCTCCACATTAAGCTAGTAAAATAAATTTGACTGACAAATTAATAATCTAAACTAGTTTAATAAAATTATTTTTATAAGAGTAAAAATAAGATAGCTATGGACATCCCCATAACAACAAGGATGGGGAAAAATATTCTAATAAATTTGCGCCTTCTTTCGGCTTTAATACGCCGTTCTCGAATTTCATTTACAATTTCGGTGAACCTTCTACTCTCTTCCTCGAAATCGAAAAGGTCATCTTCTTCCATAGTTTTCACCTAAAACTTATGTCTTTTTATATAAAGTGCTTTGATATAAATGTTACAGATTTATTTGTAGCAAGGTGGTAATATGAAGATCGTTATCATCATCGGTGGATCAGTACTTATGGAAGATTCTAATCCCAAAAAATTCAGAGAATATGCAAAAATACTGAGAGATTTAAGTAAAGATCACAAAATATGGATAGTTATTGGTGGTGGAAAACCTGCAAGAGAATATATAGCCTTAGCAAGATCTTTAGGAGCTAATGAAGCACAGTGTGATGATATTGGAATTGATGTAACTAGACTTAATGCAAAATTATTAAAAATAGCCTTGGGAGACAGTGCATATCCAGAAATAGCTAAAAATTTTCAAGAGGCTTTGAAATTTTCTGAAAGCAAGAAAATAGTTATAATGGGAGGAACAGAACCTGCACATAGTACAGACGCTGTTGGAGCGATATTGGCAGAGTTTGTGGATGCAGATATCTTAATTAACTTAACATCTGTAGATGGTTTTTATGATAAAGACCCAAAAAAATATAAGGATGCGAAATTTTATAGTAAAGTAACTATAAGTAAAATGTTAGAGGTTTTAGATAACAAATCTATGGCAGGTACTTATGAATTTTTTGATAGAACCGCGTTAGATGTTGTTAGTAGGTCAAAAATAAAATTAAAAATTGCAAATGGAAAAGACCCACAAAATCTTTTAAGGGTCCTTAAAGGTGAAGTAGGTACAACAGTCATTCCAAAGTGAGGTGTTTAAATTGGTAGAGCCACATAAACATTGTCCTGTTTGTGGTAAACCTATACCACTTGACAAGAGAACTTGTTCTCCTGAATGTGAAAGAATATTAATCGAAAATCACGAAAGAATTAAAAAAACAAGGATGGTAATGTATTTAGCACTTCTAGCTTTCATTGCAGTCTGGATATATATGATGCTTAGTAAACATTGAATCGCTTAAATCTACAATGTCCTTAATAGAATAATTCCATGTATTAAAAATATTAGTCCAATTATTGTTCCAAGGTAGAATGGATTTAATAATAAAGTTCCGGTTATTATATAGAGAACTCCTATTAGCAGAGATAGAACACCAATATTCCTGAGATTTAATGTAAACATGAATATTCCGGCAATAATCACTAAGATACCTGCAATGTACAATCCTGCTGTCAGGAATATGCTAATAGGAATAATTTGGAATATTAATAAGACACTGACTATCACTAAAATAACTCCCAAAATTAGATGGTATATTCTCAATGGTAATAAGCCTTTTGCTGTTAAAATCAGTCGTATACCAATTAATAGAAGTATTAGTCCCGTACATATACTTAAAAGTTTAACACCGCCAATTGGAGACATTAAAAATAAAATCCCCAATATTATGTATAGTATTCCTCTCCACAACATTTCTTCACCTCAACATTTTTTATACAATTGGTTTATTTCGACAATGTTTTTTAAATTTTTTATGTTTTGTTTCGAAAAAAGTTATAAAGGCAAAATCAAAAATTCAATATTATAAAAAACTAGGAGGAAAATTGTGGACAGCAAATCATCTAGGGACAGATATGAACTTAAAAGAACTATAGAGAAATTATCCAAGAAAAAAGGTAGAGGTACAGAATTAATATCTGTATATATACCACCTGACAGACAAATTAGCGATGTTATGAAACATATGCGTGAAGAATTGAGCCAAAGTGCTAATATAAAAAGTAAACAAACAAGAAAAAACGTGCAGTCAGGAATAGAGGTGATAATGCAAAGACTGAAACTTTTTGATAAACCTCCAAAAAATGGACTTGTTATATTTACAGGTATGATTCCTAAAGGTGGACCTGGTACAGAAAAAATGGAAACTTATGTTCTTGAGCCACCAGAGCCAATAACATCATATGTATATCATTGCAATTCTAAATTTTATTTAGAACCTTTAAAGGAAATGTTAGAAGAAAAGGACGTATATGGGTTGGCTGTTATAGATCGTAGAGAAGCTACTATTGGATTACTTAAAGGTAAAAGAATTGAAGTACTTAAGGTATTAACTAGTGGTGTCCCTGGGAAACATAAAGCAGGAGGACAGTCACAAAGACGATTTGACAGGATAATAGAGTGGGCAGCACATGAATTTTTAAAAAGGATCGGTGAACACATGAATGAATTATTTTTACCTATGAAAGATGAATTGAAAGGTATATTAATAGGTGGTCCTGGCCCAACAAAAGAAGATTTTGCAAAGGGAGATTATCTGCATTATGAACTCAAAGAAAAGATAATTGGTACTTTTGATATATCATATACAGGAGAATTTGGATTGAAAGAACTTGTAAATAAAGCTACAGATACTCTCTCTGAAATTAGTATTGTTCAGGAGAAAAAAGCTGTGCAAAAATTTTTAAATGAGTTAGTAAAAGATGAAGGACTTGCGGCATATGGTAAGGATGAAATATTAAAATGTTTAGAAATGGGTGCTGTAGAAACTCTTCTAATTTCTGAAGAATTTGGGTCAAAAAATGAAAAATTTGTTAAAAAATTAATGGATCTTGCAGAAAATACTGGAGCTGAGATAATATTTGTATCTACAGATACCGATGAAGGTAAACAACTAATGCAGGCTTTTGGAGGTATAGCTGCTATTTTAAGGTATAGAGTTGATTAATTTTTTCAAAATCATGTAAATATTATTTTCAAATTTTAAAATAACATATGCAGAGAAAATTCCTACAATTCCTCCACCAACCACGTCTATAGGATAATGAACTCCTATATAAATTCTTGAAAATGCTATCAAGATTGCATAAAACAGTGTTAAACACATTGAAATGTTTCTCCCTTTTAATTTAATATAATATTTATTTCCAAGTATCATTGCTACTGCAAATGCAGCTGCAGAGTGGCCTGATGGAAAAGAATAACCTTTTTCTACAACCAAAAGATCTACGTTTGGAATCACAAGGAATGGTCTAGGTTCGTTGACAGTATATTTTAAAATTGTGACGATGCTTTCCGCAATAATTATGCTTAAAACAGAAAGTAAAGCTATTTTTTTATCTTTCTTATTGCTAAGGAAAAACATTACTATAAAAAATAAACATAAAACACTAGGGGCTCCAAAATTGGTAATTGTAGGCATTATGACGTCAAAATATGGATTATCTAATTTATGATTAATTATATTGAATAGATAATTATTGTAGTAATGTATTAAGTCTAAAAAATCCATAATATCAGATAAAAAACTGGGGATATATAAATGTTGTCACTAGGTATTGAAGGTACAGCTGAAAAAACAGGAGTAGGAATTGTAGATAACAATGGAAACATATTAGCATCTGTTGGTGAGGCTTTGATTCCACAAGCTGGGGGAATTCATCCAAGAGAAGCTGCTGAACATCATGCTAAAACTATTCCTAAATTAATAAAAAAAGCATTAAATGAAGCAAAAATAGATATACATGATATTGATCTTGTATCATTTTCAAAAGGACCTGGATTAGGTCCTGCTTTAAGATCTGTAGCTACAGCTGCTAGAACATTAGCTTTAGGTCTTAAAGTACCAATTGTTGGTGTTAATCACTGTATAGCACATATAGAAATTGGACGTTTAACAACAAGTGCTGAAGACCCTGTTTCACTTTATGTAAGTGGTGGTAACACACAAATAATATCCTTTGAAGAAGGAAGATATCGTGTTTTAGGAGAAACATTAGATATAGCTGTTGGGAATCTTTTAGATCAATTTTGTAGGGAAGTTGGATTAGGACACCCTGGTGGACCAATTGTAGAGAAACTGGCTAAAAAATCATCTAAATATATTCAACTTCCATATACAGTGAAAGGAATGGATTTATCTTTTTCTGGATTATTAACAGCTACCATAAGAAAATATGAAAAAGGAGCATCACTAGAGGATTTATGTTACAGTCTTCAAGAAACTGCTTTTTCAATGTTAACAGAAGTAACTGAGAGGGCATTAGAACATACAAAAAAAGATGAAGTTTTACTTTGTGGAGGAGTAGCTGTCAATAAAAGATTACAGGAAATGTTGTCTATTATGTGTGATGAACATGGAGCAGAATTTTATGTACCTCCTGCTAAATATTGTGGCGATAATGGAGCAATGATAGCATGGTTAGGACAGCTGATGTATAAATATCATGGTGGAGATGACATTGAGAATACAACTGTAATTCAACGATATAGAACTGATGAAGTTGATGTTCCATGGATGAAATCTTTAGGTAGTAGACTTAAACCTCCTGGAAATATAACTGCAAAAGGAGCAGAAGCAAATATTTATAAATCTAAATGGAATGATTATGATACAATTGTTAAAGAGAGAATTCCAAAAAAATATAGGATAAAAGAAATAGATGAAATACTTAGAAAAAGTAGAGTGAAAAGAGAAGCAAAATTAATACATGAAGCAAAGAAACAAGGCGTGTTGACACCTCTACTTCTAGATATAAATTTAAAAAAGAAAACTATTGTGATGGAATACATAAAAGGAAAAGCACTTAAGGACGTATTTCACAGTATAAATTACAAAGAATGTATAAAAATCTGTAAAAAATTAGGGAAATGCATTGGGAAACTCCACAATGGAGGAATTATTCACGGAGATCTCACAACCTCAAATATTATTTTAAGGGATGGAAAATTAGTTTTTATAGATTTTGGCCTTGGACAATTTTCAAATGAAATTGAAGATAAAGGAGTAGATCTTTTAGTTCTAAAAAAATCATTAGAAAATACTAATTTTAATATATCAGATAAGTGCTTTAAAAACATTATGAAAGCATATATTGAAGTGACTGGAGAAAAAGAAATTATGGAAAAAATAAAAGAAATAGAAGCAAGACGACGTTATACATAATTCTTAAAAAGTTATGAGGGAAAGACATGAAAAAGGTAATATTTATAACTAGTAATTTACACAAAGTATCTGAGGCAAGGAAAATATTTGAGGAAAATAATATAGAGATGGAGCATAGAAATGTTAAATATTATGAGATCCAAGGATCATTAGAAGAAGTGGCTTCTCATGCAGCAAAAAAATTAGCGGAAAAACTCAATCACCCTGTAATTGTTGAGGATGCAGGATTATTTATTAAGGCCTTAAATGGATTTCCAGGGCCTTATTCTTCCTATGTACAAAAAACAATAGGAAATAAAGGTATACTTAAATTAATGGAAAACATAGAGGATAGACAAGCTGAATTTAAATCTGTTGTAGGTTATTGTGAACCAGGTTCAAAACCTAAAATTTTTGTAGGAGTAGTTAAAGGTAATATATCTACAGAGGAGATTGGTGATAAGGGTTTTGCATTTGATCCCATTTTCTATCCTGAAGGATACAAAAAAACATTTGGAGAATTGGATCCTGAAGAAAAAAACAGAATATCACATAGAGGCAAATCCTTTAGAAAATTTGTATCATGGTTCAAAAAACAACAGAAGGTGATCAAATGAGAGGAAGAAAACCTGACTGGGTAGATTATTCAAAAGAAGAAATAGAAGAATTAGTGGTGAAATTATACAAAGAAGGCCATCCACCAAGCAAAATAGGTATAATATTAAGAGATCAATATGGAATTCCAAAAGTAAAGGATGTCATTGGACTTAAAATTACACAAATACTTGAAAAACATGGCTTAAAGCCAGAATATCCTGAGGATTTAATGAATTTAATTCGTAGAGCAGTTAGATTACGTGAACACCTAAAAGAACATCCAAAAGATCTACATAGTAAGAGAGGATTGCAATTAATAGAGTCAAAGATCAGGCGTCTAGTAAAATATTACAAGAGGAAAGGTGTTCTTCCAGAAGGATGGAAGTATGACCCAGAAAAAGCTGCAGTCCTTGTTAAATAAGGCAGATGAAGGATTTAAAATTCTTAAAGAACATTTGGACAATGAAAATATTGTGCGTATAATATCACATAATGATTCTGATGGTTTATCATCTGCAGGATTGGTAGCTCGTGCCATATCTGAAAATGATGGACAATTTCATGTATCTATAATTTCTAGACTTCATGAAGAATTTATAAAAAAATTAGCAAGAGAAAAATATAAAGTATTCTTTTTCTGTGACATGGGAAGTTCTGAGATAGAAATATTATCAAAAAATTTAAAAGGAGATGTAATTGTTGCTGATCACCATCAGATAACTGGAGAAATAAACGATATTGAAGGAAATGGTAACATTGTTCATGTGAACCCACATCTTTTTAATATTGATGGTACACAAGAGTTGAGCGCTTCAGGTACTGCATATCTAATTATGAAAAATTTTGAAATAGAACATTTAGCTAGCATGGCTTTAGTAGGTGCTATAGGTGACATGCAATGTGAAAATGGATTTTTGGGTGTAAATAAAATAATATTAGATGAAGGTTTGAAAAAAGGCGAGATTAAAGTGAAGGAAGATATTAGGATATTACATAAAGATGAATATTTGTATAGAGCACTTGCATTTACTTTTTATCCACCACTTACCGGAATAACTGGAGATTTTGATTCTGCAAAAAAATTTTTAGAAAAAATAGGGATAAATCCCAAAGCAAGGTATAACGAATTGGACAAAGAAGAAAAAGAAAAACTTAAAGAATCCTTATGTAAAATAAATCCAGATATCTATGGAAAAATTTATTTAGATCCTGGATTTGGTCAACTTAAAGACCTTAGATATTTTTCAGAAATTTTGGACGCATGTGGTAAAAGCAAGGAGTATGGCTTGGCACTCAGCATATGTCTCAAAAATAAAAATGAAGACATTGAAAAAGCCACAAAGATCCTCAAAAAATATAATGAAAAAATAATAAAGGGATTAAAGTGGTTAAAAAGAGAAAATAGTAAAAAAATGAAGAATATACAATACGTTTACACAGAAGATAAATCTATAAAGCCAATTATAGGAACATTGGTAAGTATTGCAATGTCAGTAGGAATTCTTGATGATTCAATGCCGACTTTAGGTTTATACAAAATTAACAACCATGTAAAGGTTTCTGCAAGAACAAACATGTCTGTCGTTGAAAAGGGTGTAAATTTAGGTAAGGCATTGAAACGGGCTTCTGATAGTGTTGGTGGAAATGGAGGTGGCCATAACGTTGCTGCAGGTGCAATGATACCATACAAAGAAATGAATAATTTTTTAAATATTGTAGATGAAATTGTTGGTGAGCAAAAAAAGTGATTTGGCGTGTATAACATGTATCTTACACGTGAAGAAGAAAAGATGTATGAAGGAGAATTTGGAGAGGCTGTTAGGATAAGTATGGAAATACTAGTTACATTAGGTGATATATATGATGCTGATAGATTGATAAATATTTCTTCAGCGCAAGTTTCGGGAGCATCTTATAAGACTATCGGAGATGCTGGACTTGAATATTTAGAAGATATGGTAAAAAATTCTGCAACTACAAGTGTTTACACAACGCTTAATCCAATTGGCATGGATTTAAAAAGATGGGAAGAATTGAATATACCTTCTAATTTTGCTAAAAAACAAATCAAAATAGTTAAAGCCTATCAAAAGATGGGCGTGACTTTATCATGTACATGTACTCCCTATTTTTGTGGAAATATTCCAACTTTTAAATCGCATATTGCATGGTCAGAATCCTCTGCAGTTATATATGCAAATTCAGTGTTAGGTGCTAGAACAAATAGAGAAGGAGGTCCAAGTGCACTAGCAGCTGCTATATGTGGAAAAACACCAAGATATGGATATCATTTAGAGGAAAATAGAAATCCAAATGTATTAGTGGAAGTAAAAGAAAAATTAAATGGAATTGATTATGCTGTTTTAGGATATTTAATAGGTAAAGAAATAAATGATAAAATACCTTATTTTAAAATGTTAAATAGACCAGATGTAGATGATTTAAAAAATTTAGGAGCTGCACTGGCATCTGCTGGAGCTGTTGCTCTTTACCATATCGAAGGAGTAACACCTGAGTATTCTCTTATAGATAAAAATGAATTTGAAGATAAAATTACTGTAACCAAAAAGGATTTAAAGGCTGCAAAGGAAGAATTATCTACAACAAATGAAAAACCTGAAATTGTATGTATAGGTTGTCCTCATTCATCAATTCAGGATATTAAAAAAGTTGCTGAAATAGTAGCAAATAAAAAATTAAATTGTGATTTGTGGGTTTGTACGTCATTGTCCACAAAAATTATGGCAGATAGAATGGGCTACACAAAAATTATCGAAAAATCTGGAGGAAAAATTTTATGTGATACTTGTATGGTAGTAACTCCTATTGAAGACCTTGGATATAAGACTATTGGCGTTGATTCTGCAAAAGCTGCTATTTACTTGCCAAGTAACAATTTAGATGTAATATTTAATGATTTAAACAACTTAATTTGAGATAAAATGATATTATTAGATGCTGACTATAAGACGGAAAATAAGAAACCCGTGGTACGTTTATTTTGTAAAGATAATAATAGGAGACCTGTGATTGCATTAGATAGGTCATTTAAGCCATATATCTATGTTATACCAAAAGACATTGAAAAGTGTAAAGAAAAATTGGAAAAATTTGATGTAGAAGAAATTAAAGTTATAGAGAAAAGAGATTTAGGTAAAAAAATAAAAGTTTTGAAGGTTGTTTTTTTACATCCTCAAGAAGTTCCTAAAGTCAGAGATAAGATACGAAAATTAAATGAAGTAAAGGAAATTAGAGAATATGATATTCCATTTTATAGACGATACCTTATTGATAACAATTTATTCCCAATGTCAAAAATCATTGCTGAAGGTAAAGAATATAAAAGGGGCGATGTCACTTTTATAGAACTTGAGAAACCTCCTAAAGTATTGAAAGATGTTTATCATGATTATAAAATTTTAGCTTTTGATATTGAAGTTCGGAATCCAAAAGGCATGCCGCGTCCAGAAAAAGATGAAATTATAATGATCAGTATTGTGGGTAATTCTGGTATAAAGAAAGTAATATCAAGTGAAGGAAGTACACTAAATTTTGTTGAAGAAGTTTCCAATGAAAAAGAAATTTTAGAAAGGTTTAAAGAAATAGTAAAGTCTGAAAATCCAGATATAATTATTGGTTATAATTCAGATAATTTTGATTTCCCTTACATAAGAGATAGAGCAAGGAAGTTGGGAATTAAATTAGATCTTGGAGTTGATGGATCAGAAATAAAGTTTGTGAGGAGAGGATTTTCAACTGCAGCAATGATTAAAGGAATATTACATGTTGATCTTTATTGGGTAATACGGCAATATATAAGATTGGATACCTATACACTTGAACGTGTTTATTATGAATTGTTTGGTGAAGAGAAGAAGTTAGGAATACCTGGCGATGAACTATGGAAGTATTGGGATAGTGATGAAAAAAGAGACGAATTATTTAAATATTCTCTTGATGATGCAGAATCTACATACAAAATAGCTAAAAAAATTTTACCTCTAATATTAGAATTAACAAGGATAGTTGGTCAGCCTCTTTCTGATATAGCAAGAATGACAACGGGACAGCAAGTAGAATGGTTTTTAATCAGGAAAGCATTTGAACGCAATGAATTGGTACCAAACAAACCATCAAAAGCTGAACTTGAAGAAAGAAAACGAAGACGGCCTGTAGGTGGATATGTAAAAGAACCTGAAAAAGGATTACATGAGGATCTTGTACAATTTGATTTTAAAAGTTTATATCCAAGTATAATAATTTCTAAAAATGTTTCACCTGATACATTGACAAACGAAGATAAGAAAGATGTTTATGTTGCACCAGAATCAGGACATAAATTTTTAAAAAAGCCTAAAGGTTTTATACCTTCAATTATTGGAGAAATATTGGATGAAAGAGCAGAAATAAAAGAGAAGATGAAAAAAACAAAAGATCCTCTAGAAAAAAAGATTTTAAATGTACAGCAAGAAGCATTGAAAAGATTAGCCAACACAATGTATGGTGTTTATGGATATCCTAATTTTAGATGGTATTGTATTGAATGTGCAGAAGCAATAACAGCATGGGGTAGAAAATATATTAAAGAAACTATAAAAGAAGCTGAAAAATTTGGATTTCATACTGTATATGCAGACACTGATGGCTTCTATGCTACATATAAACCTAAATCAAGGACCAACAAATAAACTTGTATAAATTTTTGAGGATATTGTTTCATTATCTTTTCTCGTTCTTTTTCTAAATTCTCTGAAACCAGCATATAATAGTTGGCGTTCTTTACATGTTCTCTTGCAGTTACATTCTTACCATTACTGATCATTTCTATTGCTAACTTTAACTCATTTACAGCATTTATTCTGTTTTCTATGTCCTTAAGAACTAAATTAAGATATCTATTAAAAACTTCATCATTTTTTCCTTCAGATAAGGCCAATAATGTTAAGTTTTGTACAGTTTTATATTCAGATATTGCGTTTTCACAATTTTTGGAGGCAGAATAGGTATCATTAGAATTTATAGCTATAACAGCATTATTATAGTATTTATTTCCCTGTTTAAGATGGTTATTAATTTCCTCTGATATTTTTGTTAGATCATGATCATTGCTATAAACATGGAAAATAATAAAGATTAATAAAATAAAAAACAGCGACAGCAAAATTTTTCTCATTTTAAGGCCTCAAAATTTCATCTTTTCTTCTAAGTCATGCCACAAACCATGTATGTTACAATAGCACCTAACCATGTATTTTTTAGATTTAGGCCTTGGAAATATTGCTTCAGGTTTATCACCAGGGTTTAATGATATTCTATAACTTTTTTTAGGTGTTATTAGTTCTATCCACAAAATGTAATGATTACTTTCCATTGGATGTGGAACCTTGCCAACTCTTACCTTAATTTTGTTATCAAAATTCTCTATAACAGGAACATGTTTTTCAGGACCTACATCAGTCTTTCTTGCAAGCAATAACTCCATTTCTTGTCCGCAACAAACTAACTTTCCCTCACCTGGATTCAAAACCTCTACAATATTTCCACAAACATTACATCTATACACTTGATTTAACTTCGTCATATTCATCAACTACAAATCTTCTAATCTTTTCATAGCTTCTTTAGTATTTTCTCTTGTATTAAACGCGGTTATCCTAAAGTATCCTTCACCACTGGGTCCAAATCCAATACCTGGCGTTCCAACTATTTGTGCGTTTTCAAGTAAATAATCGAAAAAGTCCCAAGAGTTCATACCATTAGGAGTTTTTATCCAGATGTAAGGTGCATTTACACCTCCATAAGCCTTTAAACCAATTTTTTTCAAGGCTTTTCTCATAATTTTCGCATTATTTAAGTAATATTCTATAGACTCTTTAATCTCTCTTTGTCCTCTTTTTGTATACACAGCACTCGCAGCAACTTGAACAGGGTATGATACTCCATTAAACTTTGCTGCCTGTCTACGTCTCCATAATTTGTTTAAGGAATGTTTTCTACCTTTATTGTCTTTTGCTTTGGCTTGGAGAGGAACAACACAATATGCACATCTAACTCCTGTAAATCCAGCAGTTTTTGAAAAGCTTCTGAATTCTATAGCAACCTCTTTAGCATCTTCAATCTCATATATACTATGTGGAATGTTTTTTTCCTGAATAAATGCTTCATATGCTCCATCATACAAAATTATACTCTCATTTTCATGTGCATAATCTACCCATTTTTTTAATTCTTTTTTTGTAAGCACTGTACCTGTTGGATTGTTAGGATAACATAAATATATAAGATCTACTTTTTCATCTGGTAGAGGAGGTATAAAATTGTTTTCTTCTTTACATGGTAAATATACAATATTTTCATATTTTCCATCAGTTGGTTTGCCTGCACGTCCTGCCATTACATTTGTTTCAACATAAACAGGGTATACTGGGTCCAATACAGCTACACGATTATTTACATCAAATAATTCTTGTATGTTGGCTATGTCACACTTTGCACCATCACTTATGAAAACTTCGTCTACTGACAATTCTATATTTCTTTTCTCATAATCATATTTTATTATTTTTTCAATAAGGAACTTATACCCTTGTTCAGGTCCATATCCTCTAAATGTTTCAGGTCTTCCCATTTCATCTACAGCACGATGAAATGCCTCAATAACAGCTTTAGGTAGTGGTCTTGTAACATCCCCAATACCTAAATCTATGATATTTGCATCAGGATTTTCTTTTTTGAATTTTTGTATCCTTGCTTCAATTTCTGAAAATATGTAATTTTCTGGAAGTAATAAATAATTTTCATTGATTTTTGCCAATTTTATTCCCCCTATTTATGGGAATAATATAATGTTATTTCATTTTTATCTATTTTATCTATTCTTGCAAATCCAAATCTTTCTAGCTGTACAATATCATTTGTTTTCTCTTTCAAAATATTCTTCTCTACTACTCCTTTAACAACAGATGCATCAGGCATTATAACTTTGGCTTTAATAACTTCATCACAAGGTAACCATTGGATCATTTTTGCTTTTATTTTATGAGCATCTTCTAAGCTTTTGCTATGATATATTACATCATTTTCCTCAAATTTAACATTTATAGCATCTATAAGTCTGAAGTTAATTCCATCGCCAGAAATATCTTCTGTTGGTAAATATACACATTTATTTATTGTTAGCTTTCTATACCCTCTTTCATGAAAATCAGGATGTAGAGGTCGTTTAACAACCTTGCCTTCAAAATTTTTTGGAAGTCCTTTAATTTTAACTTTTTTTGGATTAGGAACAAAGAAGTACCTATTGGCCTCTTTCTCTACAATGTTTCTATTAAATCCATATATTTTTTCCCAAGACACTGTGACATCAGCCATTTTAATTCCAATTTCAAGTATCAATTTTTTCAATGCTTCAGGTTTTATCCCTCTTCTTTTCAGAGCTCTTAAAGTACCAAGCCGTGGATCATCCCATCCTGAATATTCACCTTTTTCTATTTTTTTCCTAATGTTACTTGTACTAAGCTGTGAATCCTCAATCATGACCCTACCATAATGAATAAAAACAGGTGGTTCCCATTCCATGTGTTTATAAAGATATTTCTGTTTTTCTGTATTTGCTAAATGATCCTTTCCTCTTAGTACATGAGTCATTCCCATTAAGTGATCATCTACAGCTACAGCAAAATTCATTGTTGGAAATACTCTATATTTATCTCCTACTCTTGGATGTTCAGCATCCACAATTCTCATAGCTACCCATTCTCTGACTGCTGGATTTTTATGCTTTAAATCAGTTTTTATTCTTAAAACAGCCTCACCTTCATCCATTTCAAACATTTGTTCCCATTTTTCTAAGTTTTCTTCAACTGAATTATTACGACAAGGACAAGGAATTGATTTGTCACGAAGATTTCTGAATTTTTCAGGTTCACAGGTACATATATATCCGCCATTCCTCTTTATAACCTCTTTTGCTATATCATAGTAAATAGGTATCCTATCACTCTGTACAACAATCTCGTCGTATTTTACACCTAACCACTCAAGATCCTCAGGTATCATCTCATAAGCATCAGGATACACTTTTTTGGGGTCTGTATCTTCTATTCTAATTATCAATTTTCCATTGTATCTTTTTGTATATTCATAATTAAGAATTGCAGCCCTTGCATGTCCTATATGTAGAGGACCACTTGGACTTGGTGCAAAACGCATTACTACATTTTTGTGAGGTTCTGGTAACTCTTCTAACTCTTCCTTTTTTTCTTTTCTTTTACTTTTTATTTTTCCAATTCTTTCAAGCTCTTTAATCTGCTCATCTTTTTCCATTTTGTTTACTTTTTTCACAGCGTCCTTTGTAGCCTGTATCACTTCCTGAACATTTTTTCTGAATTTTGGTTCAAGTGAAAAAATCATGCCAATGACAGCGCTTTCTTTTGCTTTGCCTCCGTGTTTTACAGCGTTGTTCAAAGCACATTTATAAGCAAGTTTTTTAAGATCTGTGACCATAATCATCCCTAATATTCTCTTTTAACAACAAAATCAGCAATGGAAAGCAACGTATCTTTAGCTTTTGAATCTTCAAGTACTTCAATGCTGGCCTTTGCCTTTTTAGCATATTTTAAAGCCTTTTCATGTGTATATTCTATGGAATTATATTTTTTAAAAATTTCTATTGCATCTTTTACTTTTTTTTCATCACCACTTTGCAAAATTGAAATTAATTTTTCTCTATCTTCTTTATTAGCCTCATTTAATGCTTTTATAGCTATTAATGTCATTTTTCCTTCAACTATATCACTGCCCACAGGTTTTCCCAATTGTTTTTCATCCCCAGCGATATCTAAATAATCATCATGAATTTGAAATGCTAATCCAAGGAATTTTCCATAATTATAAAGAGCATTTATTTCTTCTTTTGATCCATTGCCAATTATAGCACCAATTTTAGTAGATGCTGCTATCAAAGAAGCAGTTTTGTAATATATCATTTCAAGATATTCTTTTTCTTTAACTTCAAAATTTTTTTCAAATAACATATCATATGCCTGCCCTTTACAAAGATTGACACAAGCTTTTGTCATGACATCTAATACCTTAACCAATCTTTTTTCATCTATATTACTTTTTAACATGACTTCAAATGCTTTTGAAAATAAAACATCTCCTGCAAGGATTGCTAGAGGTTCTCCCCATATGACATGTACTGTAGCCCTACCTCTTCTAACCTCATCTTTATCCATTATATCATCATGTATAAGAGAGAATGTATGTATTAATTCTATAGCAGTTGCTGCATTTAATGCATCTTCAATCTTTCCACCAACTGATTCTGTACTTAACAACACTAATGATGGTCTTATTCTTTTCCCACCAGCTTCAATTAGATGTGCTGATGATTTATATAATTCAGTAGGTTCAATGTCTGATATATTTTTCCTAATTTCCTCTTCAATTAATTTAGAATATTTTTCTAAATAATGCATTTATTGTCCTCCTTCAAAAACTTGTGCCTGACCATTTCGAAGAAGATGTATATCTTCACCAAGATTATAACCTTCCTCTTCTGCAAGTTCTGCATATGCTGATAACATCTGGAGGTCACCATGAGCTGGTATTATATGCATTGGATTTAGCATTCTAATTAGGTCTCTATGGTCTTCTCTTCCAGCATGTCCTGAAACATGCACATCTGTAAATATCCTTGCTCCTCTTGCTTGAAGACGTTTTTCCATAAGATATCTGTTTGCAGTATTTACAGGATGTGGAATCACTGGAGCAGAAATTATAATGTTGTCTGTTTTCTGTATTTTGTATGGTGTTTTCGAATTTGCTATTCTAGGAAGCAATGCATCTGGTTCCCCCTGGTGTCCGGTGGTTATAAGTACATAGTCTTCTTTATTAGCGGTTGCCCTGGCAAGTGCTTGTGACACTGCTTTTGGATTTCCATATATACTTGCATTTTCAGGTAATTTTAAAAGTTCCATATTTTCAGCTATACTACAATAACGTTCCATAGATCTTCCAAGGATTAACATGTGTCTATTGCTGTTCTCCTCCACAATATCAGCTATTGCTTGAATACGTTCTATATGTGAAGAAAATGTCGTTATTATTATTCCAACTTTTTCATCTAAAAGATTTTTCATTATGTCTTCAAGTACAAATCTTGCAATTCTTTCTGAATGTGTTTTAACTTCACAAACTTCCCCAACTCTAGTTGACTCAACTATTAATGCAAAAACATTTTCTTTGCCAAGTTTTCTCAATCTTGAGTATTGCGGTGGTGGTGATATTATCTGATGATTATCAAATTTAAAGTCAAGTGCATAAACTATTGCTCCAACTGGTGTGTGTAACACTGCAATAACTGAATGGGGAATACTATGTGTCACATGTATGAATTCCAGTATTATATTAGAGGATATCTGACACTTTTCCCCACCTTTTAGAACTTGTAAACGTTTAAGTACATTAAATTTTTTCTCACTTTTTAACATCCTTTCTATTAATCCTAATGTGTAGGGAGTTGATATTATAGGTGCATTATATTTTTCTGCAAGCTTTGTTACAGCTCCAATATGATCTAAGTGGCCATGAGTAAAAACTATTGCACGTACATTCCCATCCACGTTTCTCATAATTGTGTCATCAGGTATTACACCCCTATTTATCAGTTCTAGACTGTGCATACGTGCTAGATTAGTATCTTCATGAATATGTACTCTATCTAGATGAATGCCCATGTCAAAAATTACTATGTCCTTCCCAACTTTGACTGCAGTCATATTTTTACCTACTTCTTCGTAGCCTCCTATCGAAATTATTTCAACGTCCATGAAGTGACCTCCTTGCATATTTTTTTGTGTCGAATCCTCTTTCATGTAGCCATTCCCTTACTTTGCCTCTTATAACCAATGGACATTTTTTTAGCTCTTCTATGTTTTTTGCACCAACTAAATACATTGCAATTTTTAATTCTTCATTGAAATTTTCAATAAATGAAATCACTTCTTTATATCCGAAAAAAGCCTTCTTCATTATTGGTAAGGCCATGCCTACTATGTCTGCACCAAGGGCAATAGCTTTTGCTGCATCTAAACCTGTTCTTATACCACCTGATGCAATTACAGGTATGTCTACAGCTTCCCGAACTTCTACAGTACTTATTGCTGTTGGAATACCCCAATCCCAATAAAGTTTCCCTAAATGGCTATTTTTAGATCTATATGCTTCTACAGCTGACCAACTAGTTCCACCAGCACCTGCAACATCTATAGCTGCAACTCCCTTATTTTTTAGCAATTTAGCATCTTCATAACATATTCCGGCACCAGTTTCTTTTACTATTACAGGAACATCTAGCTCTTTCACAATTTTTCCTATTTTTTCCAATGTTTTCTTGCTGTGAGTAATGCCCTCTGGCTGTATTGCTTCCTGCAATGGATTTAAATGAATTGCTAAGGCATCTGCATCAACCATTTCAACAGCTTTTTTTGCATATTTAACATGACTAACCCCAATATTCCCTATAATAAACGCATCTTCAGCTACTTCTCTTACAATTGTATATGTATATTCCAGCTCTGGATTTTCTATGGCAACTCTTTGACTTCCTAAACCCAATGCTACCCCAGTAGCTTTAGCAGCTTTAGCTAATTCCTTGTTTATCTTATAAGATATTTCATGACCGCCTGTTATACCTGTTATCATAAAAGGGGATTCTAACTTTTTACCAAGAAAATTTACACTAATATCTATCTCATCTTTATTTATCTCTGGCAATGCTCTATGTATCAGTTCGATGTCTTGAAAACCAGATTTCTTTTTGTGTTCTACATCACGACATAGGCAAAGTATTAAATGCTCTAGTTTTCTATTTGAGGTCAATTTTACACCTTCTTCCAATCTTTAACCTATTATTGTTCTACGGACTCTTTTCCCAAGTAGTAATTTTTTCAATCTGTTTTTCTTTTTTGCATTTACAATCTCAGATTTTACACCTTTTTCTGCTAATTTTAAAAGTTCTGAAACTTTGCCTGCCATACCTCCTGTTACGTCTTCTTTAAAATCTTTTAATTTGATTTTATCTTCAGGTTTTATCCTTTTTATTAATTTTGCATCTTTATGTTTTTTTGGATCCTTATCATATACACCATCAACATCTGTAGCCAATATAATTTTATTAGCTTTCATTTTTTCTCCTAAATATCTTACAATTTGATCTCCAGAAATAACAGAAAACTCTAATGATTTATCTAATACTATATCCCCATATAACACAGGAACGATTTCTTTTTCTAAATATCGCTCAATAATTTTTACATTAAAATAATCTATAAACCCATCAGATGCTATAATACATGAAGAAGGTTGTATGGATACTACATCCATACCATATTTAAGTAGATACCTACAAACATAAAGATTTAACTTTTTTACCCAATAGTGGACAATACAAAAACCTTTTTTATTGGGATTAGCAATAATATCATATTTTTTTACGATTGGATGGCCAAATGATCCTGCCCCATGTACCAAAATTAAAGGGAAGGGCATAACTTCACAAATTTCCTTACAAACCCTTTTCAAATTTTTTTTATTTAATTTAGGATATTTTGAATTTTTATCAGTGATAACACTACCACCTATCTTAATAATAATCATGAAAACACCTAATGTATAATTACACCGTCTTTTGAGAATTTAGTTTTAAACGCATCCCACTGACTTTTTAATGTATTTAACACTTTATCTTCGTTATTTATACAATATGCAATTATACTTCCACTACCACCAGCACCAGTTATTTTTGAACCTAGTGCACCAGCGTTTCTTGCGCTGTATACCATCTGTGATAATTCAGATGAACTGACACCAATAGAATCCAACAATCCATGATTTATATTCATTAGTTCTCCAATTTTTTCAAATTTTCCTTCTTTTATTAGTTCATATGCAGTCTTAGTTACATTGCCTATAGTATCTATAATATTGCCAACAATGTTTGGATACTTTTCCAGTTTCTTCTTTACGAGCGATACCATCTTTTTTGTATCTGCTGGTTTTGGTGTATATGCAACTATAAAAGATCCTTCAATATTTGGTTTAATATATTCAATATTTGAATCTTTTAGATAAATCATTCCACCATATGTTGACACTGCTGTATCAAGAGGACTTGCTGCACCCTGAACTTTTAATTCTATTTCATGAGCTTTTTTTGACAGCGAAGATTTATCGATGACTTTTTCATGATAATTATGTAGTGCAGCTATTAGTGCTACAGTAATTGCAGCTGATGATCCCAATCCTATCCCCAAAGGAACTTCCAAAGATATGTCTATTTTTATAGGGGAATTATCATGATGAGATTTTAATACTTCTAAAATGTAATTTAATATTCCTTTTTTACCTTCTAAAAATTCAATATTATAAGTTTTAGGATTTATATTTGCATGAAGACCTATATCATTACATTTAATTATTGTTGAATCTTTTTTGGTATTTTTTATAGAAACTTTTGCTCTTTTGTTTATAGCTACTGCAATTGCAGGTTTTTTGTAAACTACAGCATGCTCTCCAAATAAAATTATTTTATTTGGTGCAGAAGCAACCGAATGCATATTTACCTTACCTATTTTTCTATTGTTATGGATGCATATCCAACCACTGAAGAGCGATCTCCTGTAACATCTCCACTAGTTCCATATTTTAAAAGCCTTGCTTTATTTGCTCCAAGCTTTTTTGATGATATTAAAACAACTGATACTGGTCCATAACCACACATAGTAGCGTTAAGATCATTTATTCTTTTGTACATAACTTTTTCATCCAATTTTAATATAGCATCTATAATTTTTTTGTCAGTGCTTTCTGCTATTTCCTGGGGTTCATAATGTGTAAAATCTGTACTAGCAATTAAAACAATGTCCTTATTTAAGCTTTTAATTGTATCAACAATTGCTTGTGCAACCTCTTTTGTAGTCTCTAAGTCTTGTAACCACATACAAATTGGAACTATTTTGAAGTCTTTTTTAAAATATTGAAGGAAAGGGATATGTACTTCACAACTATGTTCTTGTGAATGTGCTGTGTCATCGATGTCTATTATTTCTGATTTCTTAAACAATTCGCTAGAAAATTCTTCATCAATTTTAACAGAACCTAGTGGGGTTTCCCACTCACCTTCCGCCATCAATGAAACAGAAGATCCCATACCTGTATGGTTTGGACATAAAATTATGAATGTTTCTGGGAATCCATCTTCAACTATTCTGTAATATGCATGGGCTGCAATAGGTCCTGAATAAATATAACCTGCATGGGGGGCAATGACCCCAACTATGTTTCTATCTCCACCGACTTTAGGAAAATCTCCAGGACCTAATTCATGTTTAAAACACCATTCTATTCTATTTTTGAGAGCTTTTGGATCTGATTCATAAAATGTTCCTGCTACAGCAGGTTTTCTTTTCATATAATCACTTCTTTAAAGTTTAAATTCGAATTCAGTTGGAGGCACGTCAAATTCTTCATACTTTTCAATAACCCCTCTCTCCTTTAAAAGTTCACGGGTTAATAACCAATATAAAGTAGCAAGAGATTTTCTACCTTTATTATTTGCTGGTATTGCAATATCTACATTACCTAATAAGTTTTCACTATCACAAAATGCAACTGTAGGTATACCAATTTCTTTTGATTCTGTCAATGCTTGAGAATCAGCACGTGGATCGGTTACAACTAATACCTCTGGTTCTACAAATGAATCAAGGTTTGGATTCGTCAATGTTCCTGGTATAAATCTTCCAGGTATTGCTTTTGCTCCAGTTATCTCTCCAAATTTTTTAACAGCCGGTTGTCCATATTGTCTTACTGAAACAGCTAATATATCATGTGGTTCATATTTTGCAAGAAATTTTGCAGCAATTCTTATTCTTTCATCTGTTTTTCTAACATCTAGGATGTATAATCCATCAGATCTAACTCTATAAATGTATCTTTCCATATCTGCAGTTTTCTGCTGAGTTCCAATATGTATACCAGCTGCTAGATAATTGTCCAACGGTATTAGTAGTTCTGACAAATTATCACCTCTCTAATTCTGCCATTGAAGAATCAATAATTTCTTCTTCTATTCTTATAAGTTCATTGAGTTTGGCTATTCTTTCTCCACCAATAGCACCTGTTTTAATGATTGGACAAGAAAATGCAACAGCCAAATGAGCAATTGTTTCATCAGTAGTTTCTCCAGATCTATGAGACATTACAGGTATATATTGATTTTCTTTTGCAAGTGTTAAAGTATCATAAGTATCTGTTAATGTTCCAACTTGGTTGGGTTTTATAATTATTGCATTTGCAGCTCCATATTTTATACCTTTTGCTAGATATTTTTTATTCGTTACAAACAAATCATCGCCACAAATTATACACTTGTCGCCAACTTTTTTTGTTAACTCTGCAAAACTTTCAAAATCATTTTCATGGAATGGATCTTCAACATAATAAAGATTAAATGATTTTATAACATCTATAACAAAGTCTATTTGTTCTCCAGGATCATTCTCTAAAACATCTCTTTCATAAATGTATTTTTTTCTCTCGTGATCCCATAACTCACTTGCTGCAAAATCTAATCCACATGAAACTTCTACACCAGTTTCATCACTAACATTTTCACAAGCTTCTGATAATATTTCCAATGCATCCATACTTGTTATATTTGGTGTCCATCCGCCTTCATCACCTTTTCCACCAGTGAATGTTTTATCTTTCTTATCTATTAATTCTCGAATTCTTTTGTGAACCTTTGAATTTGTGAGTACAGCTTCTTTAAATGTAGATGCTCCTTTAGGCAATGCCAAAAATTCCTGAATATCTGGTGTTCTTTTACCTGCATGCACTCCTCCATTTATCATGTTGCCTAACGGATAAGGCAATCTAAATGAAAAATTACCACCTAAGAATTTGTACAGAGGTAATCCATAAGAAGATGCAGCTGCTTTAGCAGTAGCCATTGAAACAGCTACTATAGTGTTACCACCCAATGATGATAAATCTTTTGTGCCATCTATTTCCTTTAAAACAGCGTCTATTTCTCTAGAATCTTCAGCATCCATACCTATTAATTCTGATGATAGTATGTCCTCAATATCACTTATTATTTTATCGATATCTCCCTCAGGAAACGCCTTAACTTCTTTGACACCAGTACTGGCACCACTAGGTGCGGCAGCACGTCCAAAACCACTTACAGTTAGTACATCAACTTCAATTGTTGGATTGCCCCTACTGTCTATTATTTTTCTAACTCTAATATCTTCAATAATGCTATTCAACAAGATTCACCTCAATCACTGTTTCTTACAACTTTTAATGGTATCACATCTTTTTTAAGTTCTAGAATTGCAATATCTACAGGATTAATTTTATCTGTTTTTACTAAGGGTTTTGCACCCATGGCTAATTGTAATGCTCTAGATCCAAGTAATCTATCTTTCTCAAAACGTGTAAGTTTCTTTGACATTATTTTTCCTCCTAAATAAAAAAATAGTAGTTTTTTGGGAGAAAATGTGATGGGACCGCCGAGATTTGAACTCGGGTCTCCAGCGTTCCGGTGGGTCCATCCCCGGGCTGGGAGGATGGACCTGGCTACCCCACGGTCCCATCACAGTATATCAATATGTGAAATTAGCATCCTTCTACAACAATATCTTTTGATATTTAAATCATTTAAAATTTTTTCTATTTTTTCTCCTTTTTTAACCCTTTTTTGGAATTCATCATAATATTTTGATATTGGATTTCCACATGTGAAACATCTTACAGGTATTATCATTTTACCATCCTAAAAATTTATCTATAACTCTTCTGTCTACGAGCTCTAGCTCCTCTACCACCATATTTCTTAGGTTCTGAGCGTCTTGGATCTCCAACAAGCATAGTTCTATCATACTGCATAAATTTCTCTTTTAATTCAACATCATTTGTCCATTCAACTAACCCTCTAGCTATTGCCATCCTAGCAGCTTCTGCTTGTCCCATCACTCCGCCGCCTTGTACTTTGATGTCGATGTCAATATTCTTAACAACGTCTTCACCAGCAAGAACTAATGGTTCCATTATTTTTAAACGTGCTAACTCAGGTGTATATAATTCTACAGGTCTTTTATTTATTCTGACTCTTCCTTTACCTTTTCTTATTGTACCTCTGGCTATCGCGGTTTTTCTTTTACCACTTACTTGTACAATCCTATCCATCTGAACACCTCAAAATCTAGCTCCTAAATGTCTAGAAACTTCACCAAGTGTTATACCTTTTTTAATTCTTTCTCTCATAGCTTCTTTTATTTTAATTGTTTCAACGTCTTTAAATTCTCTGGGTATTCCTACGTAAGCTCTTAAATTTTTGAATGCTTTCCTTCCTTTTGGTTTTTTGTAAGGTAACATGCCACGCACAGTTCTTCTAAATATGTCGTCAGGTCTTCGTGGATATTTTGGTCCCATTCTTCGAGGATTTGTAAGACTTGATCTTCTAACTCTTTGTTGATATCTTTCTAATATCCAATCTCTTGAACCGGTGATAATTATTTTTTCAGTATTAAATACTGTAACCTTTTCTCCTTCTAATAATTTTTTACTAACAATGCTTGCAAGCCTCCCTAATATATGACCCTCGCCATCAATGTAAATCATTATTATCACTCCATTATTCTTACATTACTACCTTTTGGATTTTCTTCAAGTAGAGTATCTATGCTTATGCACCTACCACCAGCTTTCTTTATTTTATTTTTAGCGTTTTTTGAAAAAGCCAATGCAGCTACTGTAACTTTATGATCAAGTTTACCACTGCCAAGAACTTTTCCAGGTACTAGTACCGTTTCATTTTCTTTAGAATATCTATTTATTTTAGATATATTTACTTCTGCACGACGTCTTGTAGGCCTATTTAGTCTTTCAGCCACATCTCTCCATATTTTTACATTTTCTTCGTTAGATTTCTTTTTAAGTTTTATGATTAGATTTACAAGGTAAGGATTAGTTTTGGTAATATTTAATGGCATTTTATTCACCCTCGCAGAACTTGATAATTTCATCTGCCTTTTTTATAATAGAATCACATGCTTTATTTAAAATTTCTCTTGGCGGCATTGAACCATCAGTTTCCATCTTAAATATGAATTTATTATCGATGTATTGAACAGAGATAGATTCATTTTCGCATATCCTTTCACAAGCTCTGCACAATGAACATGCTTCGATATTTTCAATTTTTATTGTATCTTTATTAGCTTTTAGTACATCTTTGGGACATTCTTCAATACAAGCTTGGCAATTGTCACATGTATCTTTAATTATAATTTTTGGATAATATTTATATCCGCACGCAGTTGTAGGTCTCCATTTTGCATGCTTTTTACCCAAACCAAGTTGAGCAATTGCTTCTAATTCTATTTTTTCATCTTCTTCAAGTTTTATAATAGGTATATTTTCATACACTGGTTTTATTTCTGGATCAGATGGTACAAGATCACCGCTATAAACAACACAAGGCCCTTGTTTTTTTAAAGTGAAAGAAACACTACATTTTGCACAATATTTGTCACAATCACATTCCTCAGGCATTAAAAGATTACCAACAATTTTTTCATTAGAACGTAGCGGTATTAATCCCAACCTATGTGCTAGCATTTCATCATACATTCTTGATGTATTAGTGACAATTCTTATATATTCTATAGCTAATTTAGGAACTTCAGTCATTGAAGCTCGTCTTAAAGCATTGACGAAAGAAGTATCTACGCCATCTATTGTAAATTTAATTTCAGTATTGTTTTCTTTATTTACAACAACATCCATTTAAACCCTTCTCCCTTTCCTGCCTCCAGGTCTAGTAGTACCATCATGAGGTATTGGTGTTACATCTTCTATTCTACCTATTTTTAGTCCTGCCCTTGCTAAAGCCCTTATACTTGCCTGAGCACCAGGACCTGGTGTTCTAGGACCATTTCCTCCTGGTGCACGTACTTTGATATGTACACCTACAATGCCCTTTTCTTTTGCATCTTCGGCAGCTCTAGTTGCAGCTTCCATTGCTGCAAATGGTGTTCCTTCTTGCCTATCTGCTCTTACAACTCTTCCACCAGACCATTGAGTTATAGTTTCAGCTCCTGTAATATCAGTAATTGTTATGATTGTGTTGTTAAAGGATGAATAGATATGAGCAATTCCCCATTTCTCTCGTTTTTTCTTTTTTTCTGCCATGATTTTTCACCTTTTATCCTTCTGCTTTTTCCTTTTCACTTTTTATAATCTCTTTCATTGGTGAGTGTGGATAAAAATCAATTTTATCCTCTTCTTCTCTTTTTACAATGTGTCCAGGAGATCTCACCCTTGTGCCATCAATTGCTATGTGTCCATGAACAATCATTTGCCTTGCCTGCTTTATTGTTCTTGCAAGTCCTTTTTCATAAACCATAGTTTGAAGTCTACGTCTAAGTACATCTTCAACAGTAAGATCTAAGATGTCCCTCAACTCAGCATCTTTATCTAATAGTCCTAGCTTCCACAAATGTTTCATTAATTGCTTTGATTCTACTTTTGCATGTTCTTCTGGCATTCCAAAAAGTTTTCTTGCTTCTCTACGATACCTTCTTACCATAGTTTCTGCTTTCCAAATCTCCTTTTTGTTTTTTAATCCATATTTTTTAACTAATTTTTTTTCCTCTTTTATTCTTTGAGCATCCCATGGATGTGGGGGTGTATCATATTTTTTCCTAGGTTTTTTTGGATGTCCCATAAATATCCCTTACCTTCGTCTTCTTTTCACACCAACTGTTTGTCCTTTTCTAAATGTTGATTTTGTCCTTTGACCTCTTACAGGTAAGCCTAATTCATGTCTTATACCTCTGTAGGATCTAATTCTCTTAAGTCTATTTATGTCTTCCCTAATAGTCATCTCTAAATCTGCTTCAATAAGATGCTTGTTTTCACCAGTTCTATAATCTTTTTTTCTGTTAAACATCCACGAAGGTATACCATAATTACCAGGATTTTCTATGGCATCTTCTAATTTTTCTAATTCCTCATCAGATAAATAACCTATTTTTTTACCTTCAAATCCTGTGACTCTAGCTATAGCTTTACCTAAAGCTTTTCCAATACCTTTTATGCCTGTTATTGCTTCCTCTACATTTTTATTTCCATCTAAATCTCTTCTTGCTAAACGAACAATATGTTTAAATTCTTTTTCCATACTATGACCTCCAGTAAGAATGATCTTTTATCAAAAAAGATTAATAGAAATCATGTATTAAATACGCCGGGGCTGGGATTTGAACCCAGGAGGGGCGTAATGCCCCACGAGCTCTCCAGGCTCGCGCCTTACCAGGCTAGGCTACCCCGGCTTTCTGCAAATTTTTATTTATTATGATATATTATTTTTATATTTTTCGGTCTTCCATACTTGTGGATATATACCTCTCTCCATAAAAACTTTATTAATATTTACAACAATGCCCTTACTGGAAAGAAGTATTTCTTGTGAGGACATGGTGGCTGTCCCTACAGCAACTAATTCTCCCTTTAAAGTCTTGATAGCTACAATATCTCCCCTCTTAATATTATCACTTAATCCAACAACACCAGGAGCTGCAAGATATGAACCATGACATATAGCATCAACAGCAGTATCACGTATCACAATTTCAGGAAGATGTTCAACAGCTTTCTCCATAGGTAATATGACTTTTCTAAGTAAAGATTCATCACCATCTTCAATATAGTAGTGATATGCATCAGTCAAATCATGAAGGGTGACTAATGTGTCATCCTCCTTGAATGGACCAACCATTGTACGTCGGAGTTCTGCCATATGTGCTCCTACACCTAGAGCTTCCCCAACATCGTAACAATATTTTCTGATATAAGTGCCTGCTTCACAACCTATTCTAAATAAAACATCTTTACCTTCTATTTCCAACAATTTCACATAATATATTCTTCTAACTCTTAATTCTCTTTTTACGGCTGAACGTAAGGGAGGCGTTTGAAAAATTTTACCTTGAAACTCTTCCAATATTTTACGAATTTCTTCTTCATCTACTTTTTTATGTAGTCTCATTAAGCAAACATATTCTTTTTTTGCTTTTAGGAGAAGAGGCATTATCCTTGTAGCTTTCTCTATACCTATGGGTAATACTCCAGTTACTTTAGGATCTAAAGTTCCACCATGTCCAACTTTTTTAACGCCTAATATTTTTCTAACCCAGGCTGCAACTTCATGAGAAGTAGGTCCAGCAGGTTTATCTAAATTTACAACTCCTTTAGCTATATACTCCTCTATAGGTCTATCTTCTGGAGAACATCCATACTTGGGATTTGTATTGGCCTCAGATTTTACTAAGAAGCTACACATTATATCCCTACAAAAAAAGAATTAAAAACAGCCAATTGTTGCTTCATCTTCAACTTCTTATTTTTTCTTCAAATTCTTCAAGTTTTTTCTTTATTTCTTCTATATCATCAGTGTCTATATCAATTTTTTTGTTAGTTGGTTCTAAATGTTTTATATTACATCTCCTGTGTTTAACGTTAGGTCCAACAACTTCAACAAAATTTTTATCAACTATATCTAAAATTACACAAACGTTCCCTGCTTCTCTTCCAGCAGTTTTTATACATACTCTTCCAATGTCTATTGCCGCCATTGAATCACCTCTAATGCTTTTATTATGATTTCGGCTATTTCTTCTGCACTAAAAGTACTAGAATTTATTATAAGGTCATAAATATCAAGATTGTTTATATCTATTCCATGTATTTTTTTATATCTAAGTGCTTCACTTTTTTCTCTTCTTTTTATTTCTTTTTTAACAACTTCTAACGGTTTAGATTCTCTCTTACTAATTCTTTTTGCTCTCACATCAAATGGCGCTGTTAACCATACCTTTAAATCTGCATCTACAAAATGACCAGATAATCTACCTTCAATTATTAAATTGTCAGAATTTTTTGCCAATTCTGCTTGTTTTTCATCTATTTTTATGTCAATTTCTTCATTTTCTTCTGCAAATTTACTAAATTCTAATAAACTCATATTTCTTTCTTCTGCCATTTTCCTAAAAATATCACCAGCAGATATATGCTTATAATTTAATTTTTTTGATAAAATTTTAGATAGTGTGGTTGTACCACTGCCAGCCAAACCACTGATGGTTATTATCATATTGATCTAGCCTCTTTTTTAAAGACTTTCCTCATGCATTCTGAGCAATAATAACCACCATATGGTCTATTTGGCCGTCTTTTTGTTTTTGATAATTTTCTAATTCTATATGGTCTCTCTCTAGGTACTCCATGAAGTACTTTCCCACAGCCAGCACATCTGGCAGGGTTTGGTTTCCTTTTTTCATAATGTACTACAGTTCTTCCACCAGGTGTCCTTTTGAAAACTTTTCGGTATGATCTGGATCTATATCTTGGTTGTGGCATACATAACACCTCTTATTATGCTTTTACTCCCATAAGTTTTCTGAATATTTGTGACAATGTAAGGGTACAGAGTATATACCAACCTAACCATCCTATTGAGTAAGGTGGTAAAGGATGATGTGGTGGATATAACATGTGCCAAAGTGGCACAAGTAATAAATAATAGGCAACTTTTGGTAGTATTACTACAGTCTTTGATATATGTGGATCACGTGCCATCCAATAAAATACAAGAAGTATTGGAATGAAAGTTACTAATAATGGTTTGAATGACATTATCATTATTTCTTTTTGTTTGTCAAAAAATTCTATTTGTTTTTCTTGTAATTTTCTCATCGCTTCGGGGTCGGATGATGAACTTATTTTCTTTAATTCTTTTTGAAACTTTTCTATTTCTTTTTTATGTTTTTCTAATTTTTCATGGTCTATTAATATTTTACTAGCTAAAGTACTTATAAAAGCTACAAAAATTGATATTAAAAATATTGTGAAGAGTGGATTATTTGGATTAGGATCTAAAGCAACCGGATTTAAAAAAATTGTCATTGTTTCACACCTTCTAATATATTAACAAGTTCATTAACAGCTTCATCTAATTTTTCATCATGGTTTTCTATTATTTTTACACTTGCACCTGTTAACACAGCATAAGCCATTGCAGCTGCTCTGTTCATCTCTTGGTGGAGCTTTATTTCATTTATCTTTTCCATGTCTCTGGATCTTGATTTATCATTTATGCGTCTAACTAATATTTCTTCTGGGTCTGCCTCAACCAATATAAATAATTGTGGATTTAATTCATCTAATACCCATTTAGGAAGCCCTGGAAGAAATCCTGTTGGTGTTTTTATTGTACAGTGAGTATCTACAATAACATTTTCTTTTTCTGCAATCTTTCTAATTTTTCTTGCAGCCTCTTTTTGGATTTCTCTTTGTATATCCGATGGTAATTTTCTTATTTGATCTCTATCTTCGACTAGTTTCTTTTCCTTTGCAATTTCTAACATTACGTCACCATAATTAACATTTACGTAATTCAGATTTTTTAATGCGTTTTTTAATACGGTTGTAGTTCCAGAACCTGGTACTCCAGTTATTACCACAGTTTTCATGTTATCTTCCTCATTTGAAAAATCTTCTTAATGCTGGATGTAATTCCATCATTTGTTCTCGTGCTATTTCTTCGTATAGATTATGTAGTATTCCGACAGTTAATAATACACCAGTGCCTCCACCTAAGGACCCTGTTAGATCTGCTCCAAAAGCTAGGAATCCTACAAATGCTCCTCCAAGGATTGTTAATGGTGGGATGTATCTATTCAATATTCTTTCGATATGTCTTTTGCTTCCCCTAAACCCTGGTATTTTAATACCCATTTTATATAACTGATCTGCAAGATCTCTAGGACCTAAATTTGCCACTTCTACCCAGAACCATGCAAAAACAATACAAAGAGATATAAATACAATTCCATAAATCAATGCATGGGCGGGATCTACCAATAATACATCTATTCCACGTGGCGGGCTTAAATAATAAACTAAACCACTTATTGGCCTGCCTCTTTCAACAATGCCAAGTATTGGATGACCAATCTTTTGGAACATCATTGCAATCATTTGAAGATTGACAAGAAGTGCACTTGTGAGAATTACAGGCATGTTACTTGGGTATAAAAATTTGATTGGATATTTTTGAATTGGAACTTTAAGATATTTTCCACCACCATGTGCTATTGGAATTTCTACACGCATACTTTCTGCATACACAACAACTAAAAATACAAATATCAATGATATAACTGGCAATAGATATGTTTGGAAATCTGGCATTTGTCCTGTTGCTAGAAGATATATAAACCCTGTTATTCTACCAGCAGGGACTCCTGGTTGTGCAGGGGATGGAAATGGATTAAATGCTCCTACAATTATTGCTTGTGAAACTCCTGCAGCTATGAAAAGTCCAACCCCGCTTCCAAGTCCCCATTTGGATACAACTTCATCAAGATAAATTACTAAAATTCCTCCTATTACAATTTGAAGGAGTAAAATTGGTGCAAAGGCTTGTGAGATTGGTGGAAGGGCACCGCTTACTATCAGTGCACTTCCTTCCAATACAACAAAAATTATCGATAAAAGTTTTTGGAAACTTTGGAAAAATGCTCTATCTTCATGTCTAGACAAATCTAACCTTAAAATTTTTCCACCTACTAGTAGTTGCAATACTATTGAAGCTGTCACAATTGGTCCAATACCTAAAGTTAATATTGATCCATAACTACCGGCTATAACAGCTCTTAATTGTGCAAATTGGTCAACAGCAGTAGGGCTAAGACCATAAAGAGGTATTTGTGTAAGTAAGTAATATAATATTAAAACTATTCCTGTCCATTTTAATTTTTCTTTAAGTGGAACTCTGTATGCAGGCGCCTTTACATAAGGTAATATAGAAAATATTGGTTCAAAACTTCTTTTTAATTTAGAAACTTCTTGCAATTCATTTCACCTATCTAATTTCTCCACCAGCCTCTATTATTTTTTCTTTAGCTTTTTTTGAAATTTCTGGTGATTTAACTGATATAGGCCTTGATATTTGACCAGCACCTAACAACTTATCATATCCTAATTTTTCCAAATCAATATATATCATTCCATTCTTTTCTTCTGCTAAATTTTTTTCTAACAATTCATCTAATTTTTCATCAATTTCTTTTAAATTTATACTTTTTACTTCTCTTGTAACTGCTTTTGGACGCTTAAATCCTCTTTTACCAAAATGATCTGGCTTATATTTGACAATCCATGTCCAGAGATGCTTGTGGCTTCCGGCCATTCCCCTTCCACCACGATTTCCTGCACCTCTTCTTTTTTTTGCACTGCCACCACCGACAGTCCTTGTTCCTCTCATCCTCGTAATTTTTCGTCGTTTTCGTATCATTTTTTCCCTCCTAAATCATTCTTTTTAATAATTCATTTATTTTTTTTCCACGATAACCTAAGCTTCCGCCTTCTGAAAATGGTTTTTTTACACTTTCATAACCTTTTCTTGGAGGATGTAACCTAAATACTGGTTTTAGCCCTGCATCTTCTAGAGAAGTTTCATTGTTAAGCAATGCTTTTGCAAATTCTTTTATAGAAGAATAACCAAGTTCTTTGAAATATTCCTCGTCAACTCTTTTGTTTCCTGGTAATCTACCCCGTTTTTTAATTAATTCAACAAGTGTATCTAAGTCTATTTCTCCCCATGTAATGTAATCTTTTGCTTTTTGTAACATTCCTTCATAACTTGGAGTCTCATCGACAAGTACAGCATGATTTACTCTGTGAAGTCTAAGCATCTTAAGAGTATCTGCTATGTCTCTTCTAACACCTACTCTTCCCCTTACTCTAACAACTGCATACATTATTTTCACCTACTGAGAGCTCGGTGTACTTTCTTTGACTTTCATGTAATTTAATCGTTTCAAAGCATCAAAAGTTGCTTTAGCAAAATTAATAGTTGTTTGAGTTTTACCTTTTGTTCTTGACCATACATCCTCAATACCAGCTAACCTTAAAACTGCTTTTCCTACATCTCCAATTGCTAAACCTACACCCCTAGGTGCAGGTAAAAGAGTAACTCTAACACTTCCACATTTACCTGTTACTTTAAATGGTATTGAGTGTTTTTCCCCACAGATGCATCCCCAATCTCCACAACCTCTTCTAACTTTTATTATGTTGTATTTAGCATTGTCTATTGCTTTTCTAATTGCTGGTCCAACTTCTTTGGCTTTTCCCACACCAACGCCAACATATCCATCTTTATTTCCAACAGCTACTGTGACTCTAAATCTTACTTTTCTACCTGATTTATGCATTCTCTGTACTAAATTTACATCTAAAACTTCTTCTTCCAAATCAGGAAGTAAAATATCTACAATTTCATGCTCCATTATAGGAAGTCCTTTTTTCAAAATTTCATCTATATCTGTTATTACGCCTTCTTTAACCATCCTACCTACTTTTGTTTTTGGCTCCCATTCTTCTATATCTACACTCATGTTTCTGCCTCAATTATTTTTTTCTTGATTTCCGTAAAATGCTCTGGTAATTTCGTAGGTGGAAGACCTCTTTTGAAGTAATGAGAAAACTTCCTTTTACATTCTTCTTCATCCAGCAATTTTGCGTATTTTGCTATATGTTCTCCTTTTATTCTATCTTCAGTTGGAAATATATGTTCGCTATGTGGAATATTCATGCCTGCATCCACTGCACCTTTAAGTGCTGCAAAAACCTTTGCACCTTTTGTCGGTGTTCTAAGTCCAATGTCTAAAACAGCTTCTTTGATTCCTTTTTTTACGGCTCGTTTACCACATAAAAACCCTGTTAAATATGCTGCAGGAGTGTTTTTGGTATTACCAAGCCAACCCATTTTTTGAAGTTGTTTAGAATGTGCAGACACTAATGTTTTATCACCATCAAAATCTACATCTATAACTTGCGCTATAACATGCTGATTTGTAATTCTAACAACAAACCTTGGTTTGCCACTCTCTATTAATTTCATTCTAGTCCTATAATTTGTCTTACCTTCTCTTTTCCTTCTGAATGGTACTCTGTATCTTGGCCCGTGTGCCATCACTTCTCCTCCATTATCTTCTTAATAACCCATGTTCTTTAATATATGCATTCATATGAGCTTTACTTCTAAACATTCCGCCTTTGGCCATTCTATAAATTTTACGATATGTTTTTGTGCTAATTTTCCTTTTATCTCGTAATTCTTTTAAAGTTCTCCTTAATGCACGTATTCTGGATATCCATGCTCTTTTTTTAGGCATTCTGGCTCCTTTAGCACCTTTTATACTACCTTTTCCTCTTCTTCTACCTTTTTTCTTCTGCATTGCGATTTTTCTTGCCCTATATCTACTTATACCTTTTTTTTGTTTAGCTTTTATTGCACCTTCTTTGATTAATTTTTTAATGCTTTCTCTAGTTATAGCTCTAGCAACTTCGTCTACTCTGTCTGGATCTATCCATACACGGTTTACTCCAACTTTGAGAATATCTGCGGCTAATCTCTTTTGAGTACTAAGATCCATAACTTTTCCTCCCTATTAAGGGTTTAACACCTTAATTCCAAGTTCTTTAGCCTTTTCTAAAATTAAAGCTTTTTTTCTTTTACCAACCTTTGCAGAAATTCTTGCAGCCTGTTTTTCAGCATCTAAATCTTCAAGTTCTTTTGGATTATGTATTAATACTTCTTCGTATCCTGATGGATGTAAACCTCTAGTTTCTTTAGGTGACCTGTAACCTATGTTAGGCATTGGTGGTTTACCTTTCTCTTTCCTTCTCATTTTACTATCTTTTCCCCGAGGTCTTCTCCATTTTTCTCCTAACCTCTTATATCTTGCATACTCTTGCCTCTTGAATCTTTTTTTCATTTTTATGACCCCTTAACACTATTCTTTACTTACAAGATATATTCCATCTTGGAACACTCGTGGATCCCTTCTTTTTATTTTCGTTGCTTGTTCTATGTTAGCCATCGTCTGTCCAACATGTTCTTTGTTTATTCCTGTAATGTAGACTTTGTCATCTTTTACTTCTACTTTAGTATCTTTACCAACAATTTTAGCGACTCTTGGATGCCTTTCACCAAGAAAATTTTCAATTATGACTTTCCTGCCTGAAACTTTTACAGACATTGGAAAATGAGCATAAACAATTTTCATAGTATATTTAAAACCTTTGGTTACACCTTTTATCATGTTTTTAATATGTGCTTTAATGGTCCCTAACATTGCTTTATCTTTTTTTCTTGGAAATCTACTTTCTAAAATTATTTTTTCATCTTTCTTTATAATTTTGACATTAGGATAATCAAATTTTCTTGATAATTCACCTTTAGGACCTTTTACTTTAACTTTATGATCATCTATCTTAACATCTACTTCATCTGGTATTTGAATTTCATCTTTGATTATTGCAGTTAAGACCATAAAATCACCCTAGTAAACATAAGCTAAGAGTATGCCGCCAATGCCTCTCTTTTTTGCTTCACGGTGTGTCATTACTCCTTCAGGCGTGGTTACAATGAGTATTCCAAAATCTCGTGCTGGAAGATATCTTTTTTCAAATTTTTCAAACTCATCTTTCTTTACAGAATGCCGTGGTTTTATAACACCACAATCGTTAATGTTACCTTTTAACTCCACTATAAATTGTCCTGATTTACCATCATCGACAAATTCAAATTCACCTATATATCCCTCTTTTTGCATAGTTCTCAATACTCTTCCTACCAATTTAGATGCTGGGGCTATTTTACATCGTATATTGCCTCTCATTTCATTATTTTTTATAGTTGTAAGTGCATTTGCAAGTGGATCATTGAGAGTCATAGTATAACCTCAACTATATTTCTTGAATCCCATCTTTGGTGCTAATTCACGGAAACATTGTCTACATAACATTATACCATATTTTCTTATTACTCCTGCATGGTCTCCGCATCTTGAACATTTGATAGCTCCCTTTCCAAATTTTTTTCTTGGCATTGATTTATCCCTCCTCTATTTTTACATTAAATTTATCTTCTAAAAACTTCATTGTATCTTCTCTAGTAATTTTATGTTTCTTTGGCACTTTTCTTCTCTGAATTTTTCTTCTCTGGATTCTATATCCTGGCCTTTCAAATGTTATTGCTAAATCCATGCCAAATATCCCTATATCAGGATCATACTTCATGCCTGGTAAATCTATGTATTCCTCTATTCCCATAGACACATTACCTAAGTCGTCAAATTGACTCTTTTTGAGTTTATTTCCTTTCGCTTCTAAAAACATTTTAATTATTTTTTCTGCTTTTTTACCTCTTAAAGTTACTTTGCAACCAATGGGTTGACCTTTCCTGATTCCAAAATCTGGGTTGGTTACCTTGGCATATGTTCTAGCTGGTTTTTGTCCAGTAAGCTTCTCTAATAATTTTTCTGCCTTTAATAATCTTTCTCCACTCTCTCCAACACTAATGTTTAATGTTGCTTTTTCTATTCTTATTTTTCTCATTGGATTCATCGTTAACCCTCCGGCAATGGAATCACTGGTTCTTTTTCTCCAATCATGAAAACATATTCATGTATTGTTTCAAACATTTTTCCGTCTCTAGATTTTAATATTACAGTGTTAGGTGTTGGAGCTTTAATGATGTTTATTTTTTCTACTCTTGCTATTTCACCAACGTGTTTTCCACCAGTTATAAATGCAAGATTTCCTTCTTTAAATTCTATTTTATCCAATATTTCTTGATCAGGTATTCTTAATTTAATAACATCTCCAGTTTTGAAATCATTATCAACTAGGTGATTTCTACCATCATGTAAATTTAATTGAATTTTTCCACCTTTTACAGTAGTTTTATTAAGTATTTTACATAATTTGTATCTTTCTTCTTCTTTAGTTTCATGTAAATACAATCTACCTTTTTTATCTATTAAAACTCTATAACTTTTATCAATTTTTGGAATTTCTAAGAGATCCATAAATCCAACGGGGAACTTATGATCTTTTCTTGGTCTACCATCAACCAGTATTTCTCCATGGTGAATTATCCTTTTTGCCTCTCTAGCAGTGTCTGCTAAACCCAATACATCCCTAATTATTATTAACAATGGTAAAGATTCATCAGCACTGTGAGGACCAGGGGAAGGTTTTACAGTCCATTTTTTTTCCTTTCTAGGTATTGGCCAATGTCTTGGCGATTTTAATCGTTTTAGGTGTCTTCTTGATCCCATCCTAGCCATGTTTATCCCTTCAATTTTCTTTCTAACATTTCAACCCTTTTTTCATCTTTTAAATTTAATTCAACTATTCTAAGATTTGATGGATGGAGAGGATAGTAAGTAGATGTTCCATCTGCTTTCTGTATTGTAACACCTTCTACATAAACTCTATATCTCTTTAAATCTACATTCTCAACTTTACCAACATGTCCTTTGAAATCTCCACGCATGACTTCTACTTTATCTCCTCTCCTTATTGGAACAGTTCTTCTTTTATATTTCTTTCTTAACTCCTTAGACAATGTTGAACGCATTATTTTCTGACGTATATGTAGTGGTGCTTCCCTAAGAAATTTTCTTTGTTTTCTTGGTTGTTTAGATTTTATTTTAGGCATTTTTTCACCTCATACAATCATACTTGCGGCACTCCCAATGTTTGGCCATCTTGAAGCAGCTTCTTTTGCAACTGGGCCTCTTATCTCAGATCCTCTCATTTTACCATCAGGAGTGACTATAACTGCTGCATTATCTTCAAATTTAACTCTTAGTCCATCAGGTCTTCTATATTCTTTTTTTTGCCTTATAATCACTGCATTTAAAACTTCTCTTCTCATCTCAGTAGTTCCTTTTTTCACTGAAACTACTACCATATCTCCAACGCCTGCAGCTGGTAATCTTCTTCTTACACCCTTATATCCCTTTACAGCTATTATTTCTAGTTCTTTGGCACCAGTATTATCTGCACAATGAAGTCTAGCACCAACTGGCAATGCTCTAGTGACTTTTGCTGGAATTGCTTTCATTTTTTATCCTCCATTACTTCTATAACAACGAAGGACTTCGTTTTACTTATTGGTCTACATTCTCCTATTTTGACCTTATCTCCAACTTTTGCACCTATACAATCTGGATTATGAGCTGTTATTTTCGATGTTCTTCTTTCATATCTCTCATATTTTGGAATGTACTTGTAATATTCCCTTTCTACAACTACTGTACGACGTGCTTTGTCACTTGCAACTACACCTTCCAATATTTGACCTCTAACTCTTAAATTCCCATGAAACGGACAGTTTGGATCGTCACACTTTTTTTTAGGTTTTTTTACATCTAGACCCACCATTTATTTCACACTCTCTTAAATTTCTTTTTAATTCTTTCCTCTGGCCGAGCTACAAGTATTTTCCCATCAATTTCTACCTTAGTACCATCAGGCAATTTAAAATGAAATATTGCAATATCTTTTGGTACTATAATCTCTCTACCACTTTTTAGTTCAATTTTTAGTGTGTTCTTTGTTTCGTCGATGACTCTTCCTTCTACACCTTCTAGTGGCTTATGTGTACACTTTGCAATCTTAACATTTAAACCTATTAACTCATGCCTAAATACATTTCTTGGTGTTATCATCGTACTTCAATGGCATCCTCTGGGAAACCTTTCTTTATAAGCACTTTTTTCACTTTTTCTTTGTGATCGCCCTGTAGTTCAATTCGTCCATCTTTTGTTGTGCCCCCACATGCACATTTGGACTTGAGATCTTTGGTCAATTTCTTTAGGTCTATTTCTTGACTGTCTATACCTTCCACAATCGTCATTATCTTTCCAAAACGGCGTTTTACAGTATATATTTTAATTCTTTGTGTTTCTCGAGCTATTTCTTCACAAACACAAAGTTCTTTTGGAAGACCGCACTTCTCACAAATCTTCTTCATTTACTTCTCCTTATCAAGTTTTTTTCTCATTAATGATCGTGAGTATTCGAGCTATTGTTCTTCTAAGTTCACGCATTCTGCCAGGATTATCTGGAGCTCCACTGGCTGCGGCTTTGGATTCTTCTTTAGAATATTCTGCTCTTAGTTCTTCCAACTTTTTTTCTAGTTCTTTAACACTCATTTCTCTCAATTCATCTGGTTTTAATATAGCCATATTTTTCTCTGCCTCCCAGATTATTCTTCTGAAGCACCTTCCTCAACGGATTCTTCTGGTTTAGATTCAGTTTCTTTTAGGGCTTCTTTTTTGATTTTTATTTCGTCAGGCAATTTAACTCCGGGAGGCATTATTTTCACATGCACACCCAAAACCCCAGGTTTTAATTGTGCGGTCGCAAAACCTGTTTTAACAAACTTTTCTGCAGGTTCTCCACATTTTTTAATATGACCTTCGGTAAATTTGACGGATGTTGCTCTTGCACCTCTTATTTTTCCAGATATTGTTATTTCAGCTCCTTGTGCACCTGCAGCCATTATTCTTCTTAATGTACCATATGCAACTCTTCTGAAATGCATGCCTCTTTCTAACATACTGGCAATCCTATGTGCCATTATTTTTGGATTTAACTCTGGCACTTCAACTTCCTTGACTTCTATTTGTGGGTTATCTAAACCAAATCTTTTACGTAATATATTTGTTAATCTTCTGACAGTTCTGCCTCCTCTACCAATGACAAGTCCTGGTCTTTCTGCATAAATTGTTATCATTGTTCCTAATGGTGTAAGTTGTATATCCATTCCACCATATCCTGCTCTTTCTAATTCTTTTTCTAAAAATTCATCGATTTCTGCTCTTTTTAGACTTTCAGCAATAAATTCCTTTTCTATCATTATATCTCCTCTAATATCACTTGTATATGTGTTCTTGAAGTGTTGAATGGTGTTGATCTTCCAAACGCTCTTGGTATCCAGCCACGAATAGGTCTGGCTTTATGGGCTGATATATGAGTAATTTTCAATCTTTCTGTATCTAAACCTTTATATTCTGCATTGGCTTCTGCATTCTCTAATACTTTAAGGATCTCCCTTGCAGCTTTAACAGGGTATCTTCCACTTGGCCATCCTTGTAATCCCTTTCTATGTGCAACTTTTTTGTTATATCTTTTGAATGGTACTGGTCTTTTCTTTTCCATGACTTCCTTGAGATATCTTTTTGCATCTTCTAGCATCATCCCTCGAATCTCTCTACATATCTCTACCGAATGTTTTGTAGAAATTTGTAATTCTCTACCTATGGCTTTTGCGGCTTTGTTTTTATTTTTAGGTCTGTAAGCATATTTCAATTTAGGCATTGTAATTTCACCTACTTGAGAGGTACAAACATTGAAGATCTTGTAGCACCCATTCCAGGATCTCCATGTTCTACTTTCTTCCTTGTAGGTGCAAACTCACCTAAATAATGACCTATCATTTCAGGTTTTATTTTAACTTTTACAAATTCTTTACCATTGTAGACTCCAAATGTCAAACCAACCATTTCAGGCAATATTATTAAATCTCTACAATGTGTTTTAATTATTTTATCTGTTTTATTCTCACGTTTATATTTTCTTATTTTCTCTAATACTTTTTTATGTCTAGGTGGAAATCCTCTTTTCAAAGATCTTCTTTGCCTGCTTGGAAACAATTTTATTACCTTATCAAGTGGCATTTTTTGTAATTCTTCTAATTTATAACCTCGATACATGAATTCACGTGCCACATACTCACCTCCTTATTTTTTCTTTCTTCCAGTTCTTCTAGCAGCTATTAATCCAACTTTTCTTCCAGGTGGAGCATGTCTAGATACTGTAGTTGGTTTACCAGGATGTTGGTGATGTCCTCCACCATGTGGGTGATCCACAGGATTCATTGCTACGCCTCTAACTTTGACATGTTTCTTACCTTTTGATTTCATTGCATAATACTTGTTACCAGCTTTGACAAATGGTTTTTCTATTCTTCCTCCTCCAGCAACGACACCAATTGTTGCTTTACATTCTGGATGAAATGCTTTAAGTTCACCAGAAGGTAGCTCAACAATTACTTTATTTTCTTCATGTGTAACTACTGATGCATGTGTACCAGATGATCTAACTAATTTACCTCCATCTCCTGGTCTATTCTCTATATTAAATACTGGAGTACCTTCTGGTATTTTTTTGAGTGGCAATATATTTCCAATATTGATAGATGCTTCTGGTCCAACTTCAATTGTATCATTAATTTTAATCCCTTCAGGAGCTAATATATAATCTCTTTCACCGTTTTCAAATTGGACTTCAGCTATTGGAGCTGTTCTACCAGGATCATGAATAATGTCAACCACAGTACCTTCTAACTTTCCATTTTTATCTTTATTCATCATTTTATATTTTATTTTAGCTTTAAATCTATGTGATGCAACCCTGTATGTTGGAGTACCCCTACCTCTTCTTTGTGGTATTATTCTTTTTCCCATACTATCACCATTTTATGTTTTTAGAGAATTCCTAATTTCATTGCAATATCTTCTGCCTTATGTTCTTTTGCTAATTTAATGTAAGCTATTTTTTCGCCTTTGGGGTTTATATGTGTGTTTACTCTCTCTACTTTTACAGAAAATAATTCTTCAAATGCTGCTTTTATTTTTGGCTTATTACTTTTCCTATTAACTACAAATACTAATTCATTATTGTTATCTATGAGATCCATAGTTTTTTCTGTTACATGAGGTCTTATGAGAATCTTGTGGGGATCCATGTTACCACCTACCATGGCATCTCCTCTAATTTTTCTAAAGCTGACTTTGTATATATTGTGAATCTTCCTGGATGAGTACCAGGTGCCAGCAATTCAACATTTAAATTTTCAACAGTGACAATATCTACACCAGGATGGTTTCTTGCTCCTAACACTATTCCTCTATCTTCATCCACTACAATTAATGGCCCCTTTGGTTTTCTGTATTTTCTACCTCTCATTTTACCTTTTCCAGATCTAATTTTTCTACCTTTTTTGGCTCTTATAATGTCATCCATCACTCCTAATTTCTTAAATACTTCTCTAGTTTCCCTAGTTTTTTTCAATGTTGATAATTTATCTTCAACTATTAAAGGAATTTCTGGAACATTGTCTATTCTATGACCTCTCTGTTTAACTAATTCTTTATTAGCTGTAGCTGCTATTGCAGACCTTAATGCAAGTCTTCTTTCTTTTCTGTTTATTCTTTCATGATATATTTTTTCGGGTTTAGGTGGATGTGCTTTTCTACCTCCTACAGCCTGTGGAACAAATGCTGCTCTTTCTGGAGGTGTTTTTATTCTTGGGACCATGGCGATACCATATCCGGCTCCTCTTGATACAGCAGTTGTTCTTTTTCCAGCCATTTTGTTAGGTCCCCAAGGTTGAATCCTTGCTGTTTGAATTGATAATACTGCTCTTTTTATTAAATCAGGTCTAAGGTGTTCTTCAAATATTTCAGGTAGTTTCACCTTTTCTATTACCTCTCCATCTAATGAATAAACATTAGCTTTCATGTTATCCCTCTAAGAAGCTTTATGGATATAAGTTATCTCAGGAGGTTTTTCTTGTCTCACTTTTGGTCTTATAGCTTTTCTTAACATTATTAATCTTTTTGTTGGCCCGGGAACAGAGCCTTTAACTAATAAATAATCATTTCTTACTAGTCCGTATCTAATGAATCCTCCTTTTGGATTTATTTTTTCAACTTCATCTGAAGTACCTATTTTCATTATCATTTTATTATATTCAGTTCTTCTATGGTAACCTGTCTGTCCTGCTTGTGGAACTCTCCACATAGTTCTTGAAGGCGTCCATGGACCTAATGATCCTATATGTCTGCCTTTACCACTTCTGGCAGTTTTAGCATTTTGAATTTTTATTCCCCATCTTTTAACTGGTCCTTGAAATCCTTTTCCTTTTGTAACAGCTATTGTATCAACGTATTCTCCTTCTGAAAATATTTCACTAATTTTCACATCTTTACCTAGTAGCTCCAATGCATATTCCAATTTTTCTTGTGGATCTTTACCTCCTAATCCACATTCAAATATTTCAGGTTTTTTCTTTGGAACTCCTGTCACTAATCTTGGATTAGTATGCACAAGTACTCTCACTTCTTCAATATAATCTTTATTTTCTTCTATTTTATCCAATGCCTTGTCTTTATCATAGTTTTTAGGTAAATTAATCCTTCTTTCAAGGTCTTCCTTTAAATCATCCGCCAAAACATCAGTCAATGTTTTAAGTCCCCTACTTGTTCTTTCATATGCTCTTATACCCATCACTGTGAGCGGAGGTGTTTCTATTATTGTAACAGGGGTAAAAACTTCCATTCCTTCAGTAGGTGAATTTTTTTTATTGTCTATTGCCATTACATGTGTCATGCCAACTTTATATCCAGCTGCAGCTAACAAACACGTGTCCTTAATTTCAGGCCAGGATTTTATTCTTGGGGTTTCTCTTGATGCTCTCTTTCTTGGGCTAAATGCTAAGGAACCCCTTCTTGGACGATGATGCTTAGCCATATAATTTCCCTCCTCTATTTTTTATGTTGCAACATATTGAATATTGACAATGTCGCTAAAACTGCTTCTTCAGTTCTTACGGTTTCAGTACCTTGGTTTGGTATAGTGTTTATTTTCATATCTATCTCTCTATCTAAAGTTGTTGGTAAACCTTTGTATGGTCCTCCAAATAATATTGCTAAATGATGAGTATTATGTATAATATTTTCTATTTCTTCGAGAACAAAAGTTATTGGAACACCTTTACGTGATGTAGCTATTATTGAATCATATTTTTTCATTTTAATCGCTTTTTCTATAGGTTTATTAATGTATTTTACTTTGTATCCCCAATAGACATTTTCTGGAATGTCTCTTTCAACTAAAATTCTTTTTCCAAGTTTTTTGATACGAAAAGTATAAACTTTATAGATAGGTAACTTTTCTTTACAAAGAGCTAATCGTTTAGCTCCTATATTTACAATAGTTCCTTTTTTCGTGCTTTTAAGTGTCAATCCTTGCCTTAATTCACCGACCTTTGGTTGTCCAGTAGGATGGTGGGGAGTCCTGAGTGGTGGGAGTACACCTACATATCTTAAATTATTAGTTAATGGAAAAATATCTTTACGTAAATATTGTGGTGTATCCATATATGTTAAAATATCTTTAATGAACTTTCCTTCCTTACTATTTCCAAATTCATCATGATATATGATTATTTCATTGACTCTGAATATTGCTGCTGTTCTTCCAATTATTCCAACCTTATAAGTTTTTATTTTTTTATCCTTAGATTCAATTGTTAGGGAATCCGGAATAAAAATCGATAGAATAGAGACCATTCAAAAAATTTTGTTGAAACTAATTTATAAAGTTTATGGTTCAAAAAATTAAACTAAAAATAAGGGTTCAATAAAAAAATTTGCTGAAAAAAATTATTTTATGGATGGTTGTTCCATCACCTCCAATATAGCCTCAGCCAGAGTTTCCAAGTTAACCAGATATTCCTCAAACCATCTTTTCCTAACCTTTGATACAAAGAAAGAGATTGCACTTGAAGCAAGTCCAAGTATTGCTGCATCAAAAGCAACTAAGAAGTGATTTGCTAGCTGAGTTATGTCTCCGGCTCCCAAAGCAACTAATCCAGGACCTATTGGAATTAAAGTTCCGAGGAGTCCTACCTGTGGACCAAGCCTTGTTATTGAATCTGTTATTTCAACAGATTTCATGGCTTTCAGTTCTTCTCCTTCAACATATCTCCTTGCAAGTGCTTCTCTTGTCCTTGAATCTAAGTCCTCTGTGTTTGCAATATCTGTTAATATTTCTTTTTGCCTCTCTGGGAGCTTTGAATTATTTATTATCTCTATTATCTCCTTTGGATCCCCTGGATTTGAGATGTTGTATATGGCTTCCTTTATTTCATCTACATCAACTCTAACCCTTCCAACATATTCAGCAATCAATCCTCCAAGTGCAACTACACTATAAGCAACAAATGCCAGCAATGTTACTATTGCTGGGATTAGGAGGCTTTGTGAAACTACATGCATAATTCCTTGGAGTGCTTCTGATCCTGGGACTGCTGGCAATTTATCACCCCCTTCTTTTTAAAATGAAAAATAAAAGACTATCGCTCAGGCCTCCTCAATAGATATCCTGCTGCTATTAATGCAATCAATATTATAACTCCGATTATTCCTGCGAATGGCACTGATGATGGACTTCCAATTCCTTTAGACACTGGTGTAATCTCATATGCTTTTCCTGCTCCTTTACCTGCTGCAGCACCTGTAATTCCTGCTTTACCTGTAGCACCTGATTCTGATGAGGATTTACTTGCAGCTCCAGCAGCTTGAGCTGCTCCTCTTGTACCAATTTCACCACCAACTCTACCTGAAGGACCTGAAATTCCTGGTGAAACTCCCCTTGTTGCTGCAGTTCCAATTCCTACTCTTCCTAATGCAGTTGGAGCTCCTAGTTGTGATGGTGCTCCTGGAATGGATGTTGGAATTCCAGGGATTGATAACTTAACTCCAGTAGCTTCTGCAAATGCAGCTGCAAATTTTTGTAATGATGGAAGTGGCATATTTGATATTCTAACTATGAAGTTGTTTAGGTCGATATAGCCACATGTGTGATGGCAGCATGTAACTCCATACTTATTGACACTTTCAATGTATTCTCTTGCTAGGAAAGTTAAAGTTTCTCTATCTGCTTTCCAGAATCCTTTGTATGCTGCCACTAATGCCGTAGCTATTAATGATTGTCTTGCCCAGGGGTTATGGGTGTTGAAGAATTGTTTAAGGCCTAGGTTGTAGATGTCTTTGACGTAAACATTGACAATTTCATTCCATTGTTCGTCGTGGATTGCATGTGGAGTAACTGCATCCCATAACCAAACATATGAAACAAATTTTTCACTAAACTGTCTAGCTCCGGCATATCCTTCTTTCATCATTCCTTTAATCCATTCTGGGTTGAGATATCTTGCCCTAATTTCCCTACCTATAGCATATGAAAGTGGTTCTACACATGGTCTAGCAGGATTACTATATTCAAGTATATAAGCTGCAGGTGCTTTCCATCCATTAACTTTTTCTACAGCTAATGAAAGACCACCTAGATATTGGGCCCAATCATCATTATCTACAATTCCATAGGCATTACTTGTACGAGTGTGGAATACAGCTTCAGTTCCTTTTAATAAATCTTCAAATAGATTTCTATTTGCAATACCCCAGTTAGTGTTTGAGTAAACATGGCACATTCTTGTTAAGTAAAGGGTGGCAAGTTTGTCTCTATCTTTCCAAGTGCTTGCCTGTTCTACAGCTTCAGCTATTCTTGTTCCATAATCACCAACAGGCTCTGTGAAAACTCTTGATATAGCCAAATCCCCATCATATCCTTTCTTGACGAGTTCTATCCAATGTTTTGCAATATAATTCATTTCTATTGGGTCATCTCCTTTTTTAAGAATATTTCTTTCTATTAATGGTTTCATTGCCTTATCTAATTCAGCCTGGAGTTCAGGATATTTCTTAATAATGGTGTTATACGATGCTGCCAATGCTACTCTAGCTCCAATATCTAAAACATTGACAACAGAATAGCTGAAGAGATCTCTAAATAATCCGCTGCTCTGTATTATTACGTCAACTCTGGGTCTTCCTAATTCAGAAAGTGGAATTGCTTCAACACCTTGTACTCTACCTGCAGGATTATAAATTGGTTTTACACCCATCATATAAAGTACAAATGCGATATTTGCTCCCTGATCTCTTTGAGTTTCTACAGCGAATAATATCATTCCAATTTTCTCTGGTACTTTTCCTAATTTTTGGATTGTCATGTTTGCCAGCTTTGAACCTAATTGGTATGCAGCTCTCGTAGGAACTAAAGATGGATCAATACCATAAAAATTGGCACCTGTTGGCAATGAATCTGGATTTCTTAGAGGATCATTTCCAATCCTTGGTGGTACAAATCCGCCATTCAAGCAATTGATAAGATTGTTCATTTCACATATTGGACACTGTTTGAAAAGATCAAGATATTTTAGACCTGCTTTTAAAGTTTTTATTATTTCCTCTTGTAAGGTTTGATTATTAGTTAATTCCCTCGCTAGTTCGTCTACAGATTTTCCTGAAATTAACTTTTTACAAATTTCTATACATTGATTGTTAATTTCATCTTTTATTAGTGCTGTAGCTTTATCATAATTTATGCCTTTAATTTTTCCAATTAAATTTGGCAGCGCTGTATAATTTGTTCCATCAATGGAAAGCATTGCTGATACCATATATGAGAGTTCTTCATCGTTGAAAGGCCTACCAAACGTTGTTAATCCATAGTACATATACATACTTGTCATATCTGATAGATAATCATCTACAGCTTCCACTAGTTCATCGTCAGTGATGTTATCAAGGTTTATGTCAAGTTCTTTATCTATTCCACGTTTTTTAACTTCTTGTTTCAAAATTGAAATTATGTTTGATCTTAAATCTTTATTTTCTGGACTGCTTTGTCTATATTGATTAATTAGGTTTGCTAATTCTGTTAAATTACCGTAAAGGTTTGAATTTCTTAATGCAGGAACTCTATGGTCAACAATTATTGCTGATCCTCTTCTTTTTGCTTGTAAACCTTCACCTATATCATCTACTATATAGATGTAGGGTTGAGGCACATTTCCAACACAAATGTCAGGTGTGTCATCGGGACCTAATGCTGTTTGTCTAAGGACACTCCACTCATATTTAGCATGTTTACCAACATGTATTTCTGCGTCTGCTTTGAAAACATTTTCAAGCCATGCATAAAATGCTAAAAATTGGTGTGGTCTTGGAAGTACTTGACAATGGTATAAAGCAGCTTCGTCCCCTATATAGCCTGCCAATGGTTCAGGACCAATGAATATATTTCCAAATATTACTCCAGGAATTACAATGTATTTTTTGCCATCTTTCTCAATAACCATTCTGTTACCAGGTGGTTCTCCCCATCCACTTAGTCCATCAATCTCCATCTTTTGTAATTCCTTTTTTAACTCATAAAATTTGTTCCAGGTTTCATTGTCTGTGTTGTTAAGCAACTGATTTGCACATTGCACTATTTGATCTAGAAGTGACAAGGCTTTTTGTAGTTTATTTTGATCATCTTTTAGTACATTTTTTATTGCGTTTCCAGTTTCTTCCTTCCATTGTTCTATTCTTCTAAATATTTCTTTTCTCTCATTTACTTCGATAGCTTTTTTAATTATTGCTTCTAAGTACCCTACAGGACCTTCAACCATCCATTTTTGTGCTAGAGGATCAAGTTTTTTAAACCAATTTACATATTCGTTAGCATCCCAAAGTATTGCATACTTAGCTAATTTTTCTAGTTCACCAGGTGCCCAAGTAGCCACATTTATAGCTTTCTTAAGTAAAATGTTGACAAGTTCAGTAGCATTGTTTGGAATTTCACTTACATTGTAGCCTTCCTGTTTTAATCTTTTCAAAATTTCTATCAATGTTTCTGGAACATTTAGGAGAGATGCACCTATGTTTGCTTTACCTGCCTCATGGTTATAAATGATAAATGCTATCTTTTTTTCAGAATTTGGTTTATATCTTAATTTAATCCAATTGCATGCCCTTTCAACTAATTTATTTATTCTCTCTGGTAAAATTTCTGGTCTTTTAACAATTGCACCTGTTAGTGAATCCCTAACAATTTTGGGAAGAGCAACGATAATTGGCTCTGATACACCTTGTAGTTCAGGCATTGCAAGCCAACGATAAACTGCTGTAAAACTTAAACCTTTTTCTGATATATACCATTCTTCCTTTGTTACATCAGAAGATATTATTGCTAATAATACAGGTACATTAAGTTTTTCAAAAAATTTGGCTGCATCACTTGCGTTTACACTGCCAGTAGCTCCTCCAATTGTGAAAGCACACATCGAAATTATTAAATCTACTCTGCTTTTATTTTTTGTGGAATCCCAGAAATATTCTTGTATGCCTTTAAATATTGGTTGATAATATTTTCCAACAACTATTATTGTATTTAAACCCTTTGATTCAAGTTTTTTCGCTATTTCTTCAGCTATGTATATATTTCCATCACTATAAGTTGAATACATCACTACAATTCCAACTGTTGGTTTTGAAGGATCTATAAATTTTTTGTAATCATCAAAACTAGTATACAATGATCCATCTCTGTAAATAAAGTAATCAGGCTTTTTCAATTTTTCAATTGGTAAAAATTTCTTGTATTTATCATTTCTTGTATGTGTCCACACCATGTATAGAAAACCATTGTAGTAATCATCTGGACACGCATTGTTGTATACAAGTCTTAAATATAACCAGAATTGAATTGGATGGTCATTTGGGTACTGCCTTGTTAAATTCAGTATATAATTAAATTGATCTTTGGCAGCGTGAATTCCATCATAGATGTTTTGTAGTTGACTTAATGTAAAACCTTTAAAAACAGTTTCGCCTCTGATTTTTGTTAGATTCATGCTTTCAGCATACATAATGCCTGACCAAACAGTTTTACCACTGAAAATACTAGGATTTTTGTCATAAATTCCTTTTATTGTCCAATAAGTACTTGTCATGCCTATGAAAATAATATCTGCTTTTTCTATCAAATTCTTTATTTCAGTTTCTGTAATATTTTGGTCTCCAATAAAAATAGGTTTAATTTCGGGATAATCTTTACAAAGTTGATAAGCAGCTTGAATCATTGATTGTCTAGCACCAAACACTACCAAATTTATTTCTTCTGGATCATAGACATGTATGTTTGGGACACCTTTACCATTTAAACAAACTTTTCCTTGTATTTTTGTTCCCTTAAATTCTGCATATACATCTATAGGACCTACTATACTTCTATTGCTTTTATCAGGTTCTAATCTTAACACAATTTTCTCTGCACATATATTATTTACTTGAAAGTCTTTATTTTCAATCCAAAGTATGTGAGGTTTTTGTGTTACATTTTCAAAAATAAAATTACCATCTTTATCAGTCATAGTCACATTTTCAGCAAAAGCTCCTGAAATCAATAAAAACACTGCAAACAATGCAATCACTAAAAACTTCCTCAACTTTTCACCTCCTTTTTTGTTATTACTTTTATTTCATTGGTATTGTAAAGTTGTATATAACTTTTTTCAAAATTATTTTAATTTTATTTTTTAAGAAAAAACTATAATAAAAAACATAATAAATGTTTTTTTAGATGATACAAAAGGACAAAATTTATCATTGAGGGATAAATTCATGGTAAACGAGTATTTTGATTCTTTAGAAAAAGAAATTAAAAAAGTATATAAAATTGCCGAAACAGCAAGATCAAAAGGACTTGATCCTAGTCCAACGCCTGAAATTCCATTAGCTAAAGATTTAGCAGAAAGAGTAGAAGGTATTGTAGGTCCCAAAGGTATATCAAAAGAAATAAAAAAGCTAGAAGAAAAAGGCATAAGTAGAGAAAACATAGCATTCACTATAGCCAAAAAAATTGTATCAAAAGGTAATAACAAGGAAAAAATGGCTGAACAGGCTTTAAGAACTTCTATGGCAGTGCTTACTGAAGGTGTTGTGGCAGCCCCTATTGAAGGAATTGCTAAAGTTAAAATTAAAGATAATTATGATGGTACTAAATATTTATCAGTATATTATGCAGGACCTATTCGTAGTGCTGGTGGGACAGCATCAGCACTTTCTGTACTTATAGCTGATTATATCCGTAAAGAATTAGGTTTAGATGTTTATAAACCAATTGAAGAAGAAATAGAGAGGTATGTGGAAGAAGTTGAATTATATGAATCAGAAGTAACTAATTTTCAATATTCTCCATCTCCAGATGAAGTGAGATTAGTTGCTAGTAATATACCTGTAGAGATAACAGGTGAACCAACAGACAAAATTGAAGTATCATATCGTAACCTTGAGAGAGTCGAAACAAATCATTTACGTGGTGGAGCCTTATTAGTGCTTGTAGAAGGATTAATACAAAAGGCTTCAAAGGTTGTAAAATATGCTGAAAAATTAAATTTAGATAATTGGAAATGGTTAAAAAAATTTTTAAAAGTAGAGGAAGATGAAGAAGAAGTCAATGTAAAACCCAATGATAAATATTTAAAAGATGTAATTGGTGGAAGACCAGTTTTGGCTTATCCTTCAAAAAAAGGTGGTTTTAGATTAAGATATGGAAGGGCAAGGAATACTGGTTTGGCAGCCATGGGATTACACCCTGCTACAATGGAAATATTGGAATTTACAGCAGTAGGAACTCAGATGAAAATTGAAAGACCGGGAAAAGGAAATTGTGTTGTTCCTGTAGATAGTGTTGAAGGACCTATTGTTAAATTAAAGAATGGAGATGTCATAAAAGTTAAAAGTAGAGAAGAAGCCAGGAAAATTAAAAATGAAATAGATGAAATATTGTTTTTAGGTGACATCCTAGTAGCTCCTGGTGAATTTATAAATAACAACCACCCTTTTATGCCTTCTGCATGGTGTGAAGAATGGTGGAAAAAACTTCTTAATAAAGATATAGAACCCAAAAATGCTAAAGAAGCGTTTGAAATATCAAAGAAATATAATGTTCCTCTTCATCCTAAATATACATACTTTTACCATGACGTGAGTGTCAAAGAATTAAATAGATTATACAATTGGTTGAGATCATCTAAATACATAAGTGGTAAAGGCTTACGTCTTAAAATAAGCGATGAAAAGAAAATATTAGAAAAATTGGGAGTTCCTCACCATATAAAAGACTCAAAGGTGATAATAAAGGATGATCATGCTTATGCATTACTAAATACCTTAAGAAAACCATTAGATGAAAGCTTAGATGATCCTTTAAAAGCTTTAAATAAGATTTCCCCAGTAAAAATAATGCCTAAAGCTCCTACATATATTGGAGGAAGAATAGGAAGACCTGAAAAAAGTAAAGAAAGGAGAATGAGACCAGCTCCACATGTATTATTCCCAATAGGTAAAAGTGGAGGTAACAGAAGAAATATTGTAGAGGCTGCAAAAAAAGTAAATATAACTGTTGAGATTTCACGTAGAAGATGTAAAAAATGTAAGATAAATTCATTTAGGTCTGTATGCCCATATTGTAAGTCAAAAACAGAATTACTCAATCCAAAGAAAAGAAAAATAAATATAAAATCCATGCTTGAAAGGGCATACAAAAACACCAACACTCGTGGATTAGACGAAATTAAAGGCGTAGAAGGAATGATATCAAGTAAGAAACTTCCAGAAGCACTTGAAAAAGGAATATTAAGAGCTAAAAATGGAGTATCAACGTTTAAAGATGGAACAATCCGGCATGATTCAACAAACCTTCCATTAACACATTTCACACCAAAGGAAATAGGAGTTGACATAGAAAAGTTGAAAGAGTTAGGATATAAAAAAGATTGTTATGGTAGAGATCTTGTGAGTGATGATCAGATTTTAGAATTGAAAGTTCAAGACATTATAATTTCTGAAGATTGTGCATCATATCTTATGAAGGTTGCAAATTTTGTAGATGATTTGTTGGAAAAATATTATGGCCTACCAAGATTTTACAATGTAAAGAAAAAGGAGGATCTTGTTGGACATCTTGTAGCTGCTTTAGCACCCCATACGTCTGCTGCAATTGTGGGTAGAATCATTGGATTTACAAAGGCTTCCGCATGTTATGCACATCCATATTTCCATGCTGCAAAAAGAAGAAATTGTTTCCCAGGAGATTCAAAAATACTTGTGCAAATAGATGGTAAAATCTCCAAGATGAGGATTGACGAGTTATATGAGAAATTTTACAATGAAAAGAATGAGAATAAGGCATATGTTAGAGATCGGACAGACCATAATATAAAAGCATATTCTTTTGATAAAAACAAGAAAAAAGTTGTTTTAAGTGATATAAAAGAGGTTTTAAAAGTTCCTACAACAGATCATCTTATTAAAATCATACTTGAGGATAATAGGAGTTTTGAAACAACCATTGATCATCCTGTAATTGTTTATGAAGATGGAAAATTTAAAGAAAAAAGAGCATTTGAAGTTCAAAAAGGAGATTCAATTTTTATACCAAGAGTTAGATTAAATGAAAAGAATTATGATGATCCAAAGTTGGATTCAATGGTAAAAATAATTGGATATTATTTGAGAGAGGGTGAAAATTGTGGAGATAAAGTAACTTTACCTTCTTCTGCAGAAAAATATGTTAAAAAAGTTTTTGGTAACAATTATGATAAAAATAATGGTAAATTAATTTTAGATTCTTCACAACCATTCCTTAAAGATTTGAGAAACAATAAACTTCCTGATTTTGTATTTAACTTGTCAAAAGAGAAAATTCATGAGATGATTAAAATAGCTACAGACGATGATTTAAGAATTAGAGGTAAGAAAGAATTGCTAGAGGAAATAGATTTATTGTTAATATCAAAGCTTGGTATATTTGGTAAATATGAATATAATGGAAATGAAGCAATATTAAAAATTTCAAATACTGAAGAAAAGGATGGAAAGATCTTAAAAGTAAAGAAGATAGAAATCATAAAACCAAAAGAAGACTATGTTTATTCATTAAATGTTGACAATTACCACACAATTTTAATAAATGAAAACATTTTGACACACCAATGCGATGGCGATGAAGACTCTGTCATGTTACTTCTCGATGCATTACTGAACTTTAGCAAATATTACTTACCTGAAAAACGTGGAGGAAGTATGGATGCACCACTGGTATTATCAACTAGAATAGATCCAGAAGAAATAGATGATGAAGCACATAATATAGATACTATGCAGGAACTTCCATTAGAGTTTTACAATGAAACAATGAAATATGCAGATCCTAGTAAAGTTGAAAAATTAATAGACAACGTTAAAAAACATCTTGGTACTTCCAAACAATATAAACAGTTATGGTTTTCACATAATACCTCGAAGATTGACGGTGCTCCAAAAACATGCTTATATAAGAAATTAGGTAAAATGGAAGAAAAAGTTGATTCACAATTATCATTGGCAAAAAAAATAAGAGCTGTTGACCATAAAGACACTGCTGAAAGAGTTTTAGTTTCTCATTTCCTTCCAGATATAGCAGGCAATGTAAGGGCATTTTTAAGACAAAAAGTTAGATGTACAACGTGTAATAAGAAATATAGGCGAATACCTCTTTCTGGTAAATGCGAATGTGGAGGAAATTTAGTTTTAACAGTTTCTAAAGGATCTGTAATAAAGTATCTTGATGTTGCAACTAAATTAAAGGAAGAATATCCTTTAGATCCATATGTTAAGCAAAGAATTAAATTATTAGAATCTACAATAAAATCATTGTTTGAAAACGAAAAACTGAAACAAACATCATTAATGGATTTCATTTAATTTCATGATGATAGCAAAATTATTATCAGAAAAATGTATAAACTGTGGTATTTGTGCTTCAGTTGCATGTCCTATGGGAAATGTGAAGGACAGTATTAAGAATAATAAATGTATTGGTTGTGGTTTATGCATCATTGCATGTCCAAGGGAAGCATTAATTTTGGAAAAATATAAACATGAAAAAAAGACTGTTTTTGTTGATGGAGAGAAAGTCATTGCTTCTGGCACTATAAAAGATGCTTTAAAATCTTGTTCAAAATTCACGAAGTTTCCAGAAGAGGATAAAGTATTTGTTCCATGTAATTCTGCCGCATGTTATGCATGTATCGTTGAAGTAAATAAAAAACCAGTTTTAGCTTGTTGTACACCACTAAAAAATGGGATGAAAATAAAAACAAAAGTAAATGAAAGAGATATAAGAGTTGTAAGTGGTTTTGGCCCCCATAGTGTAGGCGGTGTTGGTACACCTTATTGGCTCAAATCATACAATAGACCTATAGAGGTTGTAGTGTTTACGCATGGATGTAATTTGAGATGTCCTCAATGTCAAAATCATGTAATAGCATTCACAGCTGGTGGATATTTATTAAAAGCTCAAAAAACTGCTGAAATATTGCTAAATTTAAAAAACAAGTATAAAGTAAATAGAATAGCAATATCTGGTGGAGAATGTACATTAAATAAAAAATGGCTTATTGAACTTATAAAATCAATTAGAGAAAAAGATGAGAATGTTCATATACATGTGGATACCAATGGAACTATCCTAACTAAAAAGTATATAGATGAATTGATAGAAGTTGGAATGACTGATATTGGAATAGATATCAAGGCAAAAAAAGTTTCCACCTTTATGAACATAACTGGTTTAGCTGACGAAAATATTGCAAAAAAGTATCTTAACACTTCATGGAAAGCTGTTGAATATATAATAGATAATTATTTGGATGAAGTATTTTTAGGGATTGGAATTCCTTACAATAAGGAACTTATCTCAAAACAAGAAGTTAAAAAAATTGGAGACGAAATCTACAAAATGAATGACGAAGTTCAAATTTGTGTACTTGATTATAGACCAGAGTTCAGGAGGAAAAATATAAAAAGACCTAGTTTTTATGAAATGTTGGAAGTAAAGGAAATTTTAAATAACATTGGGTTAAAAACTGTGATTGTACAGACAGAACTTGGCCATTTTGGACCTTAATTTTTATTATTAGGAGGCATTTAATGCGAGTAGTATTGGCGGGAACCGGAAGCGCTGTAGGGAAAACAACCATATCTACAGGTATAATGAGGGCTCTATCAAAAGAAATGAAAGTTCAACCCTTCAAAGTTGGCCCTGATTATATAGATCCAACTTATCACTATCTTGCCACGGGAGTACCTTCCAGAAATTTGGACTCATTTTTTATGTCAGATGATCAAATTAGGGAAGCATTTTGTAGAGGTTTAGAAATATCAAATGCAAAAGCCGGTATAATTGAGGGAGTGAGAGGTCTTTATGAAGGTATAAGTCCAATTAGTGACGTTGGATCAACATCTTCGATAGCATTGGCACTTAATTCTCCTGTTGTGTTAATAATGAATACAAGAAGTTTGGTGAAAAGTGCTGCAGCTATAATTCTTGGTTTTGAAAAATTAGATCCAAGAGTAAAAATAGAGGGTGTAATATTAAATTTTATTAAAAATCGTAGACATTATTTAAAAACAAAAAAAGCTATAGAGTCACTTACAGACGTGAAAGTTCTTGGAGGTATTCCAAGAAAAAAAGAATTAACAGTGAAGCAGAGACATTTGGGCTTAATACCTGCGGTGGAGAATAAAAAAATCATTGAATACATCGATAGATGGGCTAAGGTTGTTGAAGAAAACATTGATATTGACATGCTAAAGGAAATAATGAAAGATGCTGGTAAGATACCATCTTCAAGAGAATCTCTATGGGTTAAGGAAAATAAGAAAAGAGTGAAGATAGGTCTTGCATATGATAAGGCATTTACTTTCTATTATCAAGAAAATATTGAGGCTTTAGAGGATAACAATGCTAAAATAATAAAGTTTAGTCCTTGCGAAGATGAGATGATTCCTGATGTGGATGGCATATATATAGGGGGAGGATATCCAGAGATATTTAGTAAAGAATTAGAAAGAAATATATCAATGCGTAAATCAATTAAAAAATTTCATATGGATGGTAGACCCATATATGCTGAATGTGGAGGCCTTATGTACCTTATGAAGGCATTAGATAGTGCTAAAATGTGTGGAATTTATCCACATATAGCAAAAATGACTAAAAACGTTCAGGGATTAAGTTATGTTATAGCAAAAGTTGAGAATAACAACATTATTAGTTCGAAAGGAGAAATTATAAAAGGACATGAATTTCATTATTCTAAAATAAAGATAACTGGCAATCCAAAATTTGCATTTAGAATCATGAGAGGTAGAGGAATTGTTAATTCGAAAGATGGATTAATATCAAATAACACTCTTGCAAATTATATGCATATACATGTTGCATCTTATCCAAAATTTGCTGCTAACTTTACTCGTGCAGCATTAGAATGTGGCTAAGTGGTGGAAATCATGAAAAAAATACTAGTTACAGACCCCATTAATGAAAAAGGAATTAAAGAGTTAGAAAAAATTGCAGACGTAACTGTAAAAACAGATATGAGCCAAGAAGAATTAATTGATGAGATTGGTAAATATAATGCCTTAGTTGTAAGAAGTGGAACAAAAGTCACAAGGGAGGTTATAGAAGCTGGAAAAAATTTAGAGATCATAGCAAGAGCAGGTGTTGGAGTTGATAACATAGATGTAGGTGCTGCAACAGAAAAAGGAATAATGGTTGTGAATGCACCAGAATCAACATCTATAACAGTTGCTGAACATACGATGGGTTTAATGTTAACTTTAGCAAGAAAAATCGTCCTTGCTGATAAATCTGTTAGGAGGGGTGAATGGAACAGAAGTAAATTTATGGGGATAGAACTTAAGGATAAAGTCCTTGGGATCATAGGGTTAGGTAGGATAGGATCTCAAGTATCATTGAGAGCAAGAGCATTTGGAATGAAGATACTTGCATATGATCCTTATATTGATGAAGAAAGTGCAGAAAGTGTAGGAGCAACACTAGTTGAATTAGATGAATTGTTAAAAAAATCGGACATTGTAACTATACATGTTCCTCTAACAAAGGAAACTAAACACCTTATATCCAGAAGAGAATTAAAGATGATGAAAAATTCTGCATATATTATAAATTGTGCTAGAGGAGGAATAATTGACGAAGAAGCATTAATTGAAGCATTAGAAAACAATGAAATTGCTGGTGCAGCTTTAGATGTGTTTGAAGAAGAACCACCTTCAGATAGTCCATTACTTGAATTTGACAATGTTGTTTTGACACCACATATAGGTGCATCTACAGTCGAGGCACAAAGAGATGCAGCCATAATAGTTGCAAATGAAATAAAAAGAATATTTGATGGTAAGCCACCACAAAATGTTATTAATATGCCTTCTCTAGACAGAGAATCTTTTAAACTTTTGAAACCTTATATAGAATTGTGTGAAAAAATGGGTTTGATGATTACACAACTTGCACCAGACAAAATAAAAAGTCTAAATGTTGTTTATGCTGGTGAGATTTCAGAATTCAAAAGTCTTGATGTTTTAACAAGGACTTTATTGCAGAATATTTTAAATCCCATCTTAACAGAACCTGTAAATATTGTCAATGCACATACAATTGCGGAAAAGAGAGGTATAGTTGTAACGGAGAGTAGAAGACCAAAAGCAGATAATTATAAGTCTGTAATACAGATAGATGTAGAAACAAAAAGTGAAAAGTTTAGTATTGAAGGAACTTACACCAATAAGCCAAAAATTATCAATATAAACGGTTATAAAGTAGATGTTGAACCTAAAGGGAACATGATGATTGTTAAGTATCGCGATTTGCCAGGAACTATTGGTGCAATTGGAACAAAGCTTGGAGAACATGATATAAATATTGCAATAATGCAAGTAGGAAGAGAAAAACCTGGTGGAGAAGCTGTAATGGTACTCAAAGTAGATCAAAAGGTACCTGAAGATGTTTTAGAAGAAGTTAAATCGTTGAAAAACGTTGAGGATGCAGTTTTCATGATTTTAAATAATTAATTTTTGGTGATTTAGTGAGCAAAGATATATTTCATCCTCTTATTTTTATTTTTGCTTTACTTTTCTATCTTTTTCTAGCAACATTGGGATGTTTTATGGGTATTAAGGGCCTTAAATTGCCATCTGTGTATGTGTATATTTATTTTTTATTTGCAATGGCTTTTTATCTCTTAGGTTTTTATCCTGTAAAATTTGTGAGAGATGGTTGTAAATGTAAGTTACAAATAAACAAAAATCTTTTAAAATATTTTATTTATACAGCATTCGTGTTACAGATTTTTAATTTTTATTATTTAGGGGGAATACCTCTTTTTAGTGGTCACTTAAAATCTAAGGCTGTCAATCTTTTTTGGTTTTTCTCATATTTGCTGTTTTTACCAAGCATAAATATTTTGTTTGCCAAATTTTACAATAAAAAATACTTTATATTTTTAATTCTGGGTGTGGTTCTATTTTCATTGACAGGTTATAGAACCCCTGTAGTTGTTATAATTTTGAGCGTCTTAATGACACTATACTATACAAAGAAAATACCAGTAGAATATTCGTTAGTAGGCATACTAATTATATTCTTCATAATTTCAATTTTAGGATACGTAGTTGTCAAATTTATAGAATGGCAACATTGGACTTTAAATCCAATACAATTATTGTTGTATAGGGCAGGTTACACACTTTTAGTTGTGGAAAAGGCAACGAAACTTCAGGGGATAACTCATGGCTTACTGTTTTATTACACATTGGTAGGATTTTTCACGTCAGTTGATCCAAGAGCAATTGTAGGTTTAAAAGTTCTTGGATATCATCATTCCACTACATCCACAATAATTGGCCCTCCACTTTTAGATTTTGGTATTGGAGGAATGTTGATTCAAATGTTCCTTTTAGGTTTCATACTTAAATTTTTACATAATTTACAATTGAAGGAAAAAGGATTGATCACCGCATTTTATTCAATAATGATGTCGCATGCACTTACATGGATTGAAACTGGACCTACAGATTTAGTTGTTTGGATATTGTATTTCTTTGGAATTGTTTTTGCACTTAAATGTTTAAAAAGGTGTAAAAAATGAAAATTTGTATTATAGCAGAGTTAGCACCAGCAAAAACCTTTATTCCAATAATCAAAAGACTAGAAGAGCATGAGATAATTGGATTAATGCATGGAAAAGAAGTTAAAAATATATTGGAACCATATTGTTCTTCATTATATTATATTGGAAAAGGTAGAAAAATAACTTATAAAAAAAATAAGTTAAAATCTTGTTATTTAATATTTAAGGACATAATTAGAACTACCAAAGTTTTAAGAAAAATTAAACCTGATTTATTGCTAACATGTGGAAATGCTGGGGATGTAAGGAAAGGAATTATCTCAGCTAACATACTCCATATTCCTGTATTACATATTGAGCAGGATATTTACAACCCAATTGAAATGATAGCATTTGCAGATATTATTACAGCTCCATCAAAAGATTATAAAGAATATTTAGAGAGAGAATATTTATTAAAAAATGTAAGAAACATTGGTGGGTATCCACACGCCCTATATGTTCTTGAATCTGAAATAAAAACATGTGAAGAAGATGATTTTATCTTGTTGGTACTTGGAGGAGACATTAAATATCATGATGTTCCAAAGTTGATAAAAACAATTGAATCCCTAGATGAAAAAGTTTTAATTGTTCCTTTTAGATTTAAAACTAGTTATATAAAAAGTCTTATTACTTCTTCAAAGGTTAAAGTTTTAGAAGGTTTTGTAGATCTTCTAAGTTATATTAAAAATGCTAACGCTGTTATTTATTGTGCTGGTATGGGTGTAACTATTGAAGTCGCTGTTTTAGAGATTCCATCAATAAAGGTCGCTGGATTTCACTATAAACATGCAAGTGTTGATTTAGCTAAAGAAGTCGGCATACCTATTGTTAAAATTCAAGATATACCTAAATATCTACCAAATCTTAAAAAACCCAAAGCTAAAAGTTTAATTGAAGGTTCTAAAAAATCTGTGAATAATGTTGTAAAAATAATAGAAAATTTCTCATTTGAAAAAAAAGAAAAAAGTGGTTTTAAAAGTTTAAAAAAAATATGGGATGCAAGATCTAAATTTATGTGACTATCGCTCAGGCCTCCTCAATAGATATCCTGCTGCTATTAATGCAATCAATATTATAACTCCGATTATTCCTGCGAATGGAATTCCTGGCTTTCCAATTCCTTTAGACACTGGTGTAATCTCATATGCTTTTCCTGCTCCTTTACCTGCTGCAGCACCTGTAATTCCTGCTTTACCTGCTGCTCCAGCAGCTTGAGCTGCTCCTCTTGCACCAACTTCACCACCAACTCTACCTGAAGGACCTGAAATTCCTGGTGAAACTCCCCTTGTTGCTGCAGTTCCAATTCCTACTCTTCCTAATGCAGTTGGAGCTCCTAGTTGTGATGGTGCTCCTGGAATTGAAGGTTGTGGTGTAGTTGGAATTCCAGGGATTGATAACTTAACTCCAGTAGCTTCTGCAAATGCAGCTGCAAATTTTTGTAATGATGGAAGTGGCATATTTGATATTCTAACTATGAAGTTGTTTAGGTCGATATAGCCACATGTGTGATGGCAGCATGTAACTCCATACTTATTGACACTTTCAATGTATTCTCTTGCTAGGAAAGTTAAAGTTTCTCTATCTGCTTTCCAGAATCCTTTGTATGCTGCCACTAATGCCGTAGCTATTAATGATTGTCTTGCCCAGGGGTTATGGGTGTTGAAGAATTGTTTAAGGCCTAGGTTGTAGATGTCTTTGACGTAAACATCTACTACTGTGTCCCAAGTAGATTTTGACACGAATTCTGGATTTGTAACTTGCCATATCCAAAGGTTTTCTACAAATGAATCCATATATCTTGCACCATCATATCCACTACTTATCATGCCTATAAGCCATTTAGGATTGAAGTATCTTGATATAAGATCTCTTTTAATGAATTGCTCTAGTGTTTCAATTTTTGCATTTTTTTCAACCCTAAGATTATTTATGTACATTTCAGGTTTTGTTCCCCGAACCTTTTCAATTGCAAGACTGAGACCTCCAAAATATGCTGCAACCATAGGATGATCAAGAACACCGTAAACATTTGAAGATCTACTAAACATAGCCACTGTTACATCCCGAAGATTTTCTCTAAAAACTAATGAATTTTTTAATCCTGTCACATTTTCACCATAAGATGATGAAAGTCTTTCGATATAAAAGTTAGCTAACTCTTCTCGCTCATTCCACATATTGGCAGCCGGTATAATTTCTTGAAGTCCAGGTGAATATGCACCAGGTTCTTCAGAAAATATTCTAATGAGCGATAATTCCCTTGCATAAGATTCATTGTAACCTTCACTTCTTAATTTCGTATATATTTTTTCAGAATTAAGTTTAATGTAGTTAATAGTATCATTAGCATTTGCGGCAATTTTAACAGCCTTATCAAGAAGGTTTATCATGTCTCTATGTAAGTCTCTATAAAGTCCTGATGTAATAATACAAACGTCTATGCGTGGCCTTGTAAGATTTTCTATAAGTTCAATGCCTTTAATTCTACCTCTGGAATCCCATATAGGTTTAACACCCATTAAATAAAGTATCTCTGCTTCCATAATTCCTTGATGTCTCATTGTTTCGCAAGCCCAAAGTACATATGCAACTTTAGTAGGATATGTTCCGTGTTCATTAACATATTTCTTAAGGAATGTATCCACAAGTTTAACCGCTGTTTCCCATGCAACTTTTGTGGGTATGGTTCTTGGATCAAATGGATAAGAATTTCTACCGGTTGGGAGAACTTCAGGATTGCGTATAGGATCGCCTCTTGGACCAGGGATTATGTATCTTCCCTCGAGTGCAGCAAGTATAGCAGTTATTTCATTACTAACATTGCGGATTCTTTGAGCATAATCAAGTGCAAGTTGAAGTAAATTTGTTAAATTAACATTCAATTTTCCAATTATTTTCATTTGAGCTTCTTCAGGTGTTAAATTATTAATTATACACTCTTTTAGTAAAAGTTTTATTAATGTAGTATTCTGGTCTCGAATTTCTGGAAGCATAGCAATAAGTAACTGTAAAAGTTCATCACCTTCTGGTGCTTTCCCTAATATGTGGGACCCCTTAGGTATGTAACTATTTTTGATATCTTCAAGATATGCTGTAATATTTGCAACAAATTCATCAAAATTATCATTTTTGTAATTAAAACCAATTTTTTTAGCTAAGTAAATAATTTTATTTTTATAAGCATTTTTTAGCATATCATCAGCACATTCTTTATAAAGTTTAATATTTTCATATAATTCCGAAAAATTTCCATAAAGTTCTGAAGAACAAAGAACCGGCGGCATGAAATTTATAATAAGCATGTTAGCTCTTCGTTTATCAAAAATTGCGGGAGCATCTGTAGGTAATACATGGATTATGGGCATATCTTGGAGCATTATAGCTCCCCAATCTTTACTTGAAAGTCCATTCTGCTTTCCAGGCATCAGTTCAACTAAACTAAATATTGATAGGATTGCATTTGCACCAAAAACTTTTTTAATCCACCAATAAAATGCAAGTAGGTTATGAGTTGGAGGAAGTTTTCCCACATTGTAAAGTGTAGTTTTGTTCTGTAACCATCCCCATACAGGTTCAGGTAGGAGAAGAACATTTCCAAACTCTAATTTAGGTATAACAATATATTTCTTAGTACCATTTGTGTATACCATTATTTTTCCTGGTGGTGGACCCCAAACATCTATAACTTCTTTTTGTTTTTCAGGAGGTAATTCATTAAACCATTTAAGATATTCATCTTCAGGTATAAGTATTACTTGACCTAATTTTATTCTTTTTTGGAGTTCTCCAGGTGCCCATGTTCCTATATTACTTCCTATTTCTGCCATGAGTTTTGCAAGCTCTGATCCTGAGGGCAATGTTTTATTACCTAAATTATAACCTCTTTCTTTCAAAGCTTTAAGTATAGTTGCTATACTTTCTGGAGCATTAAGATAATAGTCGATGTCTGCTCCTATATTGGCTTTACCACCATCTTCACTATAGTATGTTATCACTATTTTTTTGTTCCAGTTGTTAAGTCTTTTGAGTTTCATCCATGAAATAGTCCTATTTACTAGCCATTCTACTTGATGATCAATAGGTTTATTGTATATAACGCCAGTTTCAGGGTCAAGAGCTTTAACACTTATAACTATTGGTTCAATTATTCCATCCATTTCTGCAAATGCCAGCTGATAAAGTTCTGCCGATGGCACGCCTTCTATGCTATTTTCCCAAGTGTCAAGAGTTACGTTGGTTGAGAATATCCTAATACCATTGAGAACTGTAACATTAAGTTTTTGAAGATCTTCAATTCCTTTCGTCCAATTTTGCGAATTAAGTGTAGATCCCCTCGAAATTACTATGGCAGCATCAATAGCTGGCGTACCGTTTATCATAAGATAATTAAGTGAATTTGGATCTCTATATGTATAAGTAGAAACTATTACATTGCAATTTTTTAATTCAAAGGTTTTTACAAGTTTGTCTAAAAGTGGACGATCTCGTGCCATATCACTATACTCTGTGGTTATTATCCCAACTGTTGGAGAATCTGAATGATATTTACCAGTTTTGATATACCACTCCAAATATTCTGTTAGATTACTAAATACTTTAGGTGCATCTGGATGATATATCCCCCACAACGGACGTTGTTCTGGTGGCTCAAAGGACACAGTACAGTTAAAAAATGAAGCTGCTAAATAAAGGATCAAATTTTTTATATTTTTCTCACAAGTATATTCTAAGTATGCAAGTGTTTTATTGAAACGAGGGTCAGACGTACTCACTGTTTGAAAACCCAAAATTGGGGCATAGTTGTTTCTTGTAGATGGTTCAACACATATCATGATAGTTGAGCCTTCTTTTTTTGCTTTTTCTAATTTTGGTTTGAGTGTTTCCCATACTGGCGCTGATAAACCACTTCGTGTTCCAAAAATTATTAAATCACCATCCAAATCAAATGATAAATTAGCATAAGTAGTGCCAAGTTTTGCAGTTACATTTACAATATTCTTAACATTACTATCATTTGCCACTTTATTTATAATTGCAACTTCATTGGGGCTTGAGCTTATTATGATTATTTTTGGCTTTGTTGTGTTATCCAATTTTACAGGCATTGCAAACGATGTTTCGATGATAAATAAGCAAAACAATACAACAAATATCATGAGCCCCCATGATTTTATTATTTTTGATAACATCTCTCTTCCCTTTCAATTTATTTTTAATAATTTTCAAATATTTTTCATTTTAAAATATACTTTATAATATATAAATATTTTCTTAACAACAAAGAAAATAAAAAATCCAAATAAAAAATATAATAAAATGGTGTAGGCATTGTTTAAAGGAAAAAGACATGTTCCTTTTATAACTTTATCTGAAATTTCACCAAGAGTTTGGATAACATTGTCAGGTTGTAATTTTAATTGTTTAGGTTGTTTTAGCATTGCAAAGGACATTGTTGGTAAACCAATGACAGTTAAAGAACTCGTAAAATTAGTTGAGGATTCATCAAGAAGTTACTATGGTGATTTACCTAAAGAAATTATAATAACTGGTGGGGAGCCTACCTTAAATAAAAAATATTTAAAAAAACTTATTTCATCTTTGAGATCTTCCCAAATAATCATAGAATCCAATGGTTATTTACTAGATGATAAGTATGTTGATGAATTAATAAAGGCAGGTTTAGATGGAATAATGCTTGATTTAAAGGCATTTGACGAAAAAATACATAAAAAATATACTGGATTTTCAAACAAAAGGATTTTGAGAAATTTGAAAAACATTTGTAAAAAAGATATTAACTTAATAATTAAGACAATATATATTCCTGGATGGGTTGAAGAAAAAGAAATTAAGAATATAGCAAGATTTCTATCAAAATTAAATCCAGAAATAGAGTACAGAATAAATCCATACAGGCCCATTAAAAATTTTTCAAGAGAACCTACTTATTCTGAAATGCTCAATGCATATAAAATAGCTAAAAAATATCTTAAAAATGTATTTTTAAGTAAAAGCTGTAGGCGTGAAACTCTTCCTAAAAAGAAAATAAAGACATGGATAACAGTTTTTCCTGATGGAAAAATGAAAAGAAGATCTTTAAATGATTACAGAAAAAATAATATGAAAGTTTTCAATAAACAGGAACATTCTTAAAATACTTTTCAATTATTATTAGAATTGCGAATGAAATGATTAACAACACACAAGCAGCTGAAATTGCCATGTCTAAATTACCATAAGACATGTTCAAATATACAGTGATTGGCAATGTTTCAGTTTTTAAGTAGGTTCCTCCCCCCATCATTAGTACTGCACCAAATGCACCCATAGATTTCGCAAAAGCTATGATAGATGATGCTAATATACCATTTTTTGCTAATGGTAGTGTCACACGTCTAAAAGCTCCAAATTCAGAACATCCTAAAGATCTTGCAACAAATTCATAACGTTCATCTATATAGTTGAAAGTCGTATGTAATATTCTAATTGCATAAGGTAGTGCAACAAAGAATTGGGCTAAAATTATTCCAGGAACTGTAAAACTTAAAGGTATAATTCTACCTAAATGATCAGGACTGAATAATAATACCAATGCAACTCCAACTACTAATTCCGGCAATGCTATTGGAACAACTAAAATACTTCTGCCTAATTTTTTAAATGGCAATTTATACCTACTCATAGCATATGAAACAGGTATAGCTGTACACATTGTTAATGAAGTCGCACAAACAGATGTTAAAATTGTTAATTTTATCGAATATAGCATTTCATAGGAAAAAACTGATGTAAGAAATTTCTTTGTATCTATCATTCCAAATAAACTTGTCAATGTAACAAAAAACAATATTATAACTAAAAAAGAAAAGAAAATAAGAACATGTTTAAATTTCATCTTTAGACCCTCATAAAACTTTAAATCCCCATTTTTGCCAAATTGATTTGCCTTTTGGACTTAAAACAAAATCTTCAAAACTTTTAGCCAATTTGTAATTCTTTGTGCAGGTGGTCACCCCTATAGAAACAGTGTCTATAGCATTAATATCTTTTGGTATTGGTATAACTTCAATTTTACCTTGTGCTTCACTCCATGTTGCCATGTCTTCCCATATTATTGCTGCATCTGCTTGTCCTGTTGCAACATATGTCAATAACTCATTGACAGTGCCCGTTTTAGCTACAATGTTTTTTTCCACTTCTTTTTCTATCCCTGCTTTTTTCAATATTTTCCACGTCTTTTTTCCTATTGCTGGACTTTTTGGATCTCCAACAGCTACTCTTATGCCTGGTTTTGTGAGATCATAAATAGATTTAATATTCTTAGGGTTACCTTTACGCACAATTAAAACAGGTACGTGTTTTGTAACATTCCTTACGGTTTCTTGTTTTATTAATCCATCTTTTATCGCTGTTTTCATATAATCATTTGCTGGAGCAATTAGTACATCTGCAGATTTCTGTGTTTTCAATAAACTTACGATCTCAGCACCAGATCCATACCTAACGTTCACAGTAACTCCTGGATTTGATTTTTCAAATTCTGACTTCATTTCATTTACGGCTTTCATCAATCCGGCTCCTGCATAGACTGTTATTGTTTCGTGTTTTGTTTCAAAAAATCCTGTTGCATATAATCCAACAATGGCAATGATTATAGCCGCTAAAACAATGATTCCAATTTCTTTTTTCATTTTTTAGCCTCCTAACGATATACATATAATTAAAAGTGATAAGCAAATATAAACATTTCGACTAAATATAAAGTAAAAACGTATAAAAAATAAAATAAATAGAATTTTAGAATCTCTTTAAAATTAAAATTGACGTTATTTTAATTTTCCCTGGAAATGTCATATTTTATTTCTTTTAAATATGTTAGCCTCATCTGGGACTGAGAGTTATTGAACTTCTTTCATAGCTTCAAGGTCTAGACTAAAATAGTATAGAAATCTAAAAAACTTTAAAAAGAAAAAATCTAAGGTCTAAAGTATCTTGTGTATATAGCTACAACCGCCATCATTAATGCACTGAGCAGTAGTGGAGCGAGAGGTACGCCAGTTTTTTTTGTTGGGATTGTTTCTGAATTATTGAACAGTGGTTTTTGTTCTATAGTTGTATTTGTATTAGATGGGTAATAGCCTCTTTTGTCTTTGCCTTCTATAGGATCTATAGTATCTTTTATCGCAGAATATGCAACTGATGCAGCCTTATCAAAATGTTTTCTAGGTATATTTGGATCTCTAGTTTTTAACCATGCATCCCATTCTTCTTGTGTGGAGACACCTGATGACATCAAAGTATAGAGATCTCCTGGAATATACCTGATAGTTGGAATATAATCAATAACTTGAGACTCATACATCTCATGATCCTTTTTTGACTCTCCTGAGACGTAATGCGGTGCACAGAAAGAATCAGATATATAGTGAGTTGCAACTCCAAAGCAATAACTTGCATATTTGTAATTTCCTTTCTTCCAGGCATCTTTGCCTTTATTAAGCCATTTCTTAGCTTCATAATAAGCTGGAGGGAAATGGTGTTTTTTAAAGTCCTTAAATTTTAAGTCAGGGGCTGTTGAACCCTCCTTCATAGCTTCGAGGTCAATTTTGCTTTGATATTCAGAAGGTAGGTTGTTGTAGATCAATTCAACTATGTAGCGATGAGATTCTTCTTTCCATCCATAGCTAAAGCTAAATGTAAATGGCAAAGACAGAACTAAAGCTAGTAGGAGGTATTTCTTGATGTTCAAGAAACCCACCCCTACCTTAATAAGTAAATAATTTCAAATCTTAATATACAAATACACAAATTAAGTCAAAAAATTATATAAGTTTTTGGGGAATGTAGATATGTATGAATTAGTTTTGTTTACAGGTGGTGTTTATAAGTACGATGAATTTGAAGAATTCATAGAAGATATAGGTGGATTAATACTTAGACAAGACAAATTTGAGGTTCATAGAGGCATATATTTTTTAAGGGAAGAAATAAAGGCATTAACACTTGTACCAGAATGTGAAATAGATAAAGTCAAAAAATTTGCCAAAAATTTAAAAGGTGAAATAGAAACTATAGATGTAGAAGATGAAGTCAAGGAAAAGTCTTTATGGTGTCTGGCAGTATATGATATATTGTCAAAGTCAGGAGATTGGATGGATAAAAAAGAAATAAAAAATAAGATATCTTGTCCATGTGACTATTTCTTCTGTGAAGAAAAATTATGTTCAAAAGAATGGTTAAAGGAAATTCTCAATGCAATGGTTGAAATGGATATAATAAAGGAAAAAAATGCAAAATACAAAATAAAAGATTAATAGTTTCACTTAACACACAGTTGTAGCAATAAACATAGGTGTCAAATATGCGAGCCGATCTAGTAGTGTTATTTGGGATTGTCATTGTATTCCTTGGAATGTTGTTAGTAATTGTTGGAAGTATTCTTCAATATGCTAGTGTTTCTAAAACTGGGAAATCTGAAGTGAAAACTGGCGGAGTTGTAATGATAGGCCCTATTCCAATTATATTTGGCAGTGACCGTCAGATGGCGATATTGGGAGTTGTACTTGCGATAATATTGATGATACTAGCTTATATTTTATTCTATAGGGTGTAAAAATGCATGGAAAGGTATTTTTTATTGGTGGTGGTCCTGGAGATCCTGAATTGTTAACTCTTAAAGCTTATAAAATAATAAAAAAAGCTGATGTAATCATATATGCAGGATCATTAGTGAATGAAAAAATTTTAGAATTTGCAAGAGATGATGCAGAAGTCTACAATAGTGCATCTATGACATTGGAGGAAATAATAGAGATAATTGAAGATAAAGCTAAGGAAAATAAAATAATTGCTAGAATCCATACTGGGGATCCTTCAATATATGGAGCTATCGCAGAACAAATGAGGGAGTTAGATAAAAGAGGTATACCATATGAAATAATACCTGGAGTAAGTTCATTATTCGCAGCTGCGGCAGCTTTAAAAGTTGAATTAACACTGCCGGAAATTTCTCAAACTGTTATAATAACAAGACCTGCTGGAAGAACTCCAGTTCCCAAACGAGAAGATATAGAAAAGTTAGCAAAACATAGAGCTACTATGTGTATATTTCTTGGTGTACATAAAATCAGAGAAATTGTGGATAAGCTGTTAAAGCATTATCCACCAAATACTCCTGTTGCAGTAGTTAAAAACGCATCATGGGAAGATGAAACTATTTTACAAGGTACCTTAGAGAATATTGTTGAAAAGGTTGAAAATAAAGGAATAAAGAGATCTGCAATAATAATAGTTGGTAAAATCTTAGAAGCAAAAGATTTTAAACGTTCAAAACTTTATAATGGAGATTTTGCTCATGGTTACAGACAGTGAGCCACCCTTGTGGAGCTTCCAGCTTCATCAAGAAAAAGTATAGTCCTGAGTAGAGCATTCTCCTAAACAAGTGATCAGAGCTACCTTATCTCTTCAACAATACTATACATATAGACTTAATTCTTATGTTAGATGTTAGAAAATAATTATAAACATTCCTACAAATCTCTAAACTTTTCAATAGCTTGTCTTCCTGTTCTTTACTTGGATAAAGTCTGGATTTATATGTATAGATATATGACATAAAGAAAAGTAAGGATTAATAAATTTTCTATATATTATTGCATTTGGAGAAAGAAGAAATAAAAGAGAGTTTGTATATTTTTAAAATAAAAGAAAAGATTGTGAAAAATACATTTCCACTTAGTCAGGAGTAGTATATTAAGTCTGGGGATACTATGCCAGGAAATACTATTGGAAAAATGTTTAGAGTAACAACGTTTGGATCTAGCCATGGGAAAGCATTAGGCGCTGTCATTGATGGATGTCCGGCTGGCTTAGAGTTGAGTGAAAAAGATATTCAGAAAGAATTAGATAAAAGAAGGCCTGGGATTAGCAAAATAACGACCCCTAGAAAAGAACCTGATAAGGTTGAGATATTATCAGGAGTTTTCAATGGTAAAACAGATGGTACTCCAATTGCAGCTTTGGTGTATAATAAAGATGTTGATTCTTCTGCATACGAAAAATTAAAGAATAAACCAAGGCCCGGTCACGGAGATTATGGTTGGATAAAAAGATATGGGCATTATGATTATCGTGGTGGTGGAAGAGGCAGCGGTAGAGTTACAATAGGACATGTAATTGGAGGAGCTGTTGCAAAAAAGTTACTTAAAACTGTTAACATTGAAGTATTTGCACATGTAATACAAGTTGGAAACATAAAAGCAGGAAAAATTGATTATTCAAAAAGAAAAGAACGTTTTAAAAATTCTGTAAGGTGTATAGACAAAAATACTGCCAAAAAAATGGAAGAGTTAATATTAAAAGTAAAAAAAGAAGGAAATTCTATTGGAGGGATTGTAGAATTAGTTATTTTAGGTGTACCTCCAGGGGTTGGAGATCCAGTATTTTCAAAATTAGATGCAGATTTAGCTCATGCAATAATGGGTATAGGATCTGTTAAAGGCGTTGAAATAGGTATGGGATTTGAAGTTGCTAGACATATGGGCAGCGAGGTCAATGATGAATTTTATTTAGATAAAAATAAAATAAAAACCGTGACAAATAATTCTGGAGGCATATTGGGTGGAATATCTAATGGGATGCCAATAATATTAAGAATGGCTGTCAAACCAACACCTTCAATATCAATACCTCAAAAAACTGTCGATTTAGAGAAAATGGAAGAAACAAAAATAAAAATAGAAGGTAGACATGACCCATGCATTTGTCCAAGAATTGTACCTGTTGCAGAAGCATCAGCTGCAATAGTTATAGCTGATCATCTAATAAGAAGTGGGATTATACATCCATGTAATATAAAAGCCTCGGGCGGGATTTGAACCCGCGACCACGGGATTACGAGTCCCGCGCTCTACCAACTGAGCTACCGAGGCATGAAAAAATCATTTAAGGTTCTTTGTGCAATATTTGATAAATCTATTTTCATTCCATCAGATGCTGGAATAACTCTTAACGATGTTTCTTTACATAGATCTCTAGCCTCTTTAGCAGGGTTATTATTAATCATTTTCATACCAAAATGTGTCATTATAGTTAATTTTGGTCTTACAATATTTAAAAGTTTTTTGAGATCATCTGTACACATATGCCCTCTAATACGTTCACCATTTGGCCTTATAACATTGGCAATTAATATATCAGCGCCTTTGTGATATTTTCCTAAATCTTCAAAATATGCTGTATCTGATGTATAGGATATAACTATATCTTTTGTTTTAAATTGAAAACCTATACCTGTTGGGTCTCCATGTTGTGTGGGTGTGGCCTTAATTTTAACATTTCCAATTTTTGTCGTGTCTCCAGGTTCCATCACTACAACATCAGATTTTGTTAAATGATACTTTGATATGCAGGGACCAAAATCATTATAACCTTCTATTACACTCCTACTTCCAACTATAGTTCCTCTTCTTCTAGTCATTCCTTTTGTCATTGCTTCAATCATGACTTCAACATCTGAATAATGATCAGTGTGTGCATGAGATACAAGTACAACATCAAGGTTTATGGGATTTAAACCAAATTGATATGTTCTTATAAATGCTCCAGGTCCTGGATCAATATGAAAATTTTTGTTATCTAGGTGATCTATCCTAAATCCACCAGTCATTCTTTTTTGTGTTATGGTAGCAAAACCTACCTCCCCCACTTCCTAGGAATGTTAAATACACAGATTCCACCTCCTTATCCTCTGTTACAATATGTTAGTATTACTTCACATTGTAAAGGTTCTTTACAACGCTCCACATATAATTCTTCATTTTCTATAACTACTTTGTCTCCAACTTTAATCTCTGAAGGATTGTCAGCAGTCATTGTAACAATTTCTCCCGGATTAGCAACTTTTTCCCAATTTAAGTCATATGCACAAACGTCTTGATTTAATTTGACCATTATTTTTCCATCTTTTATATCAACTATTTCTCCGACATCTCCTTCTGTAATAATTTTGGAAGCTAAAGTTATTTCTTTTGCAGCTTTTATCATCTTATCTTTTAAAGATTTTCTCCATTTTCGCAAGTTTTTAATATCTTCTGATATACTCATCTCCAATATCTTTTCTGCCATTTCTTTATTAAGTATAGGATTTTTAATCACGATATCACAAGACTTATTTATTGTTGGAGTTAATTCCGATGCTTTTTTTATTATTTTCTTAAATAAATTTGCTATTTCTTGTAAACTCATTTTTGGATTAAACTCTTTTTTTAAAATTTCATTGGAAATTTTTTTTGTTATTCTATTTCCAAAAACAATCAGAGCACTATTACCTTTTTTTCTTTTAACAATTTTTGAGCCTTCAAGTTCTATAATTTCATAACAGTTAGTTGTCGCATATAATCTTCTTCTTTTTGCACTATGTGTAGCTTTTATTCCTACTTCTCCGATTGCAACATGCCCCTTTTCTCTTACTTTCTTTGCATTATCAGTTATATTTATTGATACTCCTAACTTTTTAGCTTCTTCAAAAAGCTCATCTAAAGTTTTTATTTTACCGGTATACAATTTTTCTTCTAGAATTTTCCTAGAAGACTTATCACCAAAATATGCAATTTTTCTTTTGTCTCCAGCTATAACACAACCTTTTTTTCCGACATATGCTAAAATAAGACTCATCAATATTTCCTCCACTATTACCACATGCCAACATATCCTTCTTCTTTTCCTGTATATCTAGCTATATACTGGTTATTGTAAGCTTAATATTGTATTAAATCCACATTATATTCCATTCCAAAAAATAAGAGTAGATTATATTTCCTGAAAACAAATTATCATAGTCAACACCATATAAAATACTCATGAATTAACTTATGTTTTACAATACAACATTAACGAGTTTTTACTTGAATTATTCTAGGTTTGATAGTTTTAAATTTTTTAACCTGTAATGAAAAAATTTAAAGGAAGGGTATGAGATTAAGTTCCTAATCCTCCTCCCCTCAATGCTTCCTGTATTGTAGCCTGCATTTCACGTAACCTTTTCATTACACGTTCTTCCTGTCTTTTTATTGTATTTTCCCTAAGCTTAAGAGTCTCCAACTTATCTTCTAATTCTTTCTTGACTTCTTCTTTATTAGATTTTATCAATATATTTCCAACAGACTTATAAATTTCAGCATCTTCTTTAACTTTATTTAATTCATCTAATGCTCTCTCAGCTTCTTTTATTTGCATCTCTATACTTTGTCTTTGGACAGTTATAGCCTGAGCTTGTTGTTGTAATTGCTGAAATTGAGCTATTTGATGTTGCACACTTTTTGGAAGTTGTTCCATTATATATCACCTCTTTTCATTAATTTAAGAATATCTAGAGAAATTATAACCCAACGTAAAATAGAATTTAAAGATGCTCTATATGCATGTGAATCTTCTGCAATTATTTTAAATAATATCTTTTTTTTATCACGTTTAATATTTAACTTAGACCTTTGTGATGGTGCTGTCAAAACTTCTGGCTTAATGGATTTATAAACAATTTCTGCATCTTTTTCTAAGTTTAAGGAAATTTCAATATCTGAAATTATGGATTCAAGTCCCATGCTTTACAACCTCAAAATCCAATATAAATAATTTAAGACCAGTACTTTTACCTTCTTCATCAATTAATTCCATTATTGCCATATATTTCCCATGTCCTTTTTTTATATGCCAATAATTTGACATTGGGCTATCATGGGGAGTTAAGAACAGTAAATATGTTAATGGAAGTAACTCTTCCACCTCTACTTTGGCTGTAACTCTTTTACGATCAATATTAAATTCCCTTCTCCTTGGAATTGCAACATTCATTAATATATAAGCTAATTCTTCACCACTCACATCATAGAAAGTTATACGACTGGGATTACCCTTTAACTCCAGTACAATAGCTACAACATGTGCACCTTCTTCACATGCCTTCAGAAATACTTCTTGCATATTCATTTTTCCACGATTAATATAAAGTGCATCTAATCCATTTTTAAATCTCTGACAAAAAGCCCTAGTGCGGGGTGAAGGTCTACGGGAAGTTGTAATTAAAATACTAGGCATGATTACCTAGCTCTTAATTCTCTCACAATTTCCGGTTGTTCTTTAAGTAATATCCTGTACCTACATTTAGGACACATGTATTTTTTCTGTTTTTTGGGGTCTATAGTAGTCCCACATCTTAAACACTTATACAATTAAGATCCTCCTTCAATTATCCTTTTAATTGTCCTGGATGCAGATTTACCTACAGATGTTTGTGGTAAATATGCACCGCCAGTGAAAACAGCTCCACATTTTTTACATTTCCATATACCTCTACTTATCCTTTTAACGCGTGGCATTTCACAATATGGACATATATGTTTTTCTTTCATTTTTTCTTCAATTCTCTTAACAGCTCTTCTTATTTTCATTCCATATCTTGGCCCAAATCTACCAGTTATTCCAACTTTTTTTGTCCTACCCATAAGTATCACCTAATATTCTCTAAATGTTGTAACAGTTCAGGTGTTTTTTCTTCTGCAATATTTATAGCTTTTGATATATCCTCTCTACTTAATGAACCTTTTCCACCTTTTTGCATGGCACATATTTTTCCCTCTGAATTCATTCCTATTGATAATCTTGCTGTAAGTATTTCTTCTTCCTCTAAAGAAGGATCTAATACTAATTCATCACCTATTTTTGCAAATGTGCACATAGCAACTTTATCTTTGATATCAAGTAACTCAACTGAACTGTCATCAATGACTACTTCATCATCCTCAATGCTAACTTTTGGTAACTTTGTATCCATTAATGCTGCTACTGCCCCAAGTACAGAGGCATCAAACAAATTCCCATCATAATCCAAAATATGGAGATCTATGAAAAGTATCCAAACTTTTTCACCTTCAATTATGCATAGCTTTTCTAAATCAAGCATATTACTTTCTCTTATACACCTATCAACGACCCTAGCAAGCTCTATGGATCTTTCATCAGGAGGCCCTGGCTCAAAAGTAGGAGATGCCATTGGTAAAAGCTCTGAATTTGTTATTATTATTCCTAAATTAGGATTATCTGGAAATGGTTCACCTATTGTTGGTTTTACACCAACAAGAACTTGTGTATCTCCTAATTTGACTCTTGCTGAACCTTCTGCTTTAGATATTACACCTGTTTTAATTTTTATATCTCTAAATTCATAGAAAGACCTGCCATCCAATCTTTTGTTATTGCTAATAAGACTTATTATATCTTCTTTCATTATTTCCGGAATTATTTCCATGGTCAATACACCCATATTTTTCTTTCAATGCTTTTTTTTTGAAGTTTATTTATACTCATACAACCTTCAATAGCAAGATCTATAGCTTTTTCAAGTTCTTCAGGTGTCAATTCTCCATCAACTTGTAATAATGTTATTTCTTTAGTTCTGGGCATTATTGCCACAGGAACGTCTGCTTCACCTTCTTTATCTTCTTCTTCAGTTAAATCTAATACTACATGACCATTAACTTTACCTGCTGAACATGCGACTACCAAATCACGAAGAGGTATTCCTGCATCTGCAAGTGCAACAGATGCAGCAGTTATTCCTGCACATCTTGTTCCACCATCTGCTTCCAAAACTTCAATGAAAATATCAATTGATGATCTTGGAAATTTTTCTAAAATTATAGAAGGCGCTAAAGCTTCTGCTGTTATTTTTGAAATCTCTATTGATCTTCTATCAGGTCCTGGTCTTTTTCGTTCCTCTACAGAAAATGGTGCCATATTGTATCTACACCTAATTATTGCCCTATCTGGTCTCTTTATTTTTGTTATTTGAGGATCTCTAGGACCATATACCGCTGCTAATATTTTATTGGACCCTAACTCAATATAGGATGATCCATCTGCTCTTTTTAATACTCCTGCTTTAATTTTTACTGGTCGAAGTTCGTTGTATGCTCTTCCATCTTTTCTAACGAATTCTACTGTATCTGGCACGATTATCATCAACCTTATTCTATAGATCTAATTATAAATTCTTTAACACGATCAGTAAGTCCAGAAGTATGTGCTTCTCTATCTATCATCTCTAATGCACGTTTAACAATTTCTTCCATTTTTTTATCGCCTTTAACCCAAATTACGCCATTCTGTCCTAGTAAGATTTCGCAATTCGTCAATTTTTTTAACATTTTTATCATTGATCCTTTTCTTCCAATGACTCTAGGAACCTTACTAGGTGTTATATATGCTAATGTTCCACCTTCAAGTTTTATTGGGCCACCCTCATGTAAACCTAGTTTAACTTTTTTAACTTCATCTACTTCTATAATTTTTAAAAATAATGTATCTCCAATGCCAAATATTTCTTCTAAATTCTTTTTACCTTTATCTATAACTTCAGAAACTGGTAAAATAGCAGAATAAGGAGATCTTATGTCGACAATCCATCTTGCAAATTTTACATCAACGACCTTCCCAATAACACTATCATTTTTTTTAGGTATATATTTACCTTGGAGAGGAATAACTTCAATTCTTTTCCCTTTTATTGATACTAATCCTACAACAGAAGAATATATTTTATCTTCTTCAATAAAAGTTCCTCTACCCGCAATATAATCATTTCCTGCCAATTTTTCTCCAGGGACCACAATGTCCCTTTCCTTGACGAACAACACGGTTATCTCTCCTATTCTCTGAGGAGTTTTGTTTCTACTTCACCAGCAGTTAATTTACTAAGTTCTTCATAAAATTTGTTTTGTAGACCTCCTGGTAGTTCGACAATCCCTATCCAGGATCCATCATCCTGCCATTCTTCCTCTAAAATTTTACAGTATTTAGTTATAGTACCATAGGAAGATCCTACATATTTACCAGGTATTTTAACTGCTATTTTAACTTTTTCAAATTTTATTGGTATTTTTGTACGTATAGCTTTTAAAACTTCCTTTATTTGTTCGTCCACAGGTTTAAATGGATCTATATGGATTTTACATTCTTTCATTGCCCTTTCTATCCTTTTTGGTGGATGCGGGTGACCTGTCTGTGGATTTATTGCTTCTCGCGAAATTTTATTTACTATTTTTTTAAATTTTTCTTCCATCATCCTTCTTTTCTGTTCAGCTGTAAGTTGAATAGAGCCTTTGAGTATAATTTTTTTTGCAACTTCTAAAGGATCAGCTGTACCAAACACTTCTTCCATCTTTTTTTCAGAAGCTTTTTCTCCTTTTTTGGCATCTTTAAAAATTTCTTCTACGGCAATTATATCCTCTATATCATATTTTTCTGGCGTTTTTCTAAATTCTAAAGCTAAATCTGGATCTACAAGAATTTCAAATCTTTCTCCATGAGATTCAAAACGTGCAATAACTGCATCTTCGATGCTAACCATTTTTTATTCCTCTTTTTCCTCCTTTTCTTCTTTCTTTCTTTCTAACAATTCATCTACATATTTTTTAACCTCTTCATCTGGTAACAATCTAAATTTTCTATCCTTAGTGGTAATTGTAGCTATTTCTATACTTTTTGCTGTTGTTCTACCCTCTGTAGCTTCGTATACAGCATCCAATGCCAAATCTATAGCTTCTTTTAATGTTATATCGTCTCTGTATTTCCTTTCAAACTCTTCCATAGCTATTGGCCTGCCTGCACCTATAGCTGTAGCTTTGTATTCAATTAATGCTCCACTAGGGTCTGTCTCAAAAAGTCTAGGTTTCTTTCCATTAACACCGCCAACTATTAATGCAGAACCAAATGGCCTTACTCCGCCATGCTGGGTGTAGAGTTGCTTCATATCACATATTTTTTTAACTAAAGTTTCAACTCTTATAGGTTCATTGTAGGTAATTCTATTAATTTGTGCTTCAATCCTAGCTTTTTCGATTATTACTCTAGCATCAGCAACTAAACCAGATGTTGCAGCGCCTATGTGTTCATCTATTTGAAATATTTTTTCTATAGATTTTGGTTCCACTAATCTACTTGTTGGTCTTTTATCTACTAATAATACTATTCCTTCTTTTGATTTTACACCTAATGATGTTGTACCTCTTTTAACAGCTTCTCTAGCATATTCAACTTGGAAGAGTCTACCATCTGGGCTAAAAACTGTTATTGCTCTATCGTATCCTGCACTTTGTAATGGTTGCATATAATATCCCACCTTTTTATAATTCTTATTTAAATACTTAGACTAAAAAAATAAATTTATTTAATGATTTTTATAATAAAGCTTACGATGTTATCAGAATTATTGTCATTATCCTCAAAATTTTATTTCTCAAGCTTTCCTGAAGAATTTTTAAGTAGTGGTAATATAAATTTTCGCATTGCAGCACGCATAGTACCTGATACTCCAAGAGTATGTATCACAACTCTCTTACCTTTATATTGAGATACTAAAGACAATGCTGAAATAACTTTTTTTTCTTCTCCTCTCTTACATCTTAATAAACCTGCCATTACTCTTCCATGTTGTAAAGATGGAGGACACCAAAGCTTTGTAACCCATATTCGAAATTTACTAACGTTACATTCTCCATAAACTTTGAGACATGAATCCCATATAATATTTATTATGTCTCGTCTATTTAATGAAAGTTCTGATATAATTTCAAATGCGATATATCTTTTTTTGTATCGCAAACTTGAAGGAAGTATTTTTAACTTCATAAAACTTTGACACCTAATACTACCATTTTAGGTCTTTCTTCATTAAATTTAATGATATCTATTGGTGTCTTGAGAACTATGTTAATTATTTCCTCTTTAGAAAGATCAAAACAACATTCTAAAATAGACATTATATCCTTTGGTTTCCTTAAATCATATGGAGATTTTGCTTCACTTGAAACTATGAGTGGAAATTTAAATTTACGATGTAACTTTATTATATCTCTAAAATGTTGCATCAGTTTTGCTCTTACATTTGACCATGACATTATGAGATCTCTCAGTGATAATTCTATTGCAACGTTGTTCCTACTTGCTGCACGTGCGTGTATATGGTCCATTCCTGGGTCTCTTCTACCACGATAAGGATGTGAAAGAATATCTACCCGTAAATTTTCACAAGCAGCACGATTAACTTTTATAGTTCCTCCATGTATTGATATCAAGTAATCTTTGTATTTATCTCTATATTTATTTACTTTCTTTCTAAGATCTGGAAAATTTTCAGGTTTAAGTTCTATCCGAGGTATTACCTTTATTCCAACTTCCTCTTCAAGATCTTTAAAATATGATTTTTCAGGTAAATTATTTGGAGAGTATTTGATACATGCCCCTGTATAACCTAGCCTTTTACTTTCAAATAAAAGTTGTAGATCAGAATCATAGTCACTGCCAACAATACATAACTCATAGAACTTCATTTGTCAAAAATTCTCTAAGTTTTTTTATGGCTACAGATTTCTTTGCTGGATATGCCTTTATTTTTGCTTTTATATGGATTGCATCACCATGCGTTGTTAACTTTATTCTTCCTTTATATGCTTCTTGTTTATCAAATCTCAAAAATAAATTTGCATGGTTATCAATCATGTTCTCAAGGTCATTGTTTATCTCTTTACCTATTTCCTTCATTGTTTCAATAAACTTTTTAATTGTTTTTTTGTCAGTTATCTTTTCTTTCATTACAAGAATTGGATTATGATGGTGACCTTCTATTTCTTCTTTCTCTGGTTTTGCATTGGGGATAATTGTCCTAAGAGCTTCTAAGACCTTGTCTTCATTTTCTGTTGCATGTACAAAAACCCTATAAGAAATATTATGTATCATCTTACTTTTTCAGCGCCTTTTCCTTTCTTTCTTAATCCTCTATTCTTTCTGCCTTCGCTAGTTAAACCTCTAAATACACGTCCTCGATGCTGTGGTTCACATATCCAGTTAATATCAGGATCACTCTTTATAACAGGATGGTGTGGATCGACTAATATAACTTCAAACCATTTGTATACACCATCTTCCCACACCCAATATGAATTTAAGACTTCGAGATTTGGGAATTTTCTTGCTGCTCTTTCTTCTGCGATTCTCTTAAGGCTCTTTTTAGAAGTTATTTTTTTGACTCCCATCCTTTTTGGTCTTCTTCCTGCTTTAAATCTAGATTTTTTTCTACCTCCTCTTTTAACGCGAACACGTGCAACAACAAATCCCTGTTTTGATTTGTACCCTAAAGATCTAGCACGGTCTATACGGGTTGGTCTTTTTATTTTTTGAACTGCATTTTCTCTTCTCCATTTTGGGGCTCTTTCCATCATTATTTCTTTGACGTATGAATCTTTTGGCCTTTTCCATGCTTCTCTGATGTATTTATACATCATTTTTTGCACCTCTATTCTTCTAAAACTTCATGTAATATTTTCACTGCCTTCATAAATGGAGGATTTCCAGATGTTAATAACACAACTCTTAATACATCCATAATTTCATCTTTTGTGACTCCAAATTCCTCTATAGCGCTTTTTATTTGTTGCCTAATGGCTCTATCATCAGATTTAGCTGCAGTTATTCCCAAAGCTATTAACTTTTGTGTCTTATAATCTAAAACCTTTCCTGTGTAAACAGCTTCATTTAACTTGACAAGACTTTCATATATTTCAGGATATTCCTCCTTTATATACTTAACTCCTTTTGCATAAAAAACTTCCTCTTTCATTTTTCCCTTCCACCTAGTTAATTTTTCACACAAAATTTTATTCATTTTTCAATTTCTTTTTAAGCTTTTCTTTTATTTTCATGGCAGGTTTAAATCCAGGATAAGCTTTAATGACATTCTCTATACATTTTAGAGCTTCTTCGTATTCACCTAATGCTTCCAAAGCCAATGATTTATTGTACCAACTGCCAATACTTCTAGGATCTATTTCCAGAGCCTTATCGAAACATTCAATAGCTTCTTCATACTTACCCATTGATTTTAATAAATTACCTTTATTGTTCCATATACCAACGTCGTTTGGATTTATTTTCAATGCTTCATCATAGCAATCTAAAGCTTCATCGTATTCATCAATACTAAAAAGCGCATTACCTTTATTTACTAATGCATAAACCTTTTCTGAATCATTGATTGCTATCTCTAAAGCTCTATCACAACATTCAATAGCTTCTTCATATCTCCCGAGGTTTATTAATGCATTACTCTTATTAATCCATGCCCCACTATCATTTTTTATTTTTAATACTTCATCAAAATATTGGATACTTTCCTCATATTTGCCTAGAAAGAGCAATGCTATACCTGAATTGTTTAGAGCCTCACAATTGTCAGGATCTTCTTCAAGAACTTTGTTGTAGAGGTATAATGCATCGCTAAACCTGCCCATGTTAAGCAACAATGAAGCCTTGTTTAAAATTTCTCTTTTTGTCATGAATAATTTTTTTCTTTATATTTACTAATAAAATTTTGCCATAAAATATTTAAGAATTTAATTATGCTGTATAAGTTGGAGGAAAGAATATGAAAATAGCTTGGGGAATAACAGGAGCTGGAGAAAAACTTGTTGAAACTTTTGAAACCATGAAGAATATTAAGAAAAAATACAAAGACATTGATATAAGGGTTTTCATGTCGAAAGCAGGAGAACAAGTTGTAAAATATTACGGAATAGCAGAAAAATTAGAAGAAAATTTTGGAAAAATTTGGGTTGAAATTAATTCGAATTCTCCATTTTTGGCAGGGCAAATACAATTAGGAAAATATGATTTTCTTTTATTGGCACCATGTACGTCGAATACAGTGGCAAAAATTTCTCTAAGAATTGGAGACACATTACTTACCAATGCAGCAATAATGGCACAAAAATCAGGAGTTCCAGTTTATATTATGCCAACAGATTTTAAAGAAGGAAAAACATTGACAACGTTGCCTAATGGAGAAAAACTAGAATTAACAATAACTAAACATGATGTAGAACATGTAAGAAGAATAAAAAAAATGAACAATACTCATGTTTTTAAAACTCCTGAAGAAATATATGAGATCATTAGAAATTGGAAAAACATTGGTAAAGGTGGAAAAAAAAATGAAAAAATTGATAAAAAAATTAACTGAAACTCCCGGAATTTCTGGATTTGAAGAAAAGATAAGAGAACTCATAAAAAATGAAATAGAGGATTATGTAGATGAAGTAAAATATGATTCTCTTGGAAATCTCATTGCTGTAAAAAAAGGAGGAGATAAAAAAGTAATGTTAGCAGCTCACATGGATGAAATTGGATTAATGGTCAAGCATATTAATAAAAAAGGTTTTGTTAAATTTTCTAAAATTGGAGGAATAAACGATCAAATGTTGTTAAACCAAACAGTTAAAATTCATGGTGAAAAAACAGTTACAGGAGTTATAGGATCTAAACCACCACATCGAATGAAGCCTAAAGAAAGAAAGAGAGTTATAAGTTATGAAAACATGTTCATAGACATTGGTGTTAAAAATGAAAAAGAAGCTAAGAAATTAATATCTGTGGGTGATCCTATAACCTTTGAAGGAAATTTTGAGATGTTATCTGATAAAATTTTTAAAGCTAAAGCATTAGACAATAGACTTGGTTGTTTAGTAATGATTGAAGTTTTAAAGAAAGTTGATAGTTCTGCAACTATTTATGGCGTTGGAACCGTTCAAGAAGAGGTAGGTCTTAAAGGTGCAAGAACTTCTGCATATCAGATAAACCCTGATTTAGCTATAGCACTAGATGTAACTATAGCAGGAGATCATCCAGGAATAAAAAAAGAAGATGCACCAGTTGAATTAGGTAAAGGACCAGTTATAGTTTTAACAGATGCAAGTGGCAGAGGGATAATAACACATCCAAAAGTTAGAAAATTATTAATAACTACTGCTGAGAAGGAAAATATAGAATATCAGTTAGAAGTAAGTGAAGGTGGAACTACTGATGCAACAGCTATACATCTTACTAGGGCTGGTATACCATCAGGAGTTCTCTCAGTTCCAACAAGATATATCCATACTCCAGTAAGTGTTGCACATTTAGACGATGTTAAGAATTGTATAAAATTATTAACTAAAGCTCTTGAGAAATATTTAGAAGTTATTGAAAATTAATCAGCGATGTCAAAGGGTAAAGGAGAATATTTTCTTTTAATGGTTGGGACATCTGAAAAACTATTAAAAGTTATTCCTTCAAGAGTAAACCCATCCATTTTTTTCAAGTGAGTAAGCAAACATCCTTTTATAGTGACATTTAGTTTTGGAGCCTTCTTCTGTATTTCATCTACTAAAAGTAATAAATCTTTTATTCTTCCTATATTTTCATTATATTTAATTTTGTCTTTGTTTCCTTTATGAATAATTAAATTATGTATCATCATCTCATCTACTTCAGTTTTGTTAAGCATGCTAGCTAACTCAATTAACTCATTATCATTAAAGCCAGGAATATGTACAGCCCTAATAATTGTATAAAAATATTTTCCTGCCATTTTTATATTTTCAAATATCTTATCAAAATTCCATTCACCTGTTATTTTTTGGTGTGTTTCTTTATTAGAAGAACTTAAACTTATCATAACAATGTCTAAACCCAACTCCTTAAATTCTTCCATTAGTTTTTTGTTTAATAAAGAACCATTAGTTTGTAAATCACATCTTAAACCAAATGATTTTACATATTCTATACATTTTTTAACAGTTTTTGGATACAATAATGGTTCTCCATATTGACTTATAGTTACAGCACTAGATTTCTCAAAATCTCCATAAATACCTGGTTTTACTTTTACTAATCTTGAATAACAAAAAATACAATTATGATTGCATTTTTGGGTAATTTCAATTGATGGATGATGTTGTGGATCTTCTTTTTTAATATCTAAACCTTCACAACCTACACAATGTTTAGATACTTTTAAATTTCCAACAATTTTTTCTAATTTGTTGGATGTTTCACTACTTAACACAATTCTCAATAATATCACCAAAAATAGGATTCTCTCTAAAATAATTTTTCGATGAAAAATAATAAAAATTTTGTTTTCCCAAAATTTTTAATCTTGGAAAATTAAAAATTAAACTGTTAGCATTTGTAAGAGGTTGAAGATATGAATAATGGTTAAGAATAAGTCGAAAAATATTAATATTGAAAACATGTATTATAAGTTCGTGTATAATTAATACTGAGGTGAATTTATGGTTGTAAAAATTGGCGTAATTAAATGTGGAAATATTGGGACATCTCCGGTGATAGATCTTCTTTTAGATGAAAGAGCTGATAGGCCAAACATTGATGTGAGAGTTATTGGATCTAGCGCAAAAATGAATCCTGAACAAGTTGAAGATGTTGTACCCAAGATGTTAGACATGGACAGAGATTTAGTGATATTCATAAGTCCAAATCCTGGTGCCCCAGGTCCAGCAAAAGCTCGAGAATTGTTATCTGAGAGCGATGTACCTAGCATTATCATAGGAGATGCTCCTGGTAAAAGAGTTAAAGATGAAATCGAAAAACAGGGTCTTGGATATATAATAGTTGAAGCAGATCCTATGATAGGTGCTAGAAGAGAATTCCTTGATCCAACAGAAATGGCATCATTTAATGCTGATGTAATTAAAGTTTTAGCATGTACTGGTGCATACAGATTAATACATAAAACTTTAGATGATTTAATATCAGATCTTGAGGCAGGAAAAGAAATAGAACTTCCAAAATTAATTATAGACAGTGAAAAGGCTGTAGAAGCAGGAGAATTTGAAAATCCATATGCTAAAGCAAAAGCCATGGCAGCGTATGAAATAGCAGCAAAAGCTGCTGATCTAGATGTAAAAGGATGCTTTATGGTACAAGATCCAGAGAAATATATACCTATTGTTGCTTCAGCACACGAAATGGTATCAATCGCTGCTAAATTAGCTTCAGAAGCTAGAGAAATAGAAAAATCAAATGACACTGTAAAGAGAACTCCACATGGTAAAAAAGGAGAATTATTAGAAAAAGTAGAGTTAATGGCCAAACCAAAATAACTTCTTTTATTTTTCCACCTATTTTTTAAATTTTTTTAACTAATTTTTTGCCTTTTAAATTATTGTTTTTTCAAAACTAATTTTTCACATTAAGTGAAAAGTTATTTATGAATAGAATTATGTAAAAAGTTTAACCATGCTATAGAAATAAAAGGAACAGAACAGACAAACAAAAAAGATTTCTTTTGTATTTAGCTTTAGCTTTTCAGTGGGAGGTAATCTAATGTCTACAATGAAAGATAAAAAAATAGTGATAACGGGGGGTTTAGGGTTCATTGGTTCTCACTTAGCCAATGAATTATCTAAAAATAATGAAGTTACAGTGATAGACAATGGATCAACAGGTGATTTGAAAAATTTAGAAAACGAGAATATAGAGGTCATAATGAAAGACATTAATGAAGTCAATTTAAAAAAAATATTTGAAGATAAAGATTATGTTTTTCATCATGCAGCAATAGCAAGTGTACCTAGAAGTATTGAAAATCCCATAGAATGTCATAAAGTTAATGTAACTGGATCTTTAAAAGTATTATTAGCAGCTAGAGACACAGATGTTAAAAAAGTCATAAATGCATCATCTTCTGCAGTATATGGTGACAATCCTAATTTACCACTCTCAGAAGACGATTCTTTGAATCCTTTGTCACCATATGCAGCGTCTAAAGCTTCATCTGAATTATATTGTAAGGTGTTTAATGAAGTGTATGGCTTAAAAACAGTTTCTTTGAGATATTTTAATGTTTTTGGGCCAAAACAAAATCCACATTCACAATATGCAGCAGTTATTCCTAAATTTATTTATAAAATGATTAAAAATGAGCCTCCAAAAATTTATGGAGATGGTACCCAAACAAGAGATTTTATTTATGTTAAAGACGTTGTGAAAATAAATATAAAGGTTGCAGAGTCAAATTTTACAGGTGTATTGAACGTTGCTAGAGGAGAATCCATCTCTGTAAATAAATTATTTAGATTAATTAAGGAGATTTTAGATGTAGAGGTTGAACCTATATACACAGACCCTAGACCAGGAGATATTAAACATTCATGGGCAGACATTAGCCTATTAAAATCAAAATTGAAATTTAAGCCAGGGAATTTTAAAGAACAACTAAAAGAAACAATAGAATGGTTTAAACAACAAATTTACATTCAGGGTCAATCTTCTTAGCTTTAGCCATTATTAACTTTTTCCAATTTACACTTGGAGCTAATTTCGTACTTTCCATATGTGTAGCTATTGATGGCTTAGGAGCCCAGAGTTTATATCTCTTTCCAAATAATATTTGTTTCCAACAATATTTCCAAGCTAAATAAATTATATACCTCATTTCCCGTGATTTTAAACACTTCAGAGGGTTTATATTTATTTTTGTTAAACTTATCCATAGGCTAGCATCATGATTTCCATGTACATAACTTTCCATTATTTTTTTGGTTTCCTTAAGCACTTTTTTACTTGTTAAGAAAGTTAAGCATGTGGATGCAACAGTCCTCCATATTCTACCTTTGTATGTCCTTTTTTCTTTTCTATGCTGATGTAGAGGATGTTCATAGTAATCCAAGTGGTCATAAGGAGTTACAAAATCAACGTCTTCATATTCAAGAAATTCTATCATTTCTTCAAACGTGTTTGGTAAATAAAAATAATCATCTTCAGCAAAATAAACAATGTCAGAGTCTTTTTGATTTAAAAGTAAATTTATTTGTTTTTCAAATGTTTTCTGGTTACCTACTGAATCTAACCTAATAAATTCGATATCATTAAAATATTCCTTAAATAAATCCACATATCTATCAGGACAGCCATCTAAAATTGCAAAAATTTTCACATCTAAATCCCCAAGAGACTCTCTAAATGATTCCAAACATAATTTTGAAAGTTTATATTTATCCTCCTGAAATATTGCAGGTGTTTTAGAAACTCCTGGGTAGATTCTATAAGCAACCGCAACGTCTTTCATGTTTTTTCACCCAATATTTTTTTAAAGTATTTTATCGTTTTTTTTAGTCCTATTTTCAATGGAGTTTTTGGTTCCCATCCAATTAATTTTTTGGCTTTGGTAATATCAGGCCTTCTGCGTTTTGGATCATCTTTTGGTAACTTTTTATATGTTATCTCCAAATCTTTACCTACAAGATCAATTATAAGTTTTGCTAAATCAATTATCCTATATTCTTCAGGGTTTCCGAGATTTACAACTTCACCATCTAAGTTGTCTTTAATTGACAATCTGTAAATACCTTCCACTAAATCGTCTATATAACAAAAACTCCTTGTTTGGGTACCATCTCCATAAACTGTTATTTTTTCTCCTTTTAATGCCTGTGTTATGAAATTTGGAATAACTCTGCCATCGTCTGGCTTCATTCTAGGTCCATAAGTGTTAAATATTCTTATTATCCTTGTATCTAATCCAAATTCTCTATGATATGCTGCGGTTGTGGCCTCAGCAAATCTTTTAGCCTCATCATACACTGCCCTAGGTCCAATAGGATTTACATTACCCCAATATGATTCCTTTTGTGGGTGTACTTCTGGATCTCCATAAACTTCAGAAGTAGATGCTAAAATATACCTTGCATCATTTTTTCTTGCTATATTCAATGTATTGAATGTACCATACGAACCTGCCTTCAAAGTTTCTAGTGGATATCTATAATAATCAACAGGGCTTGCTGGAGAAGCAAAATGCATTACAATATCTGCATCAAAATCTATAGTTTTTTTTGAGATATCTAATTTTTTAAATTTGAAATTAGGCGATTTAACTAACTTTTTTATATTCCTAAAATTACCTGTAATGAAATTATCGACTCCTAAAACTTTATGACCCTCTTTTATAAACCTTTCAGCTAAATGTGAACCTATAAAGCCAGCGACACCTGTTATGAGTATTCTCATTTTTTCACCGCTCGTCGTCCTACAGAATAATATTCAAAACCTTCTTCTATCTCATCTAATTCGTAAATATTTCTTCCATCGATAATTATGGGCAACCTCATTAATTTTTTCATTTTATTAAAATTAGGATTTTTAAATTCATCCCATTCTGTTAATATTAGCAGTGCATCAGCATTTTTGAGTGCTTCATATTTATCATTGCAATATTTTATATTCTCACTTTCTGGGAATATCTTCTTGAAATTTTCCATAGCTTTTGGATCATATAATCTTAGGTTTGCCCCTTGCTTCGAAAGTTCGGATACAATATCAATTGATGGAGCATCCCTGATGTCATCAGTCCCTGGTTTAAATGATAATCCCCATATTGCAATATTTTTATTTTTATTTATCCAAAGTACGTTCTCAACTTTTTCAATAAATCTTTTTCTTTGAGCTTTGTTTATTTTCTCAGTTTCCCGTAATAAACTAAAATTAATGCCATGTTCTTCAGCTATTTTTATAAATGTCCTAACATCTTTTGGAAAACAAGATCCTCCATAACCTATTCCAGCATTTAAAAACTTATCTCCAATTCTTGGGTCATATCCCATTCCTTTTGCTACCGTGGTAACATCTACACCTAATTTCTCACACAAATTAGCAACCATGTTTATATAAGAAATTTTCATTGCAAGAAATGAATTAGATGCATGTTTTATAATTTCAGCTGTTGCAGGATCAGTTACAAGGAAGGGAACACCTTTCTTAATCAATGGTTTATAAATTTTTCTTAAAATCTTTTCAGCCTTTTTATTTTCAACTCCTACGATTATTCGGTCGGGATTCATGAAGTCATCAATGGCAGATCCTTCTCTAAGGAATTCTGGATTTGATGCAACGTCAAAATTAATGGAAGATTTGGAATAGCGTTTTAAGGTTTTTTTTACCCATTGATAAGTATTGACAGGGACTGTAGATTTTTCAATTATCAATTTATAATCATTTTTCAAAGATAGGGCTATTTCTCTGGCAGCTTCTTCAACTTGTGAAAGATCTGGCTTACCATTTTTTTCAGGAGTTCCTACACATATGAATATTGCATCAGCAAAATCCACAACTTCTTTATTTTTAGATGTGAATTTTAGCCTTTCGAAATTTTTATGTAATAGATTTTCCAATTTAGGCTCATAAATAGGAGACTTGCATTTTTTTAATAATTTTAATTTCTTTTCATCTTTATCACTGCACATAACTTCATGACCAAACTCTGCAAAACATACTGCTGTTGTGAGTCCTACATAACCAGTACCTATAATTCCAATTTTCAAAATACCACCTCTTAATGAAAATACATCAACACACATTTTTACTTTTAAATTCAAAAAAATAAAAAGGTGATGGAATGAGTAAAGTTCGTACAGTAGTAAAAAACACATTTGTGTTGCTTTTGGCATCAATCTTTACAAACATTGCAGGATTTATATGGACTGTAGCAATGGCTAGATATTTAGGTGCTGGTGGATTTGGTATTATTTCAGCTTCCCTTGCTATTACAAGTATATTTGGTATATTTGCAGATCTAGGCCTAAGCATATATTTAACAAGAGAAATTGCAAGAAAACGTGAAAAATCTTTAAATTTATTTAGAAACGTTATTTCACTCAAAACAATTTTTTCGATTATAACCTTCACATTTTTACTTGTTATTATTTTTATCCGTAAATATCCTGTTTATGGAAAAATTGTAACAATTCTTATTGGCATCTATGTAATACTACAATCTTTTAATAACGTGTTTTATGGCGTGTTCCAAGGATTTGAAAAAATGGAGTATCAAACAATAAGCACGATCTTAAATAACTCTCTCCTCCTTATTTTCATTTTGGGTGTAATATATTTAAAATTAGGAATAATTGAAATTGGAATGGCCTACACACTTTCAGCATTTATATCTTTACTTTATTCATATCTTATCTGTAATTCAAAATTTTTAAAAGTTGGTATCGCTGTCAATTCTGATTTATGGAAAAAAATATTACCAGAAGCCTTACCTTTTGGTATAACAGGAATATTTACAAATATTTATTTTTGGATAGATTCTGCAATGTTGTCTTTTATGAAAAATGATGTTGTAGTAGGTTTATATAATGCTCCATATAAAATCATGCAGGCTCTCCTTTTTATTTATTCTACCTACATGATAGCGTTGTTTCCGGTTATGTCTAAATTTTATATTCAATCTTCGGAAAGACTTACACTTACATATCAAAAATCATTAAAATACATGCTGCTGATTTCAATGCCAATAGCAGTGTTTACAACAATTTTAGCAAAAGAAATAACATTACTAGTATATGGTCCACAATATCTTCCTGCTGTCCCTGCATTTCAAATATTAATATGGACCATAGTATTTATATTTACCAATGGAATTTTTGCAAATCTTTTAAATTCGTCAAATAGACAAGTAACAGTGACAAAAACTACTGGAATCGCAGCAGCATTTAATGTTGTTGTGAATCTAATATTAATACCAAAAATGAGCTACATTGGTGCAAGTATAACAACTGTGGCAACAGAACTCCTCATCACAATAATGTTTATTTATTGTGTTAACAAAACAAAATATAAATTAAAGTTTTCAATGATTAACACTGTACTAAAAATTTTATGCTTAAACATTGTTTTAGCTATAATACTAATGACGCCAATATATCTTATTCTAAAAATAATATTGGGCGTTGTTGCATATTTCATAGGAATAATTGCAGTGAGAGTGCTAGATGAAATAGACTGGTTAATAATAAAGATGGCACTTGGAATCAAAAGTGATCAAAAATAAAGGAGGGACAATATGGCAATCAAAGATTTAATTAAAATGAACAATAAAAAAACAAATTTTATATTTGTTGGTGGTAAGGGTGGTGTTGGAAAAACTACCATTTCAGCTGCCACAGCATTATGGATGGCGAAATCAGGTAAAAAAACACTTATAATTTCAACAGACCCTGCACATTCTCTGTCAGATTCTTTTGGTATGAAAATAGGACATGTACCAACAAAAATAATAGAAAATTTATATGCTGTAGAGATAGATCCAGAAAAAGCTGTAGAAGAATATAAAGAAAAATTAAAGTCACAAATGGATATGACTCAAGGTATGGGGTTAGATTTACTAGAAGAAGAAATGGATTTAGCATCAATGTCACCTGGAATTGATGAAGCAGCAGCATTTGATCAGTTTATACGTTACATGACAACAAATGAATATGATGTTGTAATATTTGATACAGCGCCTACTGGTCACACTCTTCGTCTTCTATCCTTCCCAGACATTATGGACTCATGGGTTGGCAAAATGATAAAATTAAGAAAACAACTACAGGCAATGACCAAAATGTTCAAGAAAATATTACCATTTACATCAGATGAAAACGATGAAGATAAAGCTCTAGAAAATTTAGAAAAAACTAAAAAACAGATAATGAAGGCTAGGAAAATAATGTCTGATCCTGAAAGAACTTCATTTAAAATGGTAGTTATTCCTGAGGAAATGTCAATATATGAATCTGAAAGAGCTATAAAGGCTCTAAAAAAATATGATATCCCTGTTGATAACATTGTAGTTAATCAGGTGTTACCAAAAAAAGATGATTGTGAGTTTTGTAAGGCAAGAAGAAGAATTCAAAACGAAAGATTAAAAGAAATAGAGGAAAAGTTTAAAGACAAAAAAATATCGAAAGTTCCATTACTTAAAAAAGAAGCTAGAGGCATTAAAACACTTGAAAAAATAGCTGAGATGTTATATGGACAACCAAAGGCATCTTAAATTTTTAATTTTTAATGAAAATAAAAATTCTAAGCTAGGTATAGCTACTTGCGCTAATACATTTTTTTCCAGATTTAAAGGTTTAATGCTCAAAAAAGAAATAAAAGAAGGTATAATTATAAAAATACCTACAGGAAGAAATAGATTTACATCAGCAATCCATACGTTTTTCATGCTAGCGCCAATAGACGTTATATTTTTAAATGACAAAAAAATAGTGATAGATGCAGAAACATTAGAACCATGGAGTTTTTATGTTCCTACATCACGAGCCAAATATGTTATAGAATTAAAAAAAGGCATGATAAAAAAGTCAAAAACTGAAATTGGCGATAAAATCTCTATGAGAAAGATGTAATATAATCCAATATTTTTTTTGGATTATCTATGACTTCAACACATTCTAACTTATTTAAAAGCTTTGTATTTTCTACGTCTATTTTCCTTACATATATTTCAATGATTTTTCCACCAACTATTGCATTGTAAGGACAAGCTTTCTCGCAACTTCCACATCCAATGCATTTCAACAGTTCAATTTCTCTTCCAGGAATTATGGCATCTGTTGGGCATGCTGCCGCCGCTTTACAAGTTTCACAATTTTTACATAAATCTAGCTCAAGTTTAGAAGGCAAAACTGTTTCATTTTTTCCAACTTTTATATCTACAGGTACTATAAGTGTTTTTACACGTCCTTTTCCTGCCTGTGCAACAGCATTAGTAACCAGCGTATCTGCTATTCCATGCACAATTTTTGCAACAGTGTTTGCAGTTGCTGGTGAAACTATAAGTAAATCATAACGACCAAGTGAAAATCTTCCAGTTATTGGAAAACTATATTCTTGATCTTTTTCACGTACCAATTCTTTATAATAACCTCCTGTAAATTTTTTAACTCTATCATATAATCCATACATCTTCAATACTTCTTCTCCAGCCTTAGACATTAACACTGTTACGTCATGTTTCTTTGCTACTTTCTCATAAATCATGACACTTTCCTTAAGGAAATGTCCAGCACCAGTAAAAGCCCATGCTACCCTCATAGTTTTACAAATACTTTTCAAGTATTTCTATATAATCATAACCTTCTTCTTTCTCAAATGCATAATCAACCTTAGTAAAATCTTCCATAAATTCTGAAACATCGTTTTTAACATCTTTATTATCAATAACAACTTTTTTGATATATTCAGCAATTTCTTTCATTTCTGATTCTTTCATGCCTCTTCTAGTTACTTCTTGTGTACCTATACGCAATCCAGATGGATTATCAGAATTATTTATGTCATCCCAAGGTAATAAATTCTTATTTAATATTATATTATTCTTTTCAAGTTTTTTAGCTATTTGAGAAGAATTTCCTATGTCTGAAACATCTATAGCAATTTGATGAGATTCTGTAAAACCTAAATCGGCGCATAGAACATTAAACCCTAAGTCATATAGACTCTCAGCCAATGTTTTAGCATTTTTTATTACTTGCTTTGCATATTTTTCACCATATTCCAGCATTTCTGCTGTAGCAATGCCAAGTGCAGCTAAATGATGTAAATGATGGTTACTAACAAGTCCTGGAAATACAGCATTGTCAATTTTATTTTTAAATTCTTTTTTACAAAGAATTATTCCTCCTTGAGGGCCTGGAAATGTTTTATGAGTACTCCCTGCTAATATATCAGCGCCTTCCCTTAAAGGATCTTGGAAATGACCACCCGCTATTAATCCCAAGACATGTGCACCATCATATATTATTTTTGCTCCTACCTCATCTGCAGCTTCCCTAGCTTCTTTTACTGGATGAGGGAATAAAAATAAACTACCACCAAACAACACAACCTTAGGTTTAATTTCTAAGATATCCTTTACCATTTTATCCACATTAATATTAAATTTCTCTTCATCAAAGGGGTGTGGATGAACTTTTAATCCTCTAACTCCGGCTGCTCCTACATTAGCATGAGAAATATGGCCACCATTTGGGACATCTAAAGCTATTATATTATCTCCCGGATTTGTAAATGCAAAAAGTGCTGCTAAATTTGCTATAACTCCCGATGTAGGCTGTACGTTTGCATATTCAGCATTAAATAATTTTTCCGATAATTTTATTGTAAGTTCTTCAATTTCATCTATATAATAACAACCTTCATACAATCTTTTACCAGGCAAGCCTTCTGCATATCTATGCCCCAAATCAGAAATTAACACTTCTCTAACTCGTAAGCTAGTGACATTCTCACTGGCAATCAGATTAATGCTTTTTTTCATCCATTCATTATGTTTCTTTACAAGCTCCCTGATTTTATTTGTGTAGTCTAAGTTTCGAGACATGATGTCCACTCCCAAATTTATGAACTTAATATTTTTTGATAAAAGGGATTAGATCTAACTAAATTATCTAATTTTTAAATATTTAAAATTATTTGTTAAGAAAAAATTTTCCCAAAAATTTAAAAATTGAATCCAAATAAAAATAAGTAAAAAATTGGTGATAAAATGTATGAGATGAGAATACCTCCTGGAGTGAGTTATAGTAGTATTGCTAAAGTTGTGAATAAATATAATCTTAAACTTGTTCAAACCGATGATGGTCCAGTTTTAAGAGGTAAAAAAGAAGATCTAGAAAAGGCAAAGGATTTAATTGTTAAAGATCTTAAAAAACGTATAAAAGAATTGGAGAAGTAAATTTCTTCTAATAAGAATTTGTTTTTACATATTTTTGTGTGAAGTCAATAACTATACATACATCTCATACAAAATTATTGTTTATGTATATATGTATAGAGGGGATAGATGGGGCTGGAAAGTCACTACAAGTTAAACTATTATCAGAAAAACTAAAAAAATGTGGATACAAAGTAATTCAGATAAAAGAACCAACCGATTCCGAAATAGGAAAATTGATAAGGAAATTATTGCGGAAAGAAGTTAACAACGCATTGATGACATTGCTTTTTGCTGCAGATAGAATTATATTATCTGAGAAAATAAAAAAATTGTTAAAAAAAGGTTATCTTGTGATTAGTGATAGATGTTTATGGTCTAGTTTTGTATATCAAAGTATTGATATAGGTGAAGATTGGGTTGAGGAAGTTAATAAATATGCTCTAAAACCTGATATAACAATTTTTCTTGATGTAGATGTTGATGTAGCCATGAAAAGATGTGAAAAAAAAGAAATATTTGAAAATAGTTCATATTTAAATAAAGCTAGGAGGAAATACTTACAACTAGCAAAAAAACATAATTTCATCATTATAGATGCTAATAATGATATAAAAACCGTTCATAACGAAATATTAAAAGTCATCGCTGCAAAAATACAAAAAAAAGAATAACTATGAGTGTAATAGCAGAACTTAAAACAATAAAAGGAATAGGCGACAAGTTAGCTAAAAAAATTGTTGAAGAAGTTGGTGGAGAAAGAGAATTTAAGAAAGTAATAAATAATTTAGAGATAGATGAACTTGTCAAAGTTAGAGGAGTAAGTGAAAAAAGAGCAATTGAAATAATAAAAAAATTTAGAGGAGAAAAAGTTCAAAAATTTTTAAAAACTGAAAGGGCCTTCCAACTCTATCAAGATATCATACAAAAAATTCTAAAATATACTAACACTAATTACTCCAAAAATAAAGTAAAATTATTGTATCCATCAAATGATCCAAAAAAAATAAAAGAAGATCTAAATTCTATTGTAGAATTCAAAAATAAATTAGAAAAATTACCCAGAAAAAAAATAGAAAATTTATTAAGAAAAGCCAGACGATTCAAAATTAAAGATACAAAACCAAATTTTATTTTTGGTAGAGCTGTCTTAGTAAATGATGAAAAAATATATGAAAATCTTTTAAATTTAAAAATAGATAAATATTGTGAAATATTGTTAAATCCAAGTACAGATGAATTGGAAGATTATGACTTACTAATTTATATACAATCTGGACATGAGGCAGATATAGATTACCTACCAAATTTAATTACACTTACACCTGATTTCACTAAAGAAGAGATAGTACCTGAAATTATTTTAGATTATTTTATAGAAAATAAAAAATTGTTGGACATTATATTAAAAATAAAAAGAATTTTAGGCGAAAAAACGGTTTTAGAGGATGTTATAAATATTATTAATAAATTAAAAAAATCTGAACCTAAAGAGATAAATATAGAGGAAGTTGTTGAGTCGGTAAAAGTTAAAACCAATAAAAAAATCAAGGAAAGAATAAAGAAAATTAAGCTTGAAGGAGCAGAAGTTTTAAAATTGTTGAATGAAGGCAGTACTAAGAAAGTTGATAAAATATTTGAAGAAAGTATTAGAGAGGCTAAAAAAGAGATAAAAGAAAAAACTGGAATTAATTTTGACCCATTTTTGAAAGAATATCCATTATCAATAGATAAAAACGAGTTAAATAGAGTTGTTAGGGAAATAAAAGGTAAAAACGAAATTAAAAAATTTGAAGCAAAAGTCAATGCCGCAAAAAAGTTAAAAAAATTGATTAATGATGTAAAAAAAGAAATAAAGTGGTTTCAAGAATTTGATTATAAATTTGCATTAGCATCTTTTGCTTTAAATTATGGATTAAATCCTCCTAAATTATCCAAGAGATTTATAATTAAAAATGCTTTGCATCTAGATTTGATCCACACTAAGAATGCACAGAGAGTAGATTATGATGTTCCAGGAGTAACGTTGTTAACAGGTGCAAATAGTGGAGGAAAAACAACACTATTAGAGACTTTAGCTCAGACAGTTATATTGGCACATATGGGATTACCAGTGAACGCTGAATATGCAGAAGTTCCAATATTTGATGAAATTTACTTTTTCTCAAAACAAAGGAGTTTAGATGCAGGTGCGTTTGAGCATTTTGTTAAAACATTTACGCCAGCTTTAGCTACTAAAAAAAGAAAATTAATATTATTGGATGAATTGGAGTCAATAACAGAATTAGATGCAGGTGCAAAAATAATAGCAAGTTTTATTGAATTTATAAAAGAATCAGAATCATTTGCTGTTATAGTTACACACATGGCCAGAGAAATTATAAAGTTAGTTGATGTCAGGGTTGATGGAATTGAAGCTAAAGGTTTAGATGAAAACTATAATCTAATTGTTGATAGGACACCAAAAATAAATTATCTTGCTAAAAGTACTCCGGAATTAATTTTGAAAAAGCTGTATAAGCAATCAAAAGGAAAAGTGAAGAAAATGTATCATGAAATGCTAAAAAAATTTGAAAAATGAGTCGTATTGTTGCCTGCCCACTAACTCAACAGGTTCACAGGAAGGACTTAGTCCTTGTCCTCCCCTGAGCAACCCTCGTGGCAGGCTATTGTACGATACCTGGTTTCTCCTAATCATCTGAGGCTAAACGCCTATCATCATAGGAGGACCGTAGGGTATCGCGGCGGGGGTTTAAAGTGAAATGATGAAAAGATGAGAATGAAGTGGGCCGGCGACGTTGGAGGCTTCCCGCAACTAACGTTGCAGTACCACCTCCAACGCAGGGGGGCTTAACTTCTGAGATCGGAACGGGTTCAGGTGTCGGCCCCCCCGCTATGGTCGCCGTACCCTTCTAGGTGCATAGGTAGTTCGTGGATATCACCTGTAGGGAACTGGTCCAAGGTTTTCGGGGTGTTGGGAGCGGCAGGCTAAGCCTCTCGGCTTTCGCCTCGAGGCTTACACCTCCGCCCCATCAAACGCCTCTTTTAGGCGCCCCCTTATGGCTGCCTATTTTCGGGGGGTGCTTCAGGCTTAGATGCTTTCAGCCTTTATCACCCGGCGCGTAGCTGCCCGGCGTCGCCCTGTCGGACGACCGGTACACCAGAGGCGCCGGCGGCCCGTTCCTCTCGTACTAGGGCCACCTTCCCCTCAGGCAGCCAACACCTCCGGTAGATAGCAACCAACCTGTCTCACGACGGTCTAAACCCAGCTCACGTTCCTCTTTAATGGGCGAACAACCCCACCCTTGGGCGCTGCTGCACGCCCAGGGTGAGGAGAGCCGACATCGAAGTAGCAAGCCGCGGGGTCGATGTGGGCTCTTGCCCGCGACCACCCAGTTATCCCCGAGGTAGCTTTTCTGTCATCTCCGGCCCCCATCGAGGAGGCACGGAGGTTCGCTAGGCCCGGCTTTCGCCCCTGCACCCCCTACTGTTAGGGGTGCAGTCAGGCCGGCTTTTGCCCTTACACTCTACGGCGGGTTCCTGACCCGCCTGAGCCGACCTTTGGGCGCCCTTGATATCTTTTCAAGGGCGTGCCGCCCCAGCCAAACTGCCCACCTACTGCTGTCCCCCCTTTCGGGGGTTAGGGGCCCGGCCATGGGAAGGCGGTGTCTCATGGGCGGCTCCACCAGGCCTGGCGACCTGGCTTCGAAGCCTCCCGCCTACGCTGCATACCCATGACCAGACCCCAACAGCAGGCCGCAGTAAAGCTCTACGGGGTCTTCGCTTCCCACCGGAGGTATCTGGCATGTGCACCAGAAAGCGGGTTCACCAGGTCCGGGCTAGGGACAGTGGGGGCCTCGTTCAACCATTCATGCAGGCCGGTACTTATCCGGCAAGGCATTTCGCTACCTTAAGAGGGTTATAGTTACCCCCGCCGTTTACCGGCGCTTCACCCCGTTGAACCGGGGCTTCACGTGCCGGCACTGGGCAGGTGTCACTCCCAGTACTCACCCTTACGGGCTAGCTGGGAGCTATGTTTTTATTAAACAGTCGGGCCCCCCTAGTCACTGCGACCAGCCGCTTCTCGCGGCTGGCACCCCTTCTTCCGAAGGTACGGGGCCAATTTGCCGATTTCCCTTAGCCCGGTTACCCTGACACGCCTTAGCCTTCTCAGCTAGGGGCACCTGTGTCGGTTCTCGGTACGGTGGCCCAGGATCCATAGCTGGCTCCCTTTTCAAGGGCCCCGGGGATCGGCCAGACCGTCCCTTAAGGGACGGCTGTTCAGGCCTTCACCTGGTTCTCCCCATTACGGGACTCCCCAGGCTTCAGCCTTTAAATGGGGGCGACAGCCCCACCTGGCCTACCCCGAGGCGTCAGGAGCCAGCCTTTGCGTCGCCGCGTACCTGGGCCGTACAGGAATATTAACCTGTTTCCCTTTCGGCCAGGCCGGGTTACGGCTGGCCTTAGGACCGACTAACCCTGGGCTGACGAACATTGCCCAGGAACCCTAGCCCTTTCGGCGGTAAGGATTCTCACCTTACTTTGCTGCTACTACCGCCAGGATTCTCATTCCCGCCAGGTCCACGGGAGCTCACGCCCCCGCTTCTGCCCTGGCGGGACGCCACCCTACCAGATCACCGCATTTCGCGGTGCTCCGGGGTATCGGCAGCCGGCTTAAACCCCGTCCATTTTCGGCGCCCCCGGCCTCGGTGAGTGAGCTGTTACGCACTCCTTAGAGGATGGCTGCTTCTAAGCCTACCTCCTCACTGTCTGAGGCCGGGGACCACCTTCGCTACTTAGCCGGCATTTAGGGGCCTTAACCCCGGTCTGGGTTGTTCCCCTCTCGGGACACAGGCTTACCCCGTGCCCCTGACTCCGCCCTTCTACGGCGGTGGCGGGTTCGGAGTTTTACAGGGTGCCGAGGGATTTCTCCCCCTGCACACCCAGTAAGTGCTCTACCCCGCCACCTGCCTCCGGGCGGGCTGGCCTGCGAGCCATTTCGGGTGGAACCAGCTGTCACCGGCCTCGATTGGCCTTTCACCCCTAGCCCCGGGTCAGGGGAGCGTTTTGCACTACAACACCCCTTCGGGCCTCCACCACTCGTAAGAGTGGCTTCACCCTGCCCAGGGCTAGATCGGCCGGCTTCGGGTCTCACGGCCGTGACTCCGGGCCCTTTCGGACCCCGCCCCTCGCACATAAAGTGCTGCGGGCATGTCGGTTTCCCTACGGCTCCGGGGCGTAAACCCCTTAGCCTCGCCACGGCCGTGAACTCCCTGGCCCGTGTTTCAACACGGACGGCAGGACGCCGATCACCACCCCTCATACTCCCCCGTCGCCGGGGTTTCTTTTGGGGTGGGTCATCTCTTTCGCGCCCTGCCGGATTGTCGCCGCCCGGTTTCAGGCTCTTTTCACTCCCCGTCAGGGGGTTCTTTTCAGCTTTCCCTCACGGTACTAGTGCGCTATCGGTCTTGGGACGTATTTAGGATTGGGAGTCGATGCCTCCCAGATTCGCGCCCCATATCCAAGGGACGCTACTCAGGATGGCAACGTTCCCTGCCTGGCTTACGCCTACGGGGCTTTCACCCTCTCCGGCGCCGGCATTCCAGCCGGACTTCGGCTTCACCAGGCAGGGAACATATGTTGCCATCCTGCAACACCACATCCCCCCTCGTATCGCTACAGAGGGTTCGGTTTGTCCTGTGCCGCTTTCGGTCGCCCCTACTCACGGCATCGCTTTTGCTTTCTTTTCCTCCCCCTACTAAGATGTTTCAGTTCGGGGGGTTCCCCCTCCTTACGGAGTGACCCTCCTTACGGAGGGCCAGGAGGTCCCATTCGGCGATCCCGGGCTCTACGGCTGCATGCGCCTCACCCGGGCTTATCGCAGCTTGCCACGGCCTTCGTCGGCGCCCAAGCCGAGCCATCCACCGGGCGGCTTAAACCTTGGACCAGTTCCCTACAGTTGGTGTCCACGAACTACCTATGCACCTAGAATCATCTTTGATCATCTAGCTTCACTAGCCATCATAAGATGGCTAGTTGCATGGACCCACCGGGATTTGAACCCGGGGCCTCCGCCTTGCAAGGGCGGCGCTCTCCCAGGCTGAGCTATGGGCCCAAAAATAAAAAAAGGTCCCACGGGTGCTTTTGGTGTCCCAAAGGAATATTATTATTTTAAGGAGGTGATCCAGCCGCAGGTTCCCCTACGGCTACCTTGTTACGACTTCGCCCTCCTCACGGGGCCCGGATTCGACCATGGCCAGAGGCCATGGCCTCATCCGAACCCCGTTTGGGTGGCGTGACGGGCGGTGTGTGCAAGGAGCAGGGACGTATTCACCGCGGGATAGTGACCCGCGATTACTACGCATTCCAGCTTCACGAGGGCGAGTTGCAGCCCTCGATCCGAACTACGGCCGGGTTTATGGGATTACCCTCCCCCTTTCGGGGTCGGTACCCATTGTCCCGGCCATTGTAGCCCGCGTGTAGCCCGGGGTTTCGGGGCATACGGACCTACCGTCGCCCGCACCTTCCTCCAGCTTATCGCTGGCGGTCCCCCTAGTGTGCCCGGCGTCCCTTACGGGACCCGCTGGCAACTAGGGGCGCGGGTCTCGCTCGTTGCCTGACTTAACAGGACGCCTCACGGTACGAGCTGACGGCGGCCATGCACCTCCTCTCGGCTCGTCAGGCAAGGTCATCAACCTGGCCATCATCCTGCCGTCGCCCCCGGTGAGGTGTCCGGCGTTGAATCCAATTAAACCGCAGGCTCCACGCGTTGTGGTGCTCCCCCGCCAATTTCCTTTAAGTTTCAGCCTTGCGGCCGTACTCCCCAGGCGGCGGGCTTAACGGCTTCCCTGCGGCACTGGGGCAACTCGAGGTTGCCCCAACACCAAGTCCGCATCGTTTACGGCCAGGACTACCCGGGTATCTAATCCGGTTCGCTCCCCTGGCTTTCGTCCCTCACCGTCGGGCCCGTTCCAGCCGGACGCCTTCGCCACAGGTGGTCCCCCCGGGATTACAGGATTTCACCCCTACCCCGGGGGTACCTCCGGCCTCTCCCGGCCCCAAGTCCGGCAGTATCTCCGGCTACTCCCGCAGTTGAGCTGCGGGCTTTCACCGGAGACTTACCGGACCGGCTACGGACGCTTTAGGCCCAATAAACGCGGCCACCACTCGGGCTGCCGGTGTTACCGCGGCGGCTGGCACCGGTCTTGCCCAGCCCTTATTCCCGGAGCTTTTTACACTCCGGAAAAGCCACTCCTTACGGAGTGGCACTGGGGGTCCCCCCGTCGCGCTTTCGCGCATTGCGGAGTTTTCGCGCCTGCTGCGCCCCGTAGGGCCCGGGGCCTTGTCTCAGGCCCCGTCTCCGGGCTCTTGCTCTCACAACCCGTACCGATCGTAGGCTTGGTAGGCCGTTACCCTACCAACTACCTAATCGGCCGCAGATCCATCCTGGGGCGGTCAAAAGACCTTTCGGCGAGGCCCCATTCCAGGAGACCTCGCCTATCCGGGATTAGCCCCAGTTTCCCGGGGTTATCCCGGACCCCAGGGTAGGTTGTCCACGTGTTACTGAGCCGTTCGCCACGGGCACAAGGCCCGTTCGACTTGCATGGCTTAGTCGGACCCCCATAGCAGTGGCCTCCGCTAGGATCAAACGGAGTTGGCGGGGGATTCCTTTGGGACTTTACCAGCACCCGTGGGACCTATGATCAAGCCTGAGTTATTCACTCAGGCTCTCACCAATTTTGTTGCCATGGCTGGAGTGCGATTCTTCATCGAGCCTAAATAGGCACTCCGAATCCACGCCGGTACCATGGCATTACATACCTAGCAACACTATCAATACAAAAAAATTAGAAAATATTGCAAAACCATAATATTTAAAAGGAGGTGATAGTAAGAATTTCTTAATTATTTTATTTAGGTGTTTTAATGAGAAAGACAAGTATATTCTTCATGGTCTTCATGATTTTTGGGATTTATTTATATATTCATGGTACTTTAGCTCCTGTAAAACCCGTAGGACGCTTAGGAATTGTTAAATTAGCAAATCCAGATATGTATCCAGGACATCCACAATCAAAAGTAGCTGCAGATTATGCAAGAAGGATGGGATCAAAATGTGTCTTAGTTGTTCATTATGCAGGAGCATCTGGTTATGCACATTATAAAGAAGGAGACATTACAGTTATAAATCTTGCATTTATAGATAATAGAGGTATGCGTACAAATATAGATTGGCAAGAAGTTATACAGACGTTTTTATTTGGAATTCCTGAAAATAAATATAGGTATAGAGCTGATGGATATGAGTTTGATACATTAGATGAAGCAATGAATTATGTAATGGAAATTGCAAAAGAAAATGGACAAGAAGGACCAATTCCAATGTTTTATCATGGGACTGTACGTGAAGGAAATCCATTGATAAATCAAGGTTGTGGTTTCCCTCTATATGTACAAATAACCTGGAAATATTATGGAAGATTTGGAGCATATTATTATGTAATAAAAGGTATGATTGAACCCTATTTTAACAATCCATATGCTATTTATGAATTGATGCATGCCTCAGACCTACAAAAATTATACAATGAAGGATATTTAAATTATGAATAGTGAAACAATTTCTAGAAACAAAACTAAAGCAACATTACTTATTATAAAAATATAATCACTCATTTTTAATTTCACATGAGTATGATAATTACTGATACTCTCTTCATTATAGCCACGACTTAACATACTTAAATATACTTTTTCACCTTGTTCATATGCTTTGAGAAAAACTATAGCTATTGTTTCCCCAATTTTTCTTAATCTAAGAAGATATGGTAAATTTTTATTCCAAATACTAAAACATCTTGATTTTTGTGCATTTGTAATTGTTACAAATTTCTCATAAAAATAAAATAAGTATCTCACTGTTATGCTTATCAACATCATAAAAAGTGGAGGAAGGTGTAGTCTTTTTCCAGCCTCAACTAAATCTTGAAGTGGCGTTGTTGATGAAAGCATGAGAACTGAGGTAACACAAGTTATCAACTTTAATAAAAGAAAAGTCCCATATACTAATCCTTCAAAAGTTATGTGGATTCCGAGGGGCAATGAAAGTAATATATGTCCTGGTCTAATGAAAATTTGAAAAATAGCAATAAAACCACCAAATGGAAGAACTAAAAGTAATCTCTTTAAAAAAGTTATGAAATCTAATTTAGATATAAAAATAAGTAGGAAAAGATACAATTCTAGTGCAATTAAAACATAAAATGATTGTGTATGAACAGCATAAACAACTAAAAAAATAAAAATTATTAATTTCACTCTTGGATCAAGATTATGTATGGGGCTATTCTTTTTTGCATCTTTCTCAATGAATATAATATCATCAATGCCTGTCATGTCTCTAAAAAATAAAAAAGGAGAAAATTAAGCTTTTCTTTTACCTGCAACGATTGCTACTCCATAGGCGATAGCAAATACAATAATTGTACCTATCACTAATGCCAATACAGAACCAATAGTTCCTAATCCTGGTATTTCATAATCAGGCATTGGAGGTTGATGGAATCTTGTTCCTTCACCAGCTTTCACTAGTTCAGCTGTTTTTTCTAGACCATCAGGATTTTGAGATGCTAAAAATGGTGAAAGACAACATATTATTAATGAAATTACTAGACCAACTATTATGATTTTGTGAGTGTCTTTCATTCTGTTGCAGCCTCCTCTGGAGCTTTTTTCCAAACTATTAAATCCGGACGTATTCTTTCAATTGCAAGGATTACTATCAATGTCAAGACACCTTCTATTATACCAATTACTGCATGGAACAGTCCCATAAATGTAAGTCCTAGGTTTATTGGGAATTTGCCTGCTAACGCTAGTTCAATTGCACATAAAATTGCTGCAAGAAATATTGATAACCATCCTGCTAAGAAAATAGCTATTGGTTTGTTGTATTTCACTAATGCCTTAAATGTATAGTAACCTACAAATCCTCCTAGTATACCCATGTTTAAAATATTTGCACCTAAAGCTGTTATACCACCATCTCCAAAAATAAGTGCCTGTAACAGCAACACTATTGAAATTAAAAGTATTGCTGCCCATGGACTAGCAAATACAATTGCTACAAGTGCTGCACCAACCATATGACCACTAGTACCCCAAGGGATTGGAACATTAAAAGACATCACAGCAAATATACCTGCAGCTAGTACTGCAAACAATGGAATATTTCTTTCTGTAAGATTTCTGGCAGACCACTTAAGAGAGTAAGCCACTGCCACAATTGCTATAATATAGTAGATAGCACACTGCCACAAAGGAATATATCCATCTGGAATATGCATTCAATACCACCTCTTCTCAATAATTAAAAAATTTTTATTACACAAAATCAATTTTTTTAATCAAAATATATAAAATTTTCTTAAATAAAATTAAATTAAATATAATTTAAAAATTCTTTAATGCTTTTTCAAATGCTTCTTTGTGTAATTCAGATGCAAATTGTTTTTTACATTCATTGTCAACAAGAATATTGATTTTAGGTGCCATACAGGGATAATGTTGAACTTTAAAACCAGCTTCACGAGGTAAATCTTTAGTTATTTTTTTATTAATATACTTCTTTTTAATGTAGTTAGCAACAAACAATGTCGCCCCACATGGTGAAGTCCTCAATACTTTTATATCTTTTAATTTGCCATTTTTTATTTTAATTTCAACTTTAGGTTTCCCAATTTTAGATGCAAATTTATCAAAAGTTTTGTCACCAATTTTTCTAATATTACACATTAAATCAGGACATATAACATTTTTAAATGCTTGTAATTGTTTTTTGAATCCTTTTCCATCCCATGAAGCTACTATAATCCATTTTTTACCATCACTTATCCTTCTAACAAGCTCATAAATTACATCAGGATGTAATATATAAATTAAAATTATCTCTGTATCTTTTAATTTTTTAAATACATTGTTGGGGATCTCAACATCATCTAAAAATGCTTCTGAAGGACATTTCATCTTTACAATCTTACAATCAAAATATTTTTTTATTGTTTTATAGCTTCTTTCACCATATCTACCATCTGTAACTACAGCTACTTTCATCATCATAAACTTTTTATTCTGGATTATAAATATTTATTCATAATGTTTTGGGTGAAAAAATGCCAAGGCCAAGAAGGTTTCGGAGGGTTATTGAGAAACCTAGAGTTAAAAGTTTTGGTCCCTGTCCTCCCTGGGCAACAGAAGAAGTTGTAAAGATGGAAATAGAAGAATTGGAAGCTATAAGGCTTAAAGATTATTTGGGAATGAAACAAGAAGAAGCTGCTAAAGTAATGAACGTATCACAACCAACATTTCATAGGATATTGACTTCTGCACGTTCAAAAATTGCTGAAGCAATAATAGAGGGAAAAATGATAGTTGTAAGTGGAGGAAAATACATAATTGAAGAAAAAAAGTATGTATGTAAAAAATGTAAATCTGAATGGCCTGAAGAGATAAAGATATGTCCAGTATGTGGATGTAAGGGAATTTTACATAGAGGAGGTGGAAGATTTGGACGAAAATAAAGCTAAAAAATTAATGGAGCAAGATATAAAAATAAGTAAAGCAATGAACAAAATAAAACATAAGATAGCAATTATGAGTGGGAAAGGAGGAGTTGGAAAATCCACAGTTGCTGTAAACATTGCAGAAGGTTTAAGTAAAGATTTTAAGGTGGGATTGCTAGATGCAGATATCCATGGCCCTAATGTTCCAAGAATATTAGGGTTAGACGGTAATTTAATGGTTGATAAAGAAGGTATAATTCCTCTAAAAAGAAATAATTTAAAAGTTGTTTCAATGCAATATTTACTTCCTTCCCATGATCTACCGGTTATATGGAGAGGTCCAAAAAAAACAGGTGCCATTAGACAGTTACTTTCTGATGTAAAATGGGGAAATCTTGATGTTTTAGTTGTAGATAATCCTCCAGGTACTGGAGATGAGCCATTAACAGTATTGCAATCTATATCTAATCTTGATGGAGTGATAATTGTCACCACACCTCAATCAGTGGCTATAGACGATGTTAAAAAGTGCATAAACATGGTAAAAGAATTAAATATGGAAGTTATAGGAATTGTAGAAAATATGTGTAGTTTTGTATGTCCAAAATGTGGTGAAGAAACCCGTATTTTTGGTAAAGGAAATGGAAAGGAATTAGCAAAAGAATATTCTATTCCATATCTTGGTTCGATACCATTAGATATTAAAAATATAGAGGCTTTAAACGATGGAGCTCCAGTCATTGAAAAATACCCAGACTCAAAAATCTCTAAGAAGTTTTTTGAAATAATAGAAAAAATTAAAAATAAATTAGATTTGAGTTAATAATGTGGTAGAATGAACTTAAAGAGAGGGGAAAAGGTTGCAAAATATTCTACTTATATAAATTTATTTTTAACAGTTGTTAAAGGCGCTGTTGGTTATATTTCAGGTAGTATATCTTTAATAGCGGATGCTATGCATTCGTTTTCCGATGTCTTTTCTTCTTTGGCTGTATATTTAGGATTAAAAATTTCTCAACGTAAACCAAATCAGAGATTTCCATATGGATATTACAAAGTTGAAACCTTTGTTTCTTTTGTGGTATCGGTTTTAATCCTGGTGGCAGGAATTGAAATAATGTATGAATCTATTAAAAGTATCATAAACCCCCATACATTAAAGTATCCTACTATTGGTATAGTAATTGCACTTTTATCTGCAATTATATGTTATATTCTAGCTATTTATAAAGAGAAGATTGGTAAAAAAATAGGATCTCAAGCACTTATAAACGATGGAAAACATAGCTTAATCGACACTTTTTCATCTTTAATTGTATTCATAGGTATTTTATCCTCATTTTTTGGTTATGAATGGATAGAAGGTCTAGCAGGTATTATAATTTCAATTTTAATTTTTCATATGGGTATTGAGTTATGTAAAGCAGATATACTTGCACTTTTAGATGCAGGAATCGATCCAAAGATAATAAATAAGATAAAGAATATTGCAGAAAAGGTTGATGGTGTTAGAGGTGCACATGCAATAAGACTTAGAAGATGTGGGCCATATATTTTTGGTGAGATGCATCTGGAGCTAGATCCAGAGAAGACAATTAAAGATGCACATAAGATTATATTAAAGGTAAAAGATAAGGTTAAAGATGAAATAAAATCTGTTGATATTTTAACAATTCAAACAGAGGCATTTGAAAAAAATTATAAAATTGTTGCAGTGCCTTTAAAAAATGGTGAAGTAAGTGGACATCTTGGTAAAGCTTCTCATTTTGCTATAGCTAAAATTGTAGATAATAAAATAACAAAGATTGAAATGAAAGAAAATCCCGGAGCCAAAGTAGAGAAGAAGAAAGGAATAAAAGCTGCAAAATTTTTAAAATCAGAAAATATAGACATTTTGGCTATTAAAAATCCATCTAAAAATTTAGAATTTTTGTTACCTGAATGTAAAATTGTGAAAGCTGAAGGAAGTTCCTTAGAAGAAATAATAAAAAACGCTGTTAAAGCTAAAAGTTAAATCATGTCTTTAATCATGTAAGTTACGGTTTTTATATGTTTTGATTGTGATTTGACTTCTTTTAAAATCATGTTAAATAACTTTTCAGTCATAGGCATTGGTATTTTCCTAAAAACATATGAATCCAGCATGAGCTTCAATGCTCTAAACTCAGCAATTGTTGAAACATTTGTATCATTTACTTCCATAAATACAGGATTTTTATCTAGTGGAAGGTTTTTAACTTCTTCAGCAAGAGGAGTACCTGGAATTGGTTCAGCTATACTTACAAAATAATCATCTAACATTAAATCATCAGCTAAACTTAATGTAGCCTCAAAATCATCTTCTGTTTCACCAGGATACCCTACTATAAATGATCCAGCAACTTTAACACCATGTTCTCTAGCTAGTTCTACAGCTTCATAAACTGTTTCTATTTTGATGCCTTTATTCATTTTCTTTAAAATTTTTTCACTGCCAGATTCTATTCCATAAAATACCCATCCATTTGTGTATTTACTTATAGCCTCCATTATTTCTGGTGAAACTGTATCTACACGTATATCAGGTATTGTTAAGTTTTCTTTTCCTGTAATTTTACTCAAATTTTTTAATAACTCTATAAAAGCTTCTTCATTGATTTCTTTGAATTTTTTGCATCCATATAAAGTTCCTGTGCCCCCACTTATGGCAATTCTCCTAGCACCCATTTTTACGAATTCTTTTACTTCATTTACAATTTCATTTAATTTTCTACTTCTCACTTCTCTTCCAAAAAATTTTGGTACTTGACAAAACCCGCAGTTACCAGGACATCCTCTGTGAGTTTCTATGTAAACATTGGCGCCCCTTATATTTTCATTTTTGATGTCTGGAGGTATATATGGTAGGGGTCTATCCAAAGAATTAGAATGTATCATTTTAGGAATTTCATCTTTTTGATCTTTTAATATTACTCCTTCAATTTCATCTAATTTATTTTCTTCAAATTTTCTCATAAAATTTTCTAATTTGTTTTCAGCTTCCCCTACCATCACAGCATCTACATCCAAATACTTAAAGACCATGCTAGGATCCATTGTTACTGGTCCACCTACAACTTTAAAAGAATCAATTGAATTTATATTTTTTTGGTATTTGAGAAGATGAATTGTAGATTGGAGACTTATAAAAGTAATATCTGCATTTATTTTATTTTTAAATCCTTTAAAATAATTCACTTTATGTTTTAAATTCTTAAGTATACCTGCAACAACTAATGATCCATAATTGTAGAATTCAGGGCTTATAACTATGGTATTCATGGTTTAACCCATAGAAGTTTATTATATTAATTAACTCGTACCATGCCTCCATTTCAGTTTCTATTACATCATACTCTGACATTGTCCCACTCATTTCACCATCAACTGACAATCTGTCAGGTCCTCTAACTACGATTCTTTTATTTCCATCTTTACTAAGGATTTTTTCTGCTTCCATGTCATGAACTAACGCACGTCCTGGAATTATTACAGTGTCTTTGATTTTAGATAAATCAACGTCTTTGAGGTCTTCACGTGTAATTAAACATCCTATATCTTTTTTTGTTGGATATACATTCACTTTGTCTTCTGCACCTAAATTTTTAATTATTTTATATATATATGGGGCAGCTATTTTACTTGTTAATATTGTAGCCTCTCCTTTTATTTTTGGTAATATTTTTAAAAATTCTTTATTTTCTTCACGTGAAAGTGCAAATGGTGCACCATTTTTTGGATCACACAAGGGAGTACCAGTTATCCTCAAATCAAACTCTTTGTCTAATTTTTTAACTAATTCAGAAAATTCTTCCAATGTATGTGGTTCAACTCCTTTAATTATTGGCCCATTGCCTAAAATTAATCCTTGGTTTTTATAGTTTGCAAATCTCATCAATATAAATCCTTCAGCTCCCCATTCTTCCAGCTTGGCGCAAGTCTTATATAACTCCTCACCATCATTTACACCAGGTATTATCACTGCAGCACAATGAACCTCTATATTTTCGCAAAATATTTTCAATGCTTTTAGAGATTCTTCTGGTTTTCTATCTGACATCCATTCTTTTCTTAATTTGGGATTTACAGAAAATACTGTAAAAGTTACCTCATCTACGCCATTATCTATTAATTCATATGCTATTCTTGCATCATCGATTCCTTTACCACTTGTATATCCAAGATGTATGGGTAAACCTAAATTGTTTATTTCTCTTGTTAAATCAAGAAGATATGGATAACAGCTGACGTCTCCACCACCACTAATATTAATCTTTACATCTTTTTTGTGTCCATACATAAGAAGGCTTGATTGAATATTTGATATTACAAACGCTGGAGGTAAAAAACCATTGTTAAGTTCTGCTATTTCTTTTGTACAAACTTTACATCCTATTTTGCCTGGTGGACAATTTTTACATCCAAATGGTTTAAATTTACCTACATTTCTAAAGTAACAATACTTGCAAAAGCCTCCGCAATCTTTGCCTGGCCTACCTCCAACATCTGCAATTATTTGCATTTTTTTCACTTTTATGTAGTTGTAATAATACTATTGAAATAAAAAATATGAGACAGTTTTAGGAGTAACTCTAATATATAATCATTTTTCTGCACTTATATATTTTTCTACTTGACTGTAAAAGAAAATTTCATTAAATATGTAATTTATACAATTATTCACAAAAAGATATTTAAAAAGGAGGTTAATTAATGCCAAAATATGAAGATAAAGTAGATTTGTATGATGATAGGGGAAACTTAGTTGAAGAACAAGTACCTATTGAGGCTTTAAGTCCATTGCGAAATACAGCAATAAAGAAAATTATACATGACATCAAAAGAACAGTTGCTGTAAATTTAGAAGGAATTGAAAATGCATTAAGAAGCGCAAAAGTTGGAGGTTCTGGTTGTCACATACCTGGTAGAGAACTTGATGTTGATGTCATAGATAATGCTGAAGCAATTGCTGAAAAAGCCAAAGAAATGATTCAAGTGGAAGAGGGCGATGATACAGTTGTAGAGTTACTACATGATGGTAAAAGAGCTTTAGTTAAAGTACCTTCATCAAGATTAGAATCTGCTGCTGAATACTCTGTTGCACCTCTTGTTACAGCATCAGCATTTATACAATCAATAATTGATGTATGTGACATTAGCATCTATGATGCAAACATGGTTAAAGCTGCTGTATTGGGAAGATATCCACAATCTGTAGAATACGTCGGTGGAAACATTGCTACAATGTTAGATATACCTCAAAAATTAGAAGGACCTGGATACGCATTAAGAAACATTTTAGTTAATCACATAGTAGCAGCAACACTTAAAAATACATTGCAGGCTGTAGCTTTATCTTCAATTCTAGAACATACGGCAATGTTTGAAATGGGAGACGCTGTTGGAAAATTTGAAAGATTGCATTTACTTGGTCTAGCATATCAGGGCTTAAACGCTGATAATTTGGTATATGATTTAGTTAAAGCTAATGGAAAGGATGGAACAGTTGGATCAGTTGTTGAGGACGTTGTTGAAAGAGCAAAAGAAGATGGTGTAATAAAAGTTGAAAAAGAATTAAATGGATATAAGGTATATGGTACAGATGATTTGGCATTATGGAATGCATATGCTGCAGCTGGATTAGTAGCAGCTACAATTGTTAATCAAGGAGCTGCAAGAGCAGCTCAAGGTGTATCGTCAACAATTCTTTACTACAATGACATTATTGAATTTGAAACTGGCCTGCCTGGCGTTGATTTTGGAAGGGCAGAAGGTACAGCTGTAGGTTTCTCATTCTTCAGTCACTCAATCTATGGTGGTGGAGGACCTGGAATATTTAATGGAAACCACATTGTGACAAGGCATAGTAAAGGATTTGCAATTCCTTGTGTTGCCGCTGCAATGGCATTAGATGCTGGAACACAAATGTTTTCACCAGAATTAACTTCAGGATTAATAAAAGACGTGTTTAGTAAAGTAGATGAATTTAGAGAGCCATTAAAATATGTTGTAGAGGCTGCAGCCGAAATAAAAGATAAAGTATAAAGCTAACTGTGGATCCTGGGGGCAGGAAATGGATGTAGAGATATTTCCACATCGACTCCTCAGTGCTGAGACAACTGAAAAATTGTTGAATAAGCTTGGGGAGATTGAAGGTATAAAAAGAATGATAATACAAGGTCAAAGATTACCAGCAGGAGAACACCCTGATAGACGAGTTATAAATGTAAAAGGTCAGGATATAGAACTTAAAGTTAAAACAGGGAGAATATTTGTAGAAATAGAAGATAAAAAGACAATGGAAAAAATTAAAGAAGTTTGCGATGAAGTATTTCCATTTAAATATGAATTAATTCCAGGAACATTCTTTAGAAGACAAAAAACGGTGACTGATGCTATAAAATTTGGTAAGGATGTTGATAAGTTACCAACGGAGTTAGTAGGAATGACAGATCAAAGTGCTAGATTAAAAGATAGGGTATCAATAATACCAAAAACAAAAAAGAAAAAACGTGATTAAATGATTGGAAGAACAACACATATTGTAGATTGTAGGGAAACAATGGGGCTAGGTGAAGGAGGAGGTTTGGCCCAAAGAGGTACATTTGCTCAATGTGGTGGCGATGTTGTAGCTGTTGCAATGTCACCAGGAAGAAGACATATAACTAAACCCATTTGTGAAATAACCTTTGCATTGCGAGAAAATGATATAAAGGTAAGTACTTTGGTATTAAATGCTGGAGCTGGAGTTCCAAGTGATGCACCTGAGGCTGGGGCGGGAGGGCTTTTTGGAATTACTCCTGAAGAGGCAGAACAAATAGGAAGACATAAATTGGCTTTGGTACATTTGGGAGCTGTCAGATATCACATAATCTACAAGGCTCGTTTAATACTAAGGAACGTCGATGTTCCTTGCATTATTGTGTGTGAATATCCAGTAGATTTTGAAGATTTTGCAAAAATCGGTGTTAAGACGCGTGCAGTAATGCCTGATAAACCTCAAACAAAAGGCATCGTTGTAGACATTGTAAGTGGGGTTGTGAGAGGCGAAACCTGCCCCCAGGAGAAATTAGATGAAATTGTTAATAAAGTTAAAAAATGGCTTAATGTTTTAACACGTTTGGAGTATTAAATTAGGAGGTGTTTAGATATGGCCCAATTCTATCCTGGATCTACGAAAATAGCTGAAAATAGAAGGAAATTTATGAACCCAGATGCAGAATTAGAAAAATTGAGAGAAATTTCAGATGAAGATGTAGTTAGGATATTAGGACATAGAGCCCCTGGTGAAGAATATCCAAGTGTTCATCCTCCACTTGAAGAATTAGATGAGCCAGAAGATCCAATAAAAGACATTGTTGAACCAACTGAAGGTGCAAAAGCTGGAGATAGAGTCAGATATGTACAATTTACAGATTCTGTGTATTTTGCACCAGCACAACCATATATTAGATCAAGAGCATATTTATGGAGATACAGAGGTGCAGATGCTGGTACTTTATCAGGAAGACAAATAATTGAAGCTAGAGAGAGAGACGTTGAAAAAATAGCTAAAGAATTAATAGAAACAGAGTTTTTTGATCCAGCTAGAACAGGGATTAGAGGAAAATCTGTTCATGGACACTCACTAAGATTAGATGAAAATGGAATGATGTTCGACATGTTACGAAGACAGGTTTATGATGAAGAAACTGGCAGAGTAAAAATGGTCAAGAATCAGATCGGAGATGAATTTGATGAACCAATAGACCTTGGAGAACCTCTTGATGAGGAAACTCTTAAAGAAAAAACGACAATATATAGAATAGATAATATCCCTTACAGAGAAGATAAAGATCTCCTTGAAATTGTACAAAGAATTCATCAATTAAGATCAGAAGCAGGATTTTCCCCTGAATAATTAGGAGGTGTTTAAATATGGCTGAAGAAAGAAAAAAATTGTTTGTTGATGCATTAAGGAAAAAATTTAAAGAAGAACCTAAAGAAAGAAAAACAACTTTCTATACTTTAGGTGGTTGGAAACAATCTGAAAGAAAGAAAGAATTTGTAGAGTATGGTAAAAAAGTTGCAAAGGAAAGAGGCATACCTGCATACAACCCAGACATTGGTACTCCATTAGGACAAAGAGTCTTAATGCCATATCAAGTTTCTACCACAGATACATTTGTTGAAGGCGATGACCTACATTTTGTAAACAATGCTGCAATGCAGCAATTCTGGGATGACATAAGAAGAACTGTTATTGTAGGACTAAATCATGCACATAGAATTCTTGAAAGGAGATTAGGTAAAGAAGTGACACCAGAAACTATAAATCATTATTTAGAAACTGTAAACCACGCAATGCCTGGAGCTGCAGTAGTACAGGAGCACATGGTAGAAACACATCCAGGACTTACTGCAGACAGTTATGTAAAAGTATTTACAGGTAACGATGAATTAGCAGATGAAATAGAATCCTGTTATTTAATAGATATAAACAAACAGTTCCCAGAACACCAAGCTGAGCAATTGAAAAAAGCTATTGGAGATTCTATATGGCAAGCAGTTAGAATTCCAACAATAGTTTCTAGAACTTGTGATGGTGCAACTACATCAAGATGGTCAGCAATGCAAATAGGAATGTCAATGATTTCTGCATATAAACAAGCTGCTGGAGAAGCTGCAACGGCAGATTTCGCATATGCTGCAAAACATGCAGAAGTTATACATTTAGGTACATTTCTACCTGTTAGAAGAGCTAGAGGTGAAAATGAACCAGGAGGAGTACCATTTGGATTTCTAGCAGACATTGTCCAGAGTAGCAGAGTACATTATGAAGACCCTGTGAGAGTGGCATTAGATGTAGTAGCTTCTGGAGCAATGCTATATGACCAAATATGGCTAGGATCTTACATGTCAGGTGGAGTAGGATTCACACAATATGCTACAGCATCGTATACCGACAACATACTTGATGATTTCACATACTATGGTAAAGAATACGTAGAAGACAAATATGGTGGACTAGCAGAGGCACCACATGATTTCGACACAATACTTGATGTAGCAACCGAAGTTACACTTTACAGTCTTGAACAATATGAAGAATATCCAACATTAATGGAAGATCACTTTGGAGGTTCACAAAGAGCAGCGATTGCTGCAGCTGCATCTGGATGTTCAACAGCCTTTGCAGCAGGCAATGCTCAAGCAGGATTAAGTGGTTGGTACTTATCACAAATACTACATAAAGAATGTCATGCAAGACTAGGATTCTATGGCTATGACTTACAAGACCAATGTGGAGCTGCAAACACATATTCAATTAGAAGTGATGAAGGATTACCAGCTGAACTACGTGGACCTAACTATCCAAACTATGCAATGAATGTTGGTCATCTAGGAGAATATGCAGGTATAGTTCAGGCAGCACATATTGCAAGAGGAGATGCCTATTGTCTAAATCCATTGGTTAAAGTTGCATTTGCAGATGACAATCTACCATTCGATTGGACAAATCCACGTGGCGAATTTGCTAAAGGAGCATTACGTGAATTTGAGCCAGAGGGTGAAAGAGACTTAATAAGGCCTGCTGGTAAATAAATTCTTAACATAATTCAAAATTTTTTGATTTTTTCTTTTCTATTTTTTCCGAAAACTTTTTAAAGAATTAGTAAGTAATAACTTAGTTAATAAAGTTAAAAGGAGGAATGATATGGACCCCGCAGTGGCTAGTTTAGGTATTTTGGCACTTACAACAGCTTCTGCAATTATAGGACAAACAATTGAGGATGTAGAGACCAATATAGGATCACAAAGTAACCCAAATTCACAAGTACAGTTAGCACCGCAGATGGGTAATTTACATAGATTTTTTAATAAGGCAATAGCTGGAGAACCATTTGCATATGGTACATTTTGTGGAGTATCTGGGGCAATAACAGTTGCAATGTTATATCTACATCTTCCTGCAGTTATTGCACTGGCAATAGGTGCAGCAATTACAACACTTATATGGTTAGCATATTCAACAACTGCATATTTAGGTAGAGTATCTGGATCAGCTACTTTTAATCAACCAGTATTTTTAGATATGTTAACAGAGAACTTAGGACCAATAGCTGGACATGCATTTATAGTATTTTTCTGTATAACTGGAGTAGCATACTTAATGACTTTACCTGTAAAGGGATTTGCACATCCATTCCCAATACCTGTCATTGGGATGATATGGGGAATGACTATAGGTGCAATAGGTTCAGCAGTTGGCGATGTATACTATGGAGCAGAAGCGGAGTTCGTACATAAAAAATTTGGAGGAGGAATACCAGTAGCTAGTCATGGAGATATAACAAGAAAGGGAGTGCTTGGAGCTAGAAGTCCTATGGAAGTAGGTAATTTCACAGTTAAATATGGATCTCCTATAACAGGAATGGCATTTGGATTAATAGTGCTTTTCACATTTTGGTTCGATATAGTGTTTGAAAAATGGAGTATACTTGCAGCATTTCTTTTCGTAATATTGTTGATAGTAATAAATAATAGATTAGAAAAACATGCAAGAGAAAAGTATGGACCATACAGGAGGGAGTAAATTGATAGATCCTATAACTTTGGTTGCAGCTTTAACTCTAGGTGGAATGTCTGTTTTTGCTGGAGTTCATTTAGTACCTGTTGGTGGAGCATCAGGAGCAATGGCAACATCTTCAGGAATACCAACAGGTACAACCCAACTTGCAGCTGGTGCATCAATGACAGGTTTAATTGTTGCAGGAATGGCATTGAAAAAACCTCTCTGGATGATTCTACTTGCAGGAGGCATTGGTGCATCAGTCATGATTACGTTGACAGGACTTTTCACAAACATTTGTCTTGTGTATGGTATTGGATCAGTGCCAACAATTGCTAAGAGAAAAAAAGATCCAATTACTGGTTGGAATCAAGAGAAATATGTTACACCAGGTACAGAAGGACATGGAGCACCTACATCAGCTTACATAAGTGGAGCCATGGGAGCTTTCCTTGGTGGAGTTGGTGGAGCATTAGTATATTGGGCATTATATCATGCTTTAGTGACAATACCATATTTTGGAGATCTTGGTGCTAAAGCAATTGCTGTGGCATATGCTCTTGGAATGTTCTTTGTTAATGCAGTTTTAGCATCCTATAACATTGGAGGTACAACAGAAGGACTTTGGGATCCTAAAATACACCGTTTACCTCGTGGAATTGTAGGTAGTTTAATAGTATCATTTGTGATAGCTATATTAACACTAATAATTGCTAAAGGAGGTGCATTTTAATGGTAGCACCCGCTACTGGTGGACATGGTGCGCCTACTAAAGTGGCTGAGGTAGAAATACCACCTATTCGTTTGATAGCTTTTGGAACAATAGGTGGTTTAATAGGAATTTATCTTTCAGGTATTCCAGTGGTTGGTCCTGTAATTGCAGGTCTTGGTGGTGTATGTGCAATTTTCTGGGGTGCCGATGCAGTAAGAAGGGTTGCAAGTTACGGATTAGGTACTGGAGTACCATCAATTGGAGCAATGTTAGGTGCGGTAGGTTTATTATCAACTATAATGGGTGTCTCAGTTCCACTACTATCTAAAGCGATACCTTCATTATTAGCACCTATTGCAGCTTTAATAATTGCATTAATCATAGGTGCAGTTTCTGGAATTGTAGGTAGAGTTTTCATAAAAATGGAAATACCTATATTTGTACAATGTACGACAGAGTTAGCTGGAGCTAGTGTGTTATCTGTTTTAGCATTTTCATCAGCTATAGCAGGTAGTTATTTAATGACAGGGTCAGGATTACTTAATCCAACACTTCTCACAGGTTATATGCCTGCCTTATACTTTATGTGTGCAATGGCAATTCAACATCCATTTAATGCCTGCTTAGGTCCAAATGAAGATCAATACAGAACATTGAAATGTGCATTAGCAGCAGGATTTGCAATGATGGCAATTGTAGGCATACTCTCCATAATAAAGAATCCATATTGGTGGCTAATTTCACTAGTTGCAGCTGTTGGCTGGGCAATATCTATGAAAATGTTTGTCAAGGATGTATTCGAGAACACAATAGTACAAAGAACAGGCTGGTGGCCTGAAGAAGAACAATAGATTATAAAACACTTGGAGGTTGTATAAAAATGGAAATGCTTCCTTTCATTCATGTAGCACCTGAATTTAATTTAGCTTTGGATCCATCAGCTGGTGTCATTAGTACTGCACTTGGAAGAGATGTAATTGTTCTTTCAATGGACGATTTAAATAAAGAGTTGGATAAATTGGAGGTGGCTGTGGATAATCTTTATAATTCTTTAGATCCCAATACAATTCCTCCAGAGTCATATCCAGGAAGAGAAGGTATCTATATAACTCAGGGAAAAATTACAAACATGATATATGGATTTGTATTTGGATTGATAGTTTTCGCTTTAATTTTACTTAAATTTGGAGGTGTATGATTTTGGCTGAGAAAAAAGAACCAGCAGAAGGATGGCCAGTAGTTAGTGGAGATTATATTGTTGGAGATCCTGAAAGTCCTGTTGCAGCAGTAACATTAGCATCACATATAGAAGATATACCAATAGATGCAGGAGCTGCAATAGCTGGGCCTTGCAAGACAGAGAATTTAGGAATAGAGAAGGTAATAGCAAATATAATCTCAAATCCAAACATAAGATTCCTAGTTTTATGTGGTTCAGAGGTTCAAGGGCATATAACTGGACAAAGTATAAAAGCACTACATAAGAATGGCGTTGATGATAAAAAGAAGATAATTGGTGCAAAGGGAGCAATACCTTACATAGAGAATTTACCAGAGGAAGCATTGGAGAGATTCCAGAAACAGGTTGAGATTGTTGATTTGATAGATGTTGAGGATGCTGATCAGATAAAGGAAAAGGTTAAGGAATGCATAGAGAAGGATCCAGGGGCTTTTGAAGAGGAAGCAATGGTAGTAAAGGTTGAAGAAGAGGAAGAAGAAGGGGAAGCAGAGAAAATAAATCCAATTTCACCAGAGACAGCTTTAATTGAAGCAAGAATTAGAGATATGCAGACACAAATAATGATGGTCGGAGGAATACAGAGAATGTGGGCAGGAATGTATGCAGGAAAAATTCAAGGTACTGGTATAGGTCTTGCACTTACACTTTTAATAGGATTTATACTTCTAATTTGAGGGGGTGTATTTCTTGGCAATATCATTATCTAATAAACCAAATATTAAAGGCGTGAAAAAAACAACAGATGATATTTGCTATAGGGTTCAGTTGATTGCAAGAGAAGGAAGAGTATTTTCAGGATTAATACAAACAAGAATTCCTGGATTGATCTATGGTATTTTACTTGCTGTAATTTTAATAGGTATTGTCGCCGTTTTTAGAGCTTTAGGAGGATGATATATTGACAAATAATGATGATGAAGGAACCACAATACCTCGTGTATTAGTCTCAGTAGATGAATACAATAAAATAGATGAAAGACTTGATGAAATGGAAAAGAAAGTTGACTTTGCAGCTGGAGAATATTTTGAAAGGTTAGGACAACAAATTGGCAGAGACATTGGAATAGCTTATGGTGTTATCTTAGGTATAATAATTTTAATAATTTTCTTTGCACTTCCAGCAGTGAGATTATTACTTAGAATTTAAAAAAGTTAAAGGAGGTTTAATCAACATGTTTAGATTTGATAAAGAACAAATTGTTCTTGATATCGCAGGAGTAAAAATTGGTGGACAACCTGGTGAATATCCAACAGTATTAGCTGGAACTATATTTTATGGTGGTCATAGCATCATTGAAGATGAGAAAAAAGGTGTATTCGATAAGGATAAGGCAGAAGAACTAATAAAGATCCAAGAAGAGATGTCTGACACAACAGGAAATCCCCATCTTGTACAAGTTTTTGGTGCAACAGAAGATGCAATAGTTAAATACTTAGAATTTGTTGCAGATGTCACAGACGTACCATTTCTTATAGATTCAACATCAGCTGATGCTAGAATAGCTGGTGCAAAGTATGTAGATGAAATAGGAGTAGCAGATCGCGCTATTTATAATTCAATTAACATGTCAGGAGAAGAAAAAGAATTTGATGCACTAAAAGAAACTGATGTATCAGCATCAATTGTCCTTGGATTTAATGCAATGGATCCTAGTGTTGAAGGCAAAATCGCAATATGGGAAAATGGTGGAGATGCATTAGATAAAGGACTTTTAGAAATTGCAGAAGAATGTGGTATTGATAAACCATTGTTGGATGTTGCAGTAACACCTCTTGGTCAAGGAGCTGGAAACGCTATAAGAACAACATATGTTGCCAAAAGTAAATGGGGATACCCAGTTGGAAGTGGTATTCATAACGTGCCATCTGCATGGGATTGGCTACGAGAATACAGGAAAGAACATAAAGAAGCATGGCCAATATGTGACGTTGGATCTAATTTAATTCAACAGATGGCAGGTGGAGATTTCGTATTATATGGTCCAATAGAAAACGCTAAGATGGCATTCCCAGCATGTGCTATGTGTGATGTATTTATAGCAGAAGCTGTAAAAGATATAGGCACTGAACCTATTGAAGAGCATCCATTCTTTAAGCTTCTCTAATTTTTTTATTTTTTTAATTAATTTTTATTTTCTGTTTTTTGGAGGTAATTTTTTGTCATTTTTAAAAAGATTGTTTGGACCTAAACCAATTATGGCAAAAAGTAAATATAAAACAATAGAAGAAATAAAATCTACTTCTTTTATTAAAAAAACTGTTGGTTCTGGATATTCAATGGAGCCAGATGTACATTACATTGTTGCATCAGTAGAGTTAGGAAACACAACGACCAAATGCATAATAACAGCTACAAACCTCAGAACAAGTAGAACGTATTTATTAGATAAAACTGTTAAAATGACACGGGACGTTAGACCTCCAAAACCCGGTGAAAAGGTTTTTGGGAAAACAATTTGGGGTGTTGAACTTACAAAAGAATCTGTGGCAGATTTGGTCAAGGATACTATACATGAATCTGCAAAAAGAGCTAAATTAGACATAAAAAAAGATATTCACTTTGTAGTGAGATCTACAGGTGTCACAGCTGGTTTTGCATCTCCAGAAGAAGTTGGAAAAATGATAAAAGCATTGGCAGAGGGTTGTTTAAAGGCAGGCATTCCTCCAGCAAGAATGACACCTGCATTATCATTGGAAAATTTACCTAAAGAATTTCAAGATTATAGTTTGTTAGATAAGATAGCATTTGATGGTGCAGTAGCTGGAGTACTTCCTCCTACTGGTAGAGAAGTGGTTGCAAATGAAATGGAAGGAGAACTTGTAACTGCTGGAATAAAGCTTGGTGCCAAATGGACTGACGTTGATTTTCGTAATCCTTGTGTATCAATGGATTTTGGTACTACACTAGCTGGGAGAATTGTAAATAGTGAAAAACCATATGCTAAAACTGTTGGAAATTTCTGTGGATTGGCTGGTGCAATACCAGATGCCATAATAAAGGGTACTAATCTTGTTGATAAAAAACTAGGTGCAGTATTAGATGTAAAAGCTACAAAAGGTAAATATGATGCAGAAAAAGCACAAGAATATGCAGAAGAAGTCCACAAATATATAGACATAAGAAAAGTTCCAAAAAGTAGAAGTAGATTTGGTACTGTACCTGTAGACCCAAAAGCTGCAGAAAATGCTGGAACAGTTCTTATCGGGTGTGATGTAGGAAAAAATGGAAGCAAATTCCATAAACTATCAGAACTTGGAAAAGAAATTTATGAAAATGATGGTTTAGAGCTTTTATTTGGAACAATTGATTATGTAAGTGCACTAATAGCTAAAAGATTAGTGGAAGAAGCTGTTAATGAAGACATAATTGAAGATGGCTCAGTTTTGGGAGTAACAGGTAGGGCTGGTATAACAGGTAAAAAACCTGAATTAATTCTTGAATATGTTAACGATTATTTTGAAGATTGTGTATTTGTTTCTGATGGTTTAGCACTTGGAGCTGCCATGATGGCTAGATGTATGAATTCTTTAGGGACACCACGTATACCAATAGGAGGTAATCGTGGAGATAGATGTATACTTGCAGAAAGATTAAAATATCATAAAAAGAAACAATCTGGAGGGGGTTTAGCTAAAATTTTTAAAGGCTTTAGTGATGGCTGGCGGTAAAGGAACACGCCTTAAATCTCTTAAATCTTTCAAAGAAAAGCCCCTCATAAATATAAATGGTAAACCAATGATACAACATGTGATAGAATGTTTAGAAAAAGTTGATAGAGTAAAGGAAATAATAGTTGCAACAAGTGTCCATACACCTAAAACTACAGAATACATAAAAAAAAGAGGATATAGAGTAATAGTGACACCTGGAAAGGGTTATGTAAATGATTTAAGATATGTAATTACAAAGATTCCAAAAAGAGATACATTACTTGTAATAAACGCTGATTTGCCATTGGTAAAACCCAAAACAATAAACATGATCATAGATATTTATGAAAAAAGTGATAAACCGGCTTTAACCGTTGTTGTACCACGAAGTATTTACAAAAAATATGGGCTAATTCCCCCTCCATATAACACTGAACAAATACCAATAGGGTTAAATTTATTAAAAGCTGTAAATAAAAAACAAGATGAAAAAAAGTTAGAACTTCCACTTTTGGAACTTGCATTGAATATCAATACTCCTGAAGATCTTGAATTTCTCAAAAAATTTGGTGGTTTTAATGGTGGAAAAAACAAAAATTAAAAGTGAAGAAAAAATTTGGAGTGAAATTAGGGGCTATAGAGTAGCCACAAATAATGCTCGAATTCTTGGAGACCTTGAAGAAATTATAATAAATGATAAAACCGGTAAAATAACAGACATTGTTGTTAAAGTTGAAAAAGATAAAAAGAACGTAAATTTGAGAGGGGCAAAAAGAAGGGGAGATTATCTTTACATTCCATTCCACAGGGTCGAAAAAGTCGGTGAATTCATAATAATAACAGAATAATTTTTTAAAGCCGTGATGCTAAGATGATGATTAAGAGCATTTTAAAAAAAGCTTTAAAAGAAAAAAAATTGAGTGATTGTGAAATTTTAAAATTGTTTAAAATTAAGAATTCTAATGATTTCAAGGAACTGATGTACACTGCTTCTGAGCTTAGAGATAGATATAAGGATTCAATCAAATTAACTTCAACAATTCACATCACAAATATATGTCAGATTTCTCCAAAATGTAAATATTGTGGTTTCGCTGCAGGAACTTCACCAGAAGGTTATTATCATCCATTTCATAAAACTGATGATGAAATATTGGAAGCAGCAAAAAAAATAGAGAAATCAGGAATTCCAAGAGTTAGCTGTTCAGGTGCACATGGTTATGGTGGTTCCCAGGCTGTCAAGGCAGCCAAAATTGTCAAGGAAAACACGTCACTTGAATTATTGATAAATGTTGGTTCAGATCTTAATAAGGAAACAATTTTAAAATTGAAAAAATATGATACCGACACTATTTGTTGTAATTTGGAAACTATAAACAGGAAGTTATTTAAAGATTTAAAGCCTGGTGAAAACCTTGAGGATAGAATTAAAGTATGTAAACTAGTATCAGAAGCCAATATTGAACTTTCTTCAGGATTATTGATAGGCATTGGTGAATCATATTATGATAGGTTAATGCATTTAAAATTTTTAAAAACCTTTAAAACTTTAGGAGAAATACCAATCATGGGTTTCAATCCATATAAAGGAACACCTATGGAAAATCATCCTCCTTGTCCTTTACATGAACAAATGAAAACTATTGCGATAACTAGGTTGATGTACCCGGAAATAAGAATAACTGTACCTACTCCTACTATCGGACCAGAAAATGTTAAATATTCACTTATGGCAGGTGCTGACAATTTAGCCACAGTTATCCCCAATAACTATCCTCATGATGTTAAAGGTGTAGGATCACCAGAGGTTGGAAATTTAGATGACGTAATACGTGTTATTAAAGAATTACATTTAAAACCTGAACTGAAGTTACATGTTAGATGCGCATGACTATGGAAAAATTAATAAAAAAAGCATATGTTGAATCTGTGGAAGGCAGGAGACAGGGAGATAAAATTAAAGAAGTAAAGGAAATTCAAAAATATATTCTTAATGCAAAAAATATAGTTGTTCCAAATAAAACAAAAGAGAAAGTAAAAGCTATAAATGAAGTATTAGAGAAATTTGGAATTCAAAAAGCAAAACATCTTAAATTCTACACAGATGCATGTGATCTAAATAGAACACCAGCAATAAGTAAAGCATTAATGGCATTAGATATCGTTGACTGCGATTTAGTTATTGCTAGAGGAAGGCTTGGTGTTCCTGGTTCAGGTTCAATGTTAGTTATCATGGATTCAAAAGGTAGAATATTAAGTGCAGCGTTATCTCCACCACATATAATTCACAAAAAAAGTGTTGAAAAAGCTGTAAAAGATGAAATGACTACTGCATTAAAAAGAATAGGACTCAATGAAAAACATGAAAGTTGAAAATGGTATAACACCAACAGTAAAAACATATTATTCTGAATACACATTTCATGATATAATAAAATATATTGGTGAAGTTAAAACTAAAGCAGTGATAAAGTGGCTCAAAGAAAAAAAATTAAAACCAAAAAATTGTCTGATAATTGGTGGATACATTACTGGTTCTTTTTTAGCCAATAATTTAAATACAGAGATTACTTTAGTTGATATCCATCCTCAGGTTATAAATTTAGTAGAAAAAAATATAGAATTTAAGATTGGTTTAGATGGATTAAGGAAGAAATGGGATCTAATTATAGACACTACTGGTATTGGTGGCATAGAAAATCTAAATAAATTTTATACAAAAGCATTTATAATTGAGGATCCACGATCAGACGGAAGTGATAAAACAATAAGAAAAATCGGCAGTAAAAAAAGATTGATAGATAGTATCAATGCCAAATACAAGGCTTTTCTTTATACTTATGGACTACAAAGTAAAACTTCTGGAACAATGACACTCACAATTGAGGTTTTAAAAAATGTTATGAATTATTTTTTTGATGTTGAAGGCGTACTTTATTGCATGTCACCATTTGAATTTTATGAGGGAATGTTATTTAAAGAAAATAACTTCACCAAATTCATGAAAAAATTAAAAAAACATGCGCTTATTGTGTCTTCTTTGAGGCCAGTATCTTGCGATAAAGTAATTGAAAAATTTATTAAAAAAATAAAATCTAAAGTTATTGAGATAAAATGAAGGCCAAAGAATTATTTAAAAAAATAGAAGAAATTGTTCCAAAAAATCTTGCAGTTGATGGGGATAAAATTGGTTTTATTGGTAAAGATCTTGAAAATTTAGAAGTAAAAAAAGTTTTGGTTTCAATGGATTATGTCCCAACAAAAAAATTAAACAAATATGATCTTCTGATTCTTCATCATCCACCTTTGTCTAAGCCAGAAATACCTGCTTATGTTATACATTCTAATTGGGATGTGGTAAAAGGCGGAGCTTGTGATGCTCTTGCAGAAACATTAAATATGGAAATAAAGGATGTTTTGGATGAGGATAGTGGAATAGGAAGACTTTGCAAAATAAAAGCTGTTTCTTTACCAGAATTTATAAAACTTATCAAAGAAAAATTATCAATAGATAATGTTAAAGTTGTTAATTTTGATAAAAATTTAATTGTAGAATATGTGGCAATTGTTTCAGGCTTTGGTTTAAGCAATGAACGTCTTGTTAAAAAAGCATATGAAAAGAATGCAGATGTTTATCTCTCAGGTGATTTAATTTATAAAACAATGGTTTTAGCATATCACCTAAATTTAACTTTAATTGATGCCACTCATTATTTCACAGAACTTCCAGGGCTATACAAACTTGCTAAAATTATTTCAAATTTAGGAATTGAAGTAGATATAGCTGACAAACCAATAAAATGGGACATATTATGAATATTTCAGAGCTTGAAAAACTTAAAAATCCAAAAGGTAAAGTAACTATTGTTGGGTTAGGTAGGTTAGGTATTAGAATAGCTTTAAATTTAATAGAAGTACATAGAGGCGGACCTGTAATAATAAAAGCAATAGATGGTCAAAAAATTTCTGAAGAAGATTTTATATTTAGGATGTTAGGAGGTAAAATTGGAGAATATAAAACAGAATTCCTAAAAAGATTACCATGTTCTAAGAAAATTGAAACCATGCCTTGTTATGTGTCAAAGGATAATCTAGAAATTATAGATGGAGATGTTGTGTGTATTACTATTGCAGGAGGTAATACCATACCCATCACAGCTAAAATCATAAAAAAAGCTCATGAAATAGGTGCATATACAATAAGTACAATGGGTGTCTTTGGAATTGGGGAAGAAGAAATTAAAGTATTCAATATAGAAGATGCTCCAGAGAATCCAATAGTTTTAGGTTTAAGAAATGAAGGAATTAAGAAAAATCATATTCTTGTAGGTACAGGTAAATTAATAAAAGATTGGGAACCAATAACTCCATATGTCCTTGATAGAATTGCAAATGTTATTACAGCCAATATTTTAAAACTTTTGAGGAAGAAGTTAGATGATTAGGGTAGCAACAGCAGAATGTTTCACACATGGAAAAATTGGCAGGGAAATACATGCATTTGCACAAGGATATCCTCTCAACTATGATTGGAGTATAAAGAGAGAAGACTATAAAATATCTTTAGTTGCAGCATTGTTTATTCCAACGATTTCTGGATTAAAAACAATTCTTAAAATTAAGCCATTGACACCTGACCATGTTTTAGGAGATATAAAAGTTTACAATGAAAAATCAGACAAAAAAATGGCTCTTAAGATGGCTAAATCCATTAAAAGAATCACTAATGCGGATATAGGGATAGGCACTACAGCAGGCGTTGGTAGAGGTGGTATAGCAATTGTAACAAATAAATCTGAAATAATAACAGATTCTGGTGTTCATGCAGATTTAAGATTTTCAGAACCCAAAAAAATTTTGGAAAGACAAGCTCATGGAATAAAAAGATGTCTAAAATTATTTGAGAAGGTATTGATTGATGAATTTAAATGAATTTTATAGGAGGATCTAAATTGCTTCTCGAAATTAATGATCTTGTGGTAGAGGTCAATGGTAAAAGAATATTGAATGGTGTAGATCTTTATATAGGTAAGGGAGAGACTCATGTTTTACTTGGACCAAACGGAGCAGGAAAGAGTACTTTATTTTTAACAATTCTTGGTTTTCCAGAATATAAAGTAGTTAGAGGAGAAATATTGTTTAAAGGCAAAGATATTACCAATTTAAATACTACAGAACGAGCTAAAATGGGAATAGGAGTGGCATTTCAAAATCCACCAGCAATAAGAGGAGTGCGCCTTATTGATTTATTAAAAATAGAAAGTGGTTGTTCTTTAGATGAAAAATTAGATCCAAAAATATATAGATTTGCAACAAAATTAAAATTTAATAAAGATTTCCTTAGTAGAGATGTAAATTTAGGATTTTCAGGAGGAGAAATGAAAAGATCTGAAATATTGCAGCTTCTAGCACAAAACCCAGAATTTATAATGTTAGATGAACCAGATTCTGGTGTAGATATAGAAAATGTTGAAATTTTGGCTGAAATGATAAACAAACTTTTAGAAAAAGATAAAAAACCAAGTAAAAGAAAGAAAGCAGGCTTAATTATAACGCATTTAGGTTATATTTTAAATTTTGTTAAAGCTGAAATTGCGCACGTACTTCTAGATGGAAAAATTGTTTGTTCAGGGTGTCCAGACGAAATATTAGAAGATATAAGGAAAGAAGGCTTTGAAGGGTGTAAAAAATGTTACGAGACATAAAAAAGAGAGCAGAAAAAGCTAAAGATAAAGAATCACCATATGGCCCTAAAACAGACCTCAAAAAATTTTTAGCAGAAGATCCTGGAGAACATGAAAGAATTGAAAGTATAGAGGATGTACCAAAAAAAGTTAGGGATACATTAGTTAAAGTAGGTATTGACACATCAGAAAAAGAGAGAGCAGGTACTTATATACAGCTTGATGAAAGTGAAATATATTCGGTTTCTCCATCTAAGTCTGTAGAAATAATGGGGATCAAATCAGCATTAGAAAAATATGATTGGGTAAAAGATTATATGTGGAAAGCAGTTGCACCAGATACAGATAAATATACGGCACATGTTGCTCTGAAAGAGTTAGAAGAGGAAAAATATACGGGTTACTTTATAAGATCATTGCCAGGATCAAAGGAAATATTTCCACTGCAGGCATGTTTATTTATTGGAGATGAACGCATAATGCAAACAGCTCATAATATAATTATTGCAGAAGAAAATTCTGAATTACACATAATTACGGGTTGTGCCACAGGACAAGACGTTAATTCAGCATTGCATATAGGGATCTCAGAATTTTATGTTAAAAAAAATGCAAAAATTACATTTACAATGGTTCATAATTGGGCAGAACAAGTAGAAGTAAGACCAAGAACAGGCATTGTGATTGGTGACAATGGAACATATATAAATAATTACATATTGACAAGTCCAGTTCGCGTAATACAGTCATACCCTACAGCATATTGTACAGGAAAAAATTCGAAGGCAATATTCCAATCTGTCATGGCAGGTAAGAAAAATTCGCTACTTGACATTGGTTCAAGAGTTATATTGGAAGGTAAAGAATCAAGTGCAAATGTAATATCTAGAGCAGTGTCTATGGATGAATCTAAAATATATTCAAGAGGTCATTTAGCAGGTCGGATACCTGGAGTAAAAGGCCACCTAGAGTGTCATGGGTTAATATTATCTGATGATTCAATGATACATGCGATTCCAGAGTTAGAAGGAAGTGCAACAGATTTAGAAATGTCACATGAGGCTGCTGTAGGTAAGATTGACGAGGAAAAAATATTATATTTAATGTCTCGCGGTTTAACGGAAGAAGAGGCCATATCTATGATTGTAAGAGGATTTTTAAGCATTGACATAAAAGGTTTACCTCCAGAACTGGCAGCTGAAACAAAAAAGATGATTGATATGAGTGTTAAAGGATTGTAAAAGTTTTATATGTTTATTTTTTAACTCTGCCAACCACTATAGTTCGGAAAAATGCTAGGAATGCAAGTGCAAAACCTAAAACAGTTTGGACATTACCAAGAGTTTCTAAAATTCCTGCAGGTATGGGTAAATCCCATGGTGGTCCACTCCTATTATCTGGAAGAGGCGTATAATATACACCTACAGCTCTTGCAGAAGGTTTTACATTAATATCTTTTGGTTCAACGTAATTAACACCTAAAATTAATCCATTGTCTATTGCACGGTTTATTGCTTCAGAAATTTTTACAGGATCATATCCATATTTATTGACTACTGCCTCCACAATTTCTTTAGTAGTTCCAATTACACCTTTACTGTCAGATCCATACACAGACACTATAACTGTTTTATTTGAGACCGTGATTGTATCTGTAAGTGCTTGATAAGCATATATAGTTTTTAACTGACTTCCACAGATGGGACATCGATCATAACGTTCAGCTGTTGGAAATCCCATACTCCATCCACATTGTGGACACAGTTTAACATATGGTTCATCTAGTGGATATCCTGTTTGGTTTAATGTAGCTGGAGTAAACATGTCTCCAGTTGTTATACCAGATGCAATGTTTACTGCACCACCACCATATCTTTCTCCAGAATCTCTAGCAACTTCTTCTACAGCTTTCCCAACAATTACTGTAGCTGGATATCCATCCCTAATCATTTTTCCTACATTTATTGCTACATCTCTACGTACACTATCTGCAGTACCATATTTTGGATTCCCTGGTGTATTTCTTAAGTGAATTATAGCTCCCTTTTTTCCAGGTGGTAGCACGGCTAGCCCACCAGATACTGGAGTAATTTTTATAGTTCCATCATCTTCAACAGTTACTATGTATGCGTCAAATGATCCACCAACTGCTGCACCTATTCCTGGTCCACCACACATAACTCTTATTCCAGGGTATTGATTTGCTGCAGAAGCAGCGTCAGCAGCTGACATTCCATTCTCTAACCTTTTTATTGTTTCTACAATCGCCATCAATCTAGGAATTGCTTCTCCTTCACCACCTGATAAAACTGCAAATTTTTTATCTTTAGAAAGTAAGAATGTTGATTGAAACATGTTAGGAGCATAAGATAAACTAGCACCTGCCACTCCATTTGGATCTCTACCTGATGGATCAGTTATTACAATTATATTACATGTTGCAGATACAGTACCTATCATAAAATTTATTAACAAAAATAATACTAGATATCTAAATTTTTTAATCTTTCTTCACCCCCTTGTACCTTAGCCAAGGAAAAATCTTCAATTACAGTGACAGTTACGATACCTGTTTTTTTATCAACCTTTACATCTGCATCTACTATTGGCATGACTTTTGTACCAGGTATTGTTGACAGTTTAACAAATTCTCTTGCATTGGCTATAGCCCTATCAAGTGGTATTTTACGTTTTGAAGTTATAAGCATGTTATCTTTAATATAACTTCCTGGTCTAAATCCAGCAGCAGCTACATTTATTTTTATTGAGCTTGTTGGTACTATATCATTACCTTTCACAATAACACCTGAAATTGGAACTGCCCCACTAAAGTCTTTAGATGAAGCATAAGATGCATAATTTAAGAATCTACCAGCCAATATGAGGAGATATGCCACAAATAAAATTACAAGAGTATCTCTTTTGACTTTTATGAACATGGTATCACTTTTATTTTTTTTAATAGTTTTGAGGCAGGATCCATACCTTGAGCACCTATCAACAAGATCGTATCATCTTTTTTACAATTAGTTAAAGTTTCTTCCAAAGCAGTTTTCAATTTTTTGTGGAATCTATAATTTATATTATACTTCTCCAGTGTTTTTAAAAATGTTTTTTCTTCTTCTTTTTTTACTTTATTAAGGTTATCCACAACATCGTCACTATTGGTTATAACAACTTCATAATTTTCAATGTTTTTTAAAGTCTTTGATAACGATTCCGCATTTAATTTGTTGATAATTTTTCCTCTAGACCCACGTATAGCACATACAACCCACAATTTGTTTTTTGTAAGTTTTTTTGCACTCTTTATAGCCATTTTGATACCGTCAGGGTTATGTGCAAAATCATCTATTATTAATGGTTTTTTACATAAAATTGAAAATCTTCTCTTTAGTGGTTTGTATGTTAAAATTCCTTTTTTTATAATGTCTGGAGGAATATTTAAACATAAACAAGCAGATATTGCAGCAAGAGTATTTTGTATAAAATATTCACTTTTGAATGGAAGTTCTTCTTTTTTTATGAATAAATCATTGTTAACATAAATTCCACCACTTTTAAAAGTTACTGGACAATTTTTTCCATAAAAGAAGACTTTTACATTTTTATTTGTGAGTTTAGCCATTTTTCTTGTAAATTCATTATCATAATTAAGTACAGCAAATCCTTTTTCCAATGCTTTTACAGCCCCACTAGTTTCTTCAAACACTTCTTCAATTGAATTAACTAAACCTATATGGTCCAATGCTACATTGGTAACTACAACTACATTAGGATTTATGGATTTTGTCATGAGATATGCATGGTCTTTCATGAGACGATCTAGCCATCCTTGAACTTCAGACACTTCAATGACCAAATATTCGAGGTTTTCTTTTTTAGCCTTTTCAGCAAGTAACTTAGCTACCATTGGGTCTATCAGAGTGTTAAACTCTGACTTTGCATCTGTGTTTGTAAATGCTTTCTTTCCAGCATGGGTTAAAATATGATATATCATATGGGTTGTTGTTGACTTACCATTAGTACCTGTGATTACAACTCTATAAGTGTTTGGTGCAAAATTTTTTATTGTCCATTTTATGGCAAATGCACTGGCAAGTTCAATCTTGTTAACTAAAATTATAGGTACTTTCAACTTTTTTGCATATTCTAATGAATTTCCTTTTGGATTTTGAGTTATAAGTGCTGATACTTCTTTATTTTTTGCAATTTCTACACCTTTTTCATCTATCCAATGTCTAATCACAATATCATTTGGATTAGCATCGCCTAGAGTATTAAATATACCCACTTTTATTTCCTTATCTTCCCCTATTAATTTTCCAGAAACATATGAAGCTAATTCACTTAATCTCATTTTTTAACCACCATGTTATGGGAATAATCCTAAATTATACATTATTAGCCCCACACTACATAATACAAATGTTATTAACCAATAAGTAATTACAATTGTTTTTTCTGATAATCCTTTATAATGTAGAGTATGGTGTAATGGCTCCACGGGTAATTTTATAATGTTTGCACGATGCATAAGGCTTATAATTACCGATACTATAGGAACTGCAATGGCAAGTACTCCATAATATATTATATCATTCATCATAACTGCTGCAGCATATCCAGCACCTAAAGCAAAGGATCCAACATCTCCCATAAATATTGATGCAGGAAAACGATTAAACACCAGGAAACCTAATGAAATGCCTGATAACATTAAAAATGCAGAACTATGAAGGCCTTTCATAGAAGAATAAAATGCACAAAATAATGAAGATATTGCAATTATTCCTGCTGCCATTCCATCCATTCCATCTATTAAATTTATGGCGTTAATGGCGCCTAATACTCCGAATATTACAATTGGAATTGTTAAGAATCCTAAAAAGTATCCAAAAATACTTCCAACTCCAAATGATAATGCAAGAAATATTCCTGGAATACATTGTAACATAATCTTTTGTTTTTCTGTAAATTCTTTTTTTATAGGAACTTCACCAACTACTTTAATTTTCTTTTCAGCCATTAGCTTTTTGAAATCTTGTTTAGCTTTCTTAGTTGCTACTCTTGCTTCTTCACTAGGTTGGAGGTTTAATCTTCCTAGTTCAACAACTTCTGATGAAATATTTTTTACAATTTTTTGTTTTTCTTTAATGCTCAATCCAAGTAAATCATCTAAGGCTCCAATTATGCCAGCTATCACCATTGTTAATACAATCAGATTTAAATGTCTATCTCCTAAAACCATTGCCACCATTGAGGCTGTTAATAAAAATCCAAGACCACCCATTGTTGGAGTACCTATTTTGTGTTTATGCTCAGTTACAATAGGCTTATCAACTATTTCAGCTTCTAAAAGAATTTTTTTCAATATATAGGTAAAAATAACTGTAAGAACGAAAGCTAAAATTAATATAAACATCTTATCACCTTATTTAGGTCTAGTTCCTCCAAAATTTCTACAATATCTTCCATGTTTTTACCTCTTATAGTTATTCTTTGATGTCCTGGAGGACCATGAACAACCCAACATTTCTCTCCTTCAAATTTTTTAGTTGTTTTTAAGTCAGTAGTACCTATAGGAATTTCTATTGCAAAAAAATTCTTAAGTTTAATTTTCTTAGGATCCCATTCCCCTATAGCCATATCAACTAATTGGTGTAGTGGATGGATTCCAGTGGCCGCAGCTGAAATATATCTAGTACCGCTTGGTCTTGTATTAAGTTCTATTGCATAAACTTTACGAAGTTTTTCATCAAATATCATGTCAATGTCAGTATTACCTTCTGCATTTAAACTGTTTACTATCATTCTACTAAACAATAATACCTTTTCATTGTCTAAACCTTTTATTTGTGCTGGAGCTTTTTTTATTTTGTATAGAGGATGTACAGCTTCTAAGGTTGTTCTACCTTTATCTACAACGACCAAGGCTAATGACTTGCCTTCCCATCTTAAAACTTCTACTGAAATTTCAATGCCATTAATAAATTCTTCCATAAGAACTACACCATATTTTTTTAGATATTCTGTTATTTCATCTTTTGAGTTGGTTACAACTACTCCAGTTCCAGCCTGACCCTTTTTATTCTTTAATACAACAGGTTTTGTTACTTCGGAAGGTGGTTCTTTGATTATTTTATATTTAGGGGTTCTAATATTCATTTTTTTAAAAAATATTTTTGTTTTGAACTTATCAACAGCTATTGATGTTGCATGTAAATTAGATGCAACTACTGGGATTCCATAATCTTTTTCTAACTTTTCTTTCATTTTTGCAACGCCTATCAGAGGTTCATCTACACCTATCAATGGTACAACTGCATCTACATCTTCTTTAATAGCAATTTCCATAGGATATTTCATTCCTCTTGGCACAATGAAATATTTATCAGCTAATTTAATATTTGGTGATTTAGGATTAGCTTCAGTAAGTATTGTTGTAATTCCTTTTTCTTTAGCATAATAGTGGACATCGTCAAATAATCTTGCACCTATAAATAAAATTTTCATGGTATATCTCCTAAAGAAGTAAATTTTTTTCCAGTATTAGATAAAATAACTTCTTTTTATATAGATATTTTTTGGTTGGTGAACTACTCCTCATAGAGAAAAGCTATCTAAGGATTAGTGAAAAATTAGAAAGTATTTATATAGATGAAGCACAAAATTAGCACTTGTTCTAAAAAAATATACACAATTCTTCTTTTACTTCCTCTTTCTCTCTCCAAAAATGCTCTAGAAATTAAGAAAACTATATATATCCTTTCATACTACTTTTTTTCATGAGATGACTTCCCATACAATTACAAAGCTGAAAAAAACTGGTAGGTAGTTAAGAAGGTCTAAATGCATTAAAAGGATTAAAAATAAGTTAAGAGATTATATATCAGCATTTAAGACACTGTTGAGGGAATAGAGTAACTTTGATAGCCTGTTTAAGAAAATACTCTACTCAAAACTATTTCATATAGAAATATAGTCTCTGGACAAGTTTTTTCTATAAAGCAAGGGAACATCTGCAAAAGTTGGGGAGTAATTCAAAAACAGAAAAGTATTTTAAGTTGAAAATTACATAAAAATTAAACATGCCAGGCCCAAAAGATGTAGAATTGCAAAGAGCAATTGGAATTTTAGCAGTGATCGTTGGAATATTAATGTTGATATATCCATTACTTGTAGGTTATTTAGCAGGAATATTTCTAATAGTATATGGAGTCGTCAAAATTTTTACATAACCTCCAGATTAATTTCAGTGATTCACCAGGTTCTAAAGCTCCAGCACGATTCTCCCTAAGTATCCTTTGAATAGAATAAAATCTAAGTCTTGGGAACCTCTTATGAACTTCATGTAGTAATGGACATCCAAACCGTGCTGGTAACTCTAAATCAAAATTAGACACTTGTTGTTTAATTTCATGTTTTGACATGCACAGCAAGGCAGGAAGAGATATTTTTACAATTCCATCCTCTAGAGAAATGGCACCATATCCAGTACTTAACAAGTCACCGAAAACTAAAATTTTTATTCCTTTCTTTTTACAATATTTTTTTATCTTTTCATATATTTTTTTGGAACATCGTCCGCATGGGTGAAAACGACCTTTTAAACACTCCTCTATAAAATTTGAAAAATCGGTCTTTATGTATTTGTGTTTAACCTCTAAAGTACTACATAACTTTTCTATATTTTTTTTAAATATTTTTGGTAATATCATTGGTCCTGGATCTACTGTCACTGCTTCCACATCAAAACCTAAGTATTTCATCACAACTAAAGAAAAACTACTATCTACGCCACCAGAAAGAGCCACTAATACCTTTTCATTAGTTTCAAAGTTAGGTATGTTAAAGAGAGGTAACTCAGTTATTCTATTCTTCAAAAGATTTCTAATAATTTTTAAAGATTCTAGCCTAAGAGATTTTATAAGTTTATTTAATTTTTCCAATGATAGTTTCATCCTATATTTTTTTACAAGAAGATCTGAATAGGCCTCTACATGGACATGTTTAACATTTAATGTTTCTCTTAATTTACCTACTACCCATCCACCCTTTCCAATTACAAGTGATTTGTCGTATCTATCAGGCACTATAATAATTAATTCATTGTTTAATTTATCAAATATAATTTCTTTAATTTTAATTTTCTCTTTTTCATGTCCTATTTTTTCTCTTATATTTTCCACTAGCTTTTCAAACTCTTTTTTATTTATCATCCAAATCACAAATATTTCTGGCTATGAGTAAAATTTTTTAATTTATTTATATTTAGTTATTAAAAAAGAAAAAATTGTGAAAAACAATGTCCATAAAATCTTTAATATTTGGTGAAGAAGTAAGAGATGGAAAGATAGATGAAAATGTAATATTAGGTTATGAATATAAAAAAGGTAGTAAACCACCAATAATTGGTAAAAAACCATTGATTAGAGCCAACACTATAATTTACAACGATGTAGTAATAGGTGACAACTTACAGACAGGTCACAATGTATTGATAAGAGAAAAAACAAGGATAGGAAACAATGTATTGATTGGAACAAATACAGTTATAGAAGGCTATTCAAAAATTGGAAACAATGTACGAATACAATCAAACGTTTATATTCCTAAAAATAGTTACATAGGTAACGATGTTTTTATAGGACCTTGTGCATGTTTTACAAATGACAGATATCCTTTAAGAGTTAAGTACAAACTTAAAGGACCTAAAATACAAAGAGGGGTTACAATTGGTGCCAATTCAACATTTTTATCAAATATAGAAATTGGTGAGGGAGCTATGGTAGCTGCTGGAGCTGTAGTAACTAGAGATGTACCTCCTTGGTCTTTAGCAATAGGAGCACCTGCAAAGATAAAACCATTGCCAAGAAAGCTTAGAACCCTAAACAAAGTTCCAAAAAATTTCAATGATTTAAATTCTTTATGAATTTCTCAGATTTTATTCAATGTATATTGCTGGTTTGTAAGGTTCTGCCATTTTTGATTTGTTTTTTGGATCATAATCAGGTTTTTTATGTATAACTATTTTTGCATTCACTTCTTCCTCAATATAGTCTTTGGCTTCCTTAAATACTTTGTATTCATCTATATAACCAACATATTCTTTTTTTGCTATTTCACTAATACTTTTCTTTATGAAATTCACAATTTCCTTTTTATCGCCTTCAATTTCTGACAATGCTTTAGGAATTATAGTTCCTAAGTCCTTTCTATCACTACTACTTATCATATCATATATTTTGTATTTCCACTTTGGAGATATATAGATGTGAACCTTTTCTGGTTTTTTTCTAATTATTTTCTTGATTTCTTTGATATCTTTTATAACTTCTTCTACAATCTCTTCAGACTTTTGTATTTTCTTGTCAATAAATTCTTCTTTGGGTTCTGGCCATTTAGAAACTGAAATTAACCCATTACCACCATATTTTTCCCATATTTCCTCTGCAATATGAGGTATGAAAGGTGCAACCAATTTTACCCATACCTTCATCACATATCTTAAAATTTCCTTGGTTTCTTCCAATTCAATCCATGGTTTTACTCGTTTTAAGTAATGATCAACATCTTTTCTAAATAAGAAAAATCCTTCTTGTAAAGCCTTCCTAGTTTGAAATTTCTCCAGAGCTTCTGTAACATTTTTTATTCTTTGGTTAACTTGACTTAATATCCATTTATTTATAAATTTTTTAGGCCTGATTTCCAATTTATTTTCAAAATTAAGTCCTATTTTTTCATCAATTTTTTCATATAGTTCAAAAAATTGTTCAATTCTCCTTTTAACACCAATAACTTCTTTTTTTCTCCAATCAAAATCTTGCCATGGCTCTGCTGAAGACATTAAAAACATTCTTACAACATCTGCACCATATTCTGAAATTGCCTCTGACAGAGTTACTATATTTCCTTTTGAAGATGACATTTTTTGTCCTTCAAGGAGACCCATACCAAAAACAACTATGCCTTTTGGCCATTTGTCTTCTGGAAATATTGCTGAATGGTGAAATATATGAAATGTTAAATGATTACCTATCAAATCTTTTGCAGATAATCTCCAATCAAGAGGATACCAATATGCAAATTCTTCATCTGGATTATTTAAGAAAACTTCATCAAAGTATTCACTATTTAATTCTTCATGATCTTTTTCTTTTATTTTATGAGCTATGGTATAATATGCCATGTAGATAGTTGAATCTGTTAATGGTTCTACAATCCACCTTTTGTCCCAGGGTAATTTTGTTCCTAATCCTATTTTACGTGCGCATGCCCAATCTTTTAACCATTTTATAAAGTATTCAATATTTTGTCTAATTTCATCTGGTACTATCTTCATCTGATTTAAGCAAGATAATGCTTTATTTTTCCATTCTTCATTTGAATATTTGAGGAACCATTGATCTTTCATTATTTTAACAACGCAGTTAGCACCACATCTACAGATTACAGGAATTTCAGAAAATTCATAAAGTTTATCAGCTTTACCTTCCTTACACAACCTCTCAATTATTTTTTCCCTAGCCTCTGAAACAGGTATTCCATCATATTCTTCAACTTTCATTATTCCTTTATTGTGCTCAACTTTGTAAATTTCATTGGTAGCCTTTTCAAGCTTAGGATCATTTTGATCCTTGACATTTAATTTATCTACTATATCTTTGGCAGGTAATTCTCCAAATCCTTCTACTTCTATTACTGGCACTGGTTTTATGGATGCCAGCATTTCTTTATCTAATTTATATTCAGCTATTATGTCATCGTTATTTTTTAAATCTCGTAATGCAACATAATCAGCTGGAGCATGAGCCGGAACTGAAAAAACTACTCCTGTACCAAATTTGGGGTCCACGAATTCTGCTGGCAATATAGGATGATCTTTTTTTGTAATGGGGTTTTTAACATGTTTTCCTATAAGTTCCTTTGGATTTACGTCTTCTAAAATCTCTATATCTTTTTGATGAGAAATATTTTCATAAGATTCTTTACTTATTATCCATTTTTCGTTTCCTACTTTAACTTTAATATACTTTGAATCAGGATTTAACCAAATATTAGTTGTACCAAAAATTGTTTCTGGTCTAAATGTTGCAGCAACAAGATAAGAGTCATCTATTTTAAATTTTAAAAGTGTTAACTCAACAATATCTACACCTTCACCTTCCAGTAGATCATGATCGCCAACTGGGTTTTGACATTCTGGACAATATTTCACAGGATGTGTACCTTTTCTTATCAACCCCATTTCTTTTAATTTTTTCATTTGCCATTCTATGAACTTTTGATAATGTGGATCAGTAGTTTTGAATTCTCTTCTCCAATCTATAGAATATCCCATTTTTTTCATGATTTTTTTGTATTCTTTGCTGAAATACTCAACTATATAATGAGGATCTGAAAATTTCTTTAGTTCATCTTCTGGAACTTTATGAACTTCTTTATAAGTTTTTAATGTCCATGGATCCTTACGTTCTATTCTTTTAGCAATGCCTACCACAGGTGCGCCAGTTACATGCCAAGCCATTGGAAAAAGTACATTGTAACCTTGCATCCTTTTAAATCTTGCATACACATCAGGAACTGTGTATGTTCTTCCATGTCCTACATGCATTGCACCACTAGGGTAAGGATATGCAACTGTTATGAATATTTTCTTCTTATCATTAGGATCTGCTTCAAATATTTTTGATTCTTCCCATATTTTTTGCCACTTCTTTTCTATATTTGTGAAGTCCACGAAATCACCGCCATGTTTATTTTAATGATTCTTTTAACCATTTGGCATACTCTTCTGTAAGAGTTATAATTGGAATTGCTAATATACATGGATTTTCATAACTATGGATTTCTTTAGTTTTGTTTATCACATCTTGTATTTTAGATACTAATGTTTTAGCAATGACAACAGCTTCTACATCTTTTTCAATTTCACCTTCCCACCAATATATCGATTCTATTTTAGGTATTATATTCACGCATCCAACTAATTTTTCTTTAACTAAAGTGTTGCCAATCTTTTTTGCTTCATCTACATCTTTTGCAGTTATATATACAATTGCAAACATTTTCTCACCAGATACGTGCCACTTCAGGTGGATTTAGCTTATGTTCTGCATTTTTAATCATTTCTTCAACTCTTCCTATTGTTTTTAATGGTATTCCCAATTTTTCATGGATCTCATGATTTTTCAATTTTTTTTCAACCATCAAAAATAATATTTTGTCTAATGTTTCATAATCAAGACCTATTTCATCTTCATCTGTCTGTCCTCTCCACAATCCAGCACTTGGTGGTTTTTCAATGATTTTTTTTGGAACGCCAAGTTCATAAGCAATTTTTCTCACCTGAGTTTTGTAGAGATCACCTATTGGCAATATATCTACACCACCATCCCCATACTTAGTAAAATATCCTATCAACAATTCACTTTTGTTTCCTGTACCTGCAACAAGACTATTTAAAGAATTAGAATGATAATACAGTATAGTCATCCTTACTCTTGGTCCTAAATTAGCTATTGCTATTTTGTTTCCTTTATGTTTACACATTGACCTAAATTTCTTTAAAATGGGTTCTATATTTATTATTTCATAATTTATTCCAAGATTTTTTGCAATAGATATAGCATCCTTTACATCTTCCTCTTTAGTAGTTTCACTGGGCATTATAAGCCCAAATACATTTTTAGATCCAAGTGCTTTTTTTGAAAGATATGCAACAACACTTGAATCTATACCACCACTCAAACCTAAAACTACGCCGTTAGCACCAGCTTCTTCTACCTTTCTAGATATAAAATTTTCAATTTTATTTATAACTTCAGAATACTCCATTTCAAACACTAAAGACCCTCCACAGAAAACTAACAAATTTTAAAAAACAACAGATGATAACAAATAATTACTATTTCATTGTATTTACCAAACTTTATTTAAATTTAACTACTTATCATTAGAATTGGAGAGATAAAATGTTGAGTAAAATTAAAAAAGAAATGAACCAAATGATAAAACCTATAGCTGAAAGAACAAATCTTCACCCTGATTATATAACCATCCTTGGATTTATTTTAGCACTTATTGCTGGATATTTATTTGCAACAAAAAATTTATTTTTTGCAGCAATAGTTTTGGGAATAAGTGGATTTTTAGACATGTTAGATGGTGCAGTTGCAAGAATCAAATTTAGACCCACCCCATTCGGAGAATTCTTAGATTCTGTTATGGATAGATTTTCAGATGCAGCAATTGTTTTAGGAATAACCTTTGGAGGATTTATAAATTGGATTTTAGGAATTTTTCTTTTACATTCTTTTTTCACCATAAGTTATGTTCGCGCAAAGTCTGAGAGTATAGGTGTAAATTGTGAAATAGGAATTGCTGAAAGGCCTGAAAGATTGATCATTATATTTATAGCTTCTATTTTAGGAGAATTTGTAAACTTAAAAATAATGACAATATTTATGATATTCCTCCTCCTGATATCATATATAACTGTCTTTCAGAGAATTCACCACACTTGGAAAGCGGTGAAAAAATAATGAAATATAAGGAAAGAATTTACAAAGATATAGATTTATTTGAGGAAGTTTTAAAAGATCTAAAAGTTATAGAGCTTAATGAAAAAGAAAGAAAAATAATAGACATTGCAAAAAGATATAAAAAAGATGCAATTTTTTATTTAAAAAAGAAAGATTATTTAACATCTTTTGCGTGTATAAATTATGCACATGGATTAATAGATTCTTTAAGATTTCTTCATGGGAGATTAGAATGAAAAAAATAAAAAATTTATTTTATAGGGAATCAGAAGTCGAAAAATTTGTTGAGAAACATGTGGAATTAGTTGGCGAATGTTATGAAAAACTTAAACTTTTGATGGAAAACTTTTATGAAGGAAATTATGATGAAGTAGAAAAATTGGCCAAGAAAATATCAGAATTGGAAAGAGAAGCAGACGAAGTTAGAAGAAAAATGGAATTAAAATATTATTCAGGTGCATTTTTACCATTTGACAGAGAGGATAGAATATTACTTACAGAAAAAACAGATAAAATAGCTGATACAATAGAATCTGTGGCGTTCTCGATATCTTTAAGTAAAATAAGATTTCCGAAAATTCTTAAAAAAAATTTCAGGGAATTTATAGATGCTATAGATAAAACATTAAAAGCATTTGAAAAGAGTATGGAAAACCTCGATAAAGATTATGGAGAAGCCATTAAAAAAGCACATGAAACAGAAAAACTAGAAGAAAATGCAGATAAAGTTGAGAGGAAAATTATTAAAAAATTATTCAAACTCTATAAAAATAAAAAAATAGGAACAGTAAAACTACTGGGACTTAAAGAAATAACAACAAAACTAGGTCATATAGCTGATCAAGCAGAAGATGCATCCGACCGTGTACTCATAATTGCAGCGAAAATTAGAGGCTAAAAATTTTGTGATAAGATGGGAAAAATCGATGAAGCCATAAAAGATCTTAGATATTTACTTGATAGAGGATATAGGAAAACTATTGCATTAAAATTTGTTGCTGATCATTATTTACTTTCAAAAAAAGAAAGAAATTATCTTTCTAGACATGTTTTTTCCAGGAGGAAAATTAAGGAAAGGAAATCTAAAATTATTAAATTAAAAAATATTAAAAACAAAAAACTTCTTATTGATGGTTACAATGTGTTGATAACAGTGGAAAATATTATTAGGAATTCAAAGGATATATTCATTGCCCAAGATGGATTTTTAAGGGATTGTAGTGCTGTATTTGGAAAACATAAGATATCTACTACTACATATAAAGCTCTCAAAGCTATAATAACTACTTTAAAGAAATATCAACCTAAATATGTTGTATTTTATCTTGACAAAAATGTAAGTTTTAGTGGTGAATTAGCAAAAAGAATTAGGGCTTGCATGTCAAAACACAAAGTCAATGGAGAAGTTATTTTATCTAATAAAGTAGACTATATTTTAAAAAAAGAAGGTAAGAAAGGAAACGTTGTTGCAACAAGCGACAGCGTAATTATAGACAATGTCAAACAAGTTGTAGATATTCCTAAAGAAATTTTAAAATGTTCAAACACTTTACTTTCTTAATCCTCTATGTCCTCAAATCTATCTTTCAATTTTTTAAGTACATCTGGTAAAGTTGTATATTCCATCTCATCACTAGGTAACCTATGTGGCTCAAATGGCCCATGACGCCTCATATATTCAGATATATTTGCTGCTAATCTCCTTGAACGCTCAAAGATAGGGTCATCAAACAAATCGATAGGTCCTATTAATTTACATTCAGATATTTGGAAACCTAATGCCATAACACGTGGTGGTCCATCAAATCTTGTTGGAACTGCATCTTTTTCAGATACTGGCATTAAAGGACCATTATGTGATCCTCTCATCCATCCTCCAACTAGATGTGGTTGGGCAAACGCTTCTAATATTTCACCAGTTGCTGGAAATCCTGATTGTGCCCTAACTATTGCCACAGGGTCATCTTTTCCTATGTATTTCCCTGCTATTAAGTTTAATCTTTCAGTGCTTACTGAGGCAGCTATTTCATCATCTTTCTTCCTGTAGATTTTCTTTATCACATATCTACTAATTGATCCTAAAAGAGCAAGTAAATCATACATCTCTTCTGGACATGACATCATCACTCTTTTGTGGTCTATCACATCATATACCTCAAATTTATATCCTTTGTGTAGAGAAGGATCAATAACTAAACCAGCTGTGTTAAATGGATCAGCAAATATTCTGAAGAGTGGTAAATTAAATGCTCCTGGCTCTGTTTTATCACAACAAAACACAACTACAGGGTCACTAGGTCTTTCTTTAAACTCCATTTCTGCACATCCAGGTCCTAAACCCTTTACATTACCTGAAAAAGTGTCAGATAGTAAATCTTGTCCAGCACCATATAATTTCATCTTTTTAGAAACTTTAGTTGCTTCCTTGAATGCTTCCCATGCAGTCCTATGCACCTCTTCATCATCTTCTCCTCTTCTATGTGTCATTATAAGGTTTACATCGTCACCACAATTTGTGACATAAAAGTCCTCTATAATTCCATCTTCCTTTGCCTTTGACAGTACTTCTCTACATTTGTCTTTAAGGGCTTTATGTGCAACAACATGTCCAGCTACACTTCCAATATCTGCCTTTATAACACTAATAGTCGTTTTCATATAATCCCTCCAAATTTGTTTTACAATTTTTTAAGAATTTAAATTTTTTTATGATAATAGGTCTTTTTCCAATATATGAAGGAATGCACAAGGATCAGAAACCACTCCTAAAGCTTGATGACTACCTCTATCCTGAAGTCTAGTCACAACATAGGGATTCATATCCACACAAACAGTTTTAACTCTGGCAGGTAAAATATTACCTGTGGCAATGCCATGTAACATTGTAGCTAGTATTATACACATATCTGATTTTTTAGCATATTTACGCATTTCATCCTGTGCTTCCATGACATCAGTTATTGTATCTACAAGTGGTCCATCATCTCTTAAAGATCCTCCTATCACGTATGGAACATTATTTTTTACACATTCATAAAATACTCCCTTATTTATTATTCCCTTTTCAACAGCTTTTTTTATGCCTCCTGCCTTTGATATTTCATTTATAGCAACTAAATGACTTTTATATCCGCCTTTTACAACTTTAGCTCTATCATTCATTCCCAAAGTTGTTTTAAATAATGCATATTCAATGTCCATTGTTGCAAACCCATTTCCACAAAACAATGCATCTACATAGCCTTCCCTTACGAATCTTTCTAAAATTCTATGTGCTCGGGTATGTGCAATTGCAGTACCAACAACCCAGACAATCTTTCCATTATTTTTCTTTATTTTTTTCATTTCTTTGGCAATCACTTTTGAATAATAATCTAATGGTTTTTCTGGTGAAACTTCACTTTGCATGAAACCAAAAATTTCTCTACTCCTTTCTTTTTCTAAAGGTATTACTTTTATTCCTTCATATCCAACAACTACTTCCTCTCCTTTCTTAACCAATCCCATCCTTTTACAAACAGGTATTTTTTCTCCATTTTCTTCTTTAATTACTATAACACAGTCCATCTCAATATCTCTAACTTTTTTCCATTCTCCATCTATCCTTACATAAGTTGGTAAATTTGTAGTGGCATAAAAATTGTCTGGTAAAACCCCATCTTTTGGTGCTTTTTTTGTTTTGACTTCTTTTGTTGGAACTATCGCACCTAATTGTTGAATTTCACCTAAAATTTCATCTATATTTTCACCTTTAACTATGAGTCTCGCATAACTCTCATCTTCATTTGTTTTTCCAACATCAAGCTTTTCTATTTCAAAATCCCCACCCATCATTATTATTTTATCCAAAACTTGTGACAGAATATTTGAATCTATTATATGGCCTTTTAATTCCACAACCTCAAATTCCAAATTATTACCTCCTTATCACTTATTGAAGATTTCAATCATTCGATTTATTGCACTTTTAGCTTTTTTGGCAATCTTTTTTGGAACTTTGACTTCATATTTTTCTTCTATCAATGAATTCCTTAATTTCTTTAAACTATGATACTTCATTTCTTCACAAATTGCTTCCTTATATGCAGGAATTGCCTTTTTATTAGGTACTTCTCTCTCTATTCTAGTACATAAATCAACTTCAGTACCAATGATGAATTCTTTTGAATCAGATTCCATAGTTCTTCTTATCATTCCACCTGTACTTAAAATATGGTCAGCTAACTCCTGAACTTCAGGGTCACATTCTGGATGAACAAGAATTTCAGCATCCGGATATTTCTCTTTTAAACGTATGAAATGTTCAGGCTTAAACATTTTATGTACATAACAATGCCCATCTTCAGGCACAGGTATAATTTTTTTGTCAGTATTTTTTGCAACATACATGGCTAAATTTCTATCAGGTCCAAATATTATAGTATCTTCATCCAAACTATTTACAACCTCAACAGCATTTGCAGATGTACATATGATATCTGCTTCTGCTTTTGCCTCAGCTAAAGTATTTACATATAAAACTACAGCTGCATCAGGGTATTTTTTCTTAGCTTTCTTAATATCACTTACTTTAAGCATGTGTGCCATCTGACATTCAGCAGCAGGGTCTGGTATTAATATTTTTTTATCAGGGCTCAAAATATACGCTGTTTCAGCCATAAAATCAACGCCACAAAATACTACCATGTCTTTATCTTTTATTTTAGTTATTTTTAAACAAAGTTCTAAAGAATCACCTATAAAATCAGCTATTTCCTGTATCTCTTTAGGTTGGTAATTATGTGCAAGTATGATAGCATTTTTTTCTTTTTTAATTTCCTCTATTTCTTCCTGTATTTCCACAAAACCCATCCCCTTAATAACTTTTTATTAATATACAATGTGTTATCCATGCTGCATCTTTTCTTCCAGGAGGATAACATGTTATAAGCAATAAACGTGGTTCACCACCATGTTCAAATCTTATTGGATTATTTTTGTAATCCCATCTTATATCCTCACCATTTGAAACAACTACATAGATATATTTCCTTGAACGTGTATAATCATAAACTATAACTTCGTCTCCTGGTGACAACTCACCAATTCTTTTAAAAGGTCCAGAAAATAATGTCCTATGACCTAAAAGTGCACATTCTCCGTTTTCACCTAATCCTGCACTTTCTGGATAATGATACACAGTATTATAATCATTTACCGATGTTTCTTTTATTAGACAATCTAAACCAATCTTTGGAATTACTAATCTTCCAATTACATTTCGTTGTGGTACAGCATATATACTAGGAGATGAAAGGCGCTGATTTCCATGTTCTTTAACAATTTCTTTATATTTTATAATTTTTTGATGATTTAAATAAGCTTTTAAAAAAATGAAGGAGGCAAAAATAAAAGATATAAATAAGATTAAAAAAGCATAGACTCTATAATTCATTTTGTCCACCTTTAACTTCATTAATTGTTTTTTTAACAATTTCTGCTAACAATGATTTATGGACGTCTATTTTAGAAGGATGTTTACTCCATACAACAATTCTATACTTTGTAGTGTCGTCTTTTACTTCTTCCACAAGAATTTTAGGTTTTGGATTATCTAAAGCCCATCCCATATTCTTTATTTCTTGTCTTAATTTTCTCTTTAATTCGTTAATTTTAATATTATTTGAAATTTCTATTGGTAATTCTATTCTTCTAACTCCTGCTTTTGTATAATTGATATATGCAGACTTTGAAAATAAAGAATTAGGCACAACAACAATTTCATTATTGGAAGTAAGTATTATTGTATTTCTAATTCCTAATTTTATAACCTTTCCTTTTTTATCTGTTATTTCTATTATGTCACCTACTTTAAAACTTTTATCTAAAAGTATAAACATTCCAGAAATAAAATTAGATAAAGTATCACGAGCTGCAAAACTTATTGCTACGCTTAATATACCTAAACTTAATATGATAGCAGTTATATCTATTCCAAATATCCTTAAAACAACTATTGCAGTAGCAAAATATATTCCATACTTTGTAATATCTAAAATTATATGAACTGCTGTAATGTCTAACTCCAGATCTTTTCCAGCCTTTCTTATGAAATGTGAGAAAAGTCTAACAAGGAAAACCGCAACAATTATGGTTAATAATGATAAAATACAATTTTTCAGTAATATTTCAAAGTTGATCTTAATCATTAAACTTCAACTCACTTCTTGGAATTGTTTCTTCATTTATTTCAAGTATTCTTCTTTTTATTTCTCTTATCTCTTTCCTTACTATTGTAATTGACATCAAATCCTCTGCAACTATTGATTTTTTAAATATTTTTTTTGCGTCATTTTCTATTTTTTTTGCTTCTCTATATCTTGTACTTAAGTGCGTTAACACAAGATACTTAACATTGGCTTCTTTAGCTATTTTAGCAGCGTCTTTTGCAGTTGAATGACCAGTTTCCAACGCTTTATTTTCTTTTCCAGCTTCAAATGTAGAATCATGAATTAATAGATCAGCATCTTTAGCAAATTCAATCATTTTTTCATGAGGAACTGTATCTCCAGAATATACAACTTTTATCCCCTTTCTAGGTTTTCCAAGTACTTCCTCAGGTTTTACGATTCTGTCTCCAACTTTTACAGGTATGCCTCTGTGCAATTTGCTGAATGCAGGTCCTGGTTTCACTCCTAATTTTATTGCTTTCTCTCTTAAAAACCGTGGTCTTTTTTTCTCTTCGATAGAATAGGAATAGTTTTCAGTAGTATGTTTTGTTTTAATACATTCTATTTTGTATTTTTCATTTTCAAATACTATTCCTTCATTTTTAATTTCCTTTACATTAATGTCAAAATCAATAGAAAATTCACCAAGTTTCATCATTGCTTCCTTTACTTCTTTAATACCTGGTGGTCCATATATAGTTAATGGTTTCTTTCTATTTCTAAAGCCCATAGATTGTATTAAACCAGGAATGCCTAAAATATGGTCTCCATGTAAATGTGAAATAAATATTCTTTTAACTTTCATTGGACTTACTTTTGCTATTGCCATTTGCCTCTGAGTACCTTCCCCACAATCAAATAAAAATATTTCTCCAAATCCTTTAATTGCTATACTTGCATGATTCCTATATTTGGAAGGTACTGCAGATGATGTTCCTAAAAATACAACTTCCATCATATATATCTCCTCCAATGAAAATATCTCTAAAATATGATGATTGAATATTTGAAGAAATACATAATGGAAGATATTGGTGTCGAAGATATTACAACTAATTCAATTATCAAGAAAAATATGAAAGCTAGCGCAAAAATACTTGCAAGAGAGGAAGGAATAATAGCTGGTGTTAGGATAGCTGAAGAGATTTTCAAAGATTTTAATTTAGAATGTATAACTTATAAAGATGACGGTGAAAAAGTTGCTAAAGATGAATGTGTGATGCGTATTAAAGGAAATGCACGCAAGATTCTAACATTGGAAAGAAGCGTGTTAAATATAATGATGAGAATGAGTGGCATTGCTACCATTACAAATAAAATTGTCAATAAAGTTAAAAGTGTAAACCCAAAAGTAATAGTTGCATGTACAAGAAAAACAACTCCGGGCATGCAATGGTTAGAAAAATTAGCAGTGAAAATAGGTGGTGGTGACACTCATAGATTCAGGTTGGATGATTGTGCAATGATAAAGGATAATCATTTAGCCTTGGTGGGATTGGAGAAGGCAATGAAAATGTTGAAGAAGAAAGTAAGTTTTACAAAAAAAATAGAAGTTGAAGTTGAAAACATAAATGATGCAATTTTAGCTGCCAAACTAGGGGCAGATATAATTCTTTTAGACAATATGTCTCCAAAAGAAATTAAAATGGTTATTAATGAATTAAAGAAAAGAAATCTAAGAAATAAAGTTATATTAGAGGCTTCCGGAAATATTAAACCAAACACAGTTCAGGATTATGCACGTACAGGTGTAGATGTAATTTCATTAGGATTTATAACACATTCAGCTCCAGCTTTAGATCTTAGTTTAGAAATTGAAAAAGATCTCTAAATTTTTTATTATTGCAGTATCATGTTTTACTTTTAAAATATTAAAAAAATTCATTAAAAAGAAAGATTAAACTAATTATGGTGACAAAGATGGTTAAGTTATCAAAGAAAATTATAGAAATGTTTAATAATGAATATTGTGATAAGAATAAACCCTTAATATGGGTTGCAACTACTGATAATGAGGGAAATCCACATCTGGCTCCAATTTGCTTTTCTAAAGTTATAAATAAAAATAAAATACTAATTTCTATAAATTTTGCTAAAAAAACATTGGAAAATATAGAGAATGGTTCAAAAGTGGCTGTAGCTTCAGCAATTTACTATGATGGATATCTTGTGAAAGGATCTGCTTCAGTAATAAAAGAAGGAAAATATTTTGATGAAGTAAAAAGCATGGTAAAAGAAAGGTTTGGAGAAAAAATTAAACCACAAGCTGCAATATTGGTCGATGTAGAAGAAGTATATTCTCTAAAACCAAAACCAGGAAAAAAGAAAATAAAATTATGAAAATAGAAGAATTAGATGTTATTGAAAGTGTTTATGAATTAAAAATAGAGAATAGAGAAAGTTTAGAAAAAGAAATTTTAAAAAAGGTTAAAAAAGGCTATGATATATTGTTTCTCTGCACAATAGTTAACTCATGGATAGCCCAGAATTATAAACCTAATCTTAAAAAAATTGAGGTTCCACTAGATATCATCAAAAAATTATAATAAAATTTAGTATAACCTAAATTTGTACACTAAAAAATTTTTAGTAATCTTTATATTTTGAGGCTTATCAGTCATTAATAGGTGATTATCATGACATTATTGAAGAAAAGGGAAGAAGAAGTTATAAGAGAAGATAGCATAGATAAAGAGTTTGCAGAAAAAATAAAAGAAGTTGGTGCAGATAGTGTTGAATATTGTTTCCAATGTGGAACATGTACTGGTTCATGTCCTTCAGGAAGAAGAACAGCTTACAAAGTTCGTCAAATTATAAGAAAATTAAACATGGGGATGAAAGAAGTACTTGCAGATCCAGCACTTTGGATGTGTACAACTTGTTATACTTGTCAAGAAAGATGTCCAAGGCGAGTAAAAATTGTGGATGCAATTAAATTGGCAAGAAATGAAGCTGTTAAAGAAGGATATATGGCTGACAGTCATAGAGCTGTTGCATCATATGTTATAAAGACAGGGCATGCTGTTCCTATAGATGAAGCCACACAAAAATTAAGAGATGCTGTAGGCATTGGTAAAATACCTCCAACAACACATGAAGATAAGGAAGCTTTAAAAGAAGTCCAGGAGATTATAAAACAAACGAAATTTGATTCATTAGTTAAATTTAATTGGGAAAAAGGAGAATTAGAATAAAAAGGTGATAAAATATGAAGTTTGCATATTTCCTTGGATGTATAATGCCAAATAGGTATCCTGGTATAGAAAAAGCAACAAGAGTTGTTTGTGAAAAAATTGGAATTGAATTAGTTGACATGAAAGGAGCATCTTGTTGTCCAGCACCTGGTGTTTTTGGATCATTTGATAGAACTACCTGGGCAAGCATTGCAGCAAGGAACATAACTATTGCAGAAGAAATGGGTTTAGACATAATGACAGAGTGTAATGGATGTTTTGGATCATTATTTGAAGCAAATCATTTACTAAAAGAAGATAAAGAAATGAGAAATAAAGTTAATAACATTCTTTCAAATGTAAATAGAGAATTTAAAGGAAAAATTAAGGTAAGACATCTCGCTGAAATTTTATATAATGATGTGGGCCTCGATAAATTAAAAGAATTCATTGTGAATCCACTTGATGGTCTCAATGTTGCAGTGCATTATGGTTGTCACTTCTTAAAACCAAGCGATGAATTAGGCATTGATAATCCAGAAAATCCAAAAATACTAGACGAACTTGTTGAAATTACTGGTGCAAAATCAATAGATTACAAAGATAAGATGATGTGTTGTGGTGCTGGTGGTGGTGTAAGATCCAGAGATCTAGAAGTTGCTCTTGACTATACAAGAGAAAAAATAAACAATATGCTAGATGCAGGCGCTGATGTAATAGTGAATGTATGTCCATTCTGCCACTTACAATTCGATAGGGGTCAAATAGAGATAAAAGAAAAATTTGGAGAAGAGTATAACCTTCCAGTAATGCATTTAGCACAACTTTATGGAATTGCAATGGGACTTGACATTAAAGATATAGTGATAGATGCTCACCAAGTTAAAGTAGATCCAGTAATAAAGAAAATTGAGGAAGCATTTAAAGAACAAGACATTATTACTGGTGGAGAATAATTTTTTTCCTTTTTTATTTTTTTTAAAAAGAAAAAAATTAAGGCCTAAGGCCTAAAGAATTTTGCATATATGGCTCCAGTTGCTATTGCCAATGCACCAAGTAATAATGGAGCAAGTGGTGCACCTGTTTCTTTTGTTGGAACTGTTGTTTGTCCTGGATATGTTTTATTAGATATTGGTGCACGATATTGATATGCTTGTGTAACTTCTTTAAAAGCTCCAACAGTGGTTTTACTACCAGTCCATTTATAAGTGTATGTAAAACTCTTAGTCTCTTCAGGATAAAATTTAACATCCCAATATGCAATTTCTGAACCAGGCAATGATGATTTATCTATTAATGCAGGAGGATCACTATATACTAACTTTGAATTTATAGGTACTATAGGTGCTCTGATTATGCCACTTACAGCTTCATCAACCATGTTTTCAGCTTTAAAGAAAAATGTACCTCTCCATCCTACAATTTGTAAGTCTGGATTCAATGATTCTAATTCTTCTGGCATAAACCAACTTGTATAAAGACCTGGTTCACTAACAAGTGGCCAAGATGCATTACTAGGAAGCATGCCCTCTGGTAAAATACAACTACCCTCTTCTCCAAGAGGGCCTTTAGCAGCTAGTACAAATGTAACTGTCTTTGTTTCTTTAGGACCAATTCTCCACCCATAATCTCCTCCAAGGTCTGTATAACTTGTCCTAATCATTTTGTCTGCTTTTGGATAAGTATCAACAATTACCCATTTTATTCCCTCCTTTAATCTACCTTCTGCTGTGTACCTTTGACTAATTTTGAAATAATATGGTCTGTTGGCATTATTTTTTACTGTTACTGTTACAATACAGGATAAACTATGTAGAAGCACATTGGGCTTGCCTTCAATCCATTTTTCTTTACCAACCCAACCAGTTGTATTATTTTGTTGTGCATAATTAGTTTTAATGCAATACATTGAAAATCCTACTGCCAATATAGCTAAAATAAAGTAAAATATTTTCTTTTTCATTTATCTCACTCTTTTAATTTATGGACAAAGGTATTTGTTTTTTAGACCTTAATAAATTTTTTGCTAATATTAATCTAGTATTCTTTCTATTGGTACAATAAGTATGTCCCTTGCTCCTATTCTCTTTAATTCATTTACAACTCTGAATACTTCATCTTCATCAACAACTGCATGTACTGCAACCATATTATTATGCAAAACTTTTGAAACTGTGGGACCTGTCATTCCTGGTACAATTTTTTTTACTTCTTCCACTTTTTCTTCTTCGATGTTTAACATTATCAGTTTTTTGTTTTTTGCTTCAACAACGCCTTTCAAAGCCGTCCTTATCTCTTCAATTGTTTTATTTTTTTCTTTGTAACTTTCTTTATTTGCTATCAATCTAACAGAGCTTTCTAGAATAGTATCAATAACTTTTAGTCTATTCATTCTTAAAGTTGTACCAGTACTTGTTAAATCTACAATAAGATCTGCAACTCCTATTAATGGAGTTACTTCAGTTGATCCACTAACTTCAACAATTTTAACATCAATTCCTAATTTGTCAAAATATTCTTTAGTTAATTTAGGAAATTCTGTTGCAACTGTTAATCCGTTTTTCAGGTCTTTTTTTGATTTAATTTTTGAATTTTCAGGAGATGCTAACACTAATTTAGCTTCACCAAACTTTAAATCATCTAAAATTATAACGTCACGATTTTTTTCTAAAATTAAATCAAGCCCTGTTATTCCTACATCTGCCGCTCCATCTGCTACAAATTCAGGTATATCAGCAGCACGTGTAAACATCACATCTATGTTTGGATGGTTTGTACGTGAAAATAATTTTCTTGTTCCAGTTTCTTGCATGAAAATTCCTGCATTATTTAATAAATCTATAGCTGGCTTGCTTATTCTTCCTTTAGATGGTAATGCAATTCTGACTTTTGAGTCTTCACGCTTTGTCAATTAAAAATCCTCCAATTTATTCAATTTGAAAATTCTGGTAATCACCATTGTATTTTCCAGATCCTTTAACCTTAACTAAAACAGCTTGTGCAAATCTTTCTCCTTTTTTTATCTTGTATATATATTCACCATGATTTACTATTAAAAAATACAACTTTCCTTCAAAACCAGGATCTCCAAGTGCTGTTCTGACATCTACAAAAGACCTAATAAGCGTTGAACGTGGAAAATATAACATTGCATAACCTCTTGGAATTTTTATTTTTTGAGTTTCAGCTAAATAAGCTTTACCAGGTTTCAATTCATATATTGGTCCTTCTATTTTATTTAATTTCGGTAAATTTTTTTCTTCATTTATTAAACTTGCAGCTGACTTCTGTTCATATAAATTTTTTAATCTTAGGTCAATCCCTGCTGGCTGTATATCTTTACTTCTAAAGATTTTCCTTAGCTCTTTTTCACCAATTATCATGAACTTTACACCTATGAATAATTTTTTGATAAGACAAATTTTCATAAAAATTAAAAAATTTTAAATATTTATTTAAGTGAACTATTTTTGAATAACTATAGTTAAATTTTTTAGGTGAATAAAATGTGTGAATCAAAAGTATATTTAAAAAATGGTGAATTACTAATGGATGACGTGATCTTGATAAAAGTAGATGGTGATGAGATTTACATGAAAGATATTTTGAATAGAGAAAACAAAATAAAAGGAAAAATTGTGGAGATTGACCTAGACAAACATGAAATTATTATAGAAAAAGAATAAAGAAAAAAAGAGAGGAATTATTTACTTGCAGGTATTATCAATGTTCTTTCACCGTCTGGCATGAATTCTCTTAATGCTCCTCTTGCAATTTCTTTTCTGGGCCATCTGAAGTCAAAGCTGAGATCGTTGTCTGCAAATGCAACCTTTATTAATGGATTGACAACGAAAGCATCCCCTCTTGCAGCATGTGGTGCTTGGGCTATACCTGCATATTCTGGTTGATGTCCAACATTCATTGCATAGTTTGGATAGTTAGGTCCACGTAATTCATGGACAAGGCCTTCATCACTTCTAATTGATAAGGAATTTGATGCTCCGCACTGATCTTGTAAATCATAACCATAAAATCCTAATCTTGAATGGCCTTCTTTATGTAATATCTGTGAAAGGTACCATGCATTGATTCCAGCATTTGAATTTCCAGTTGCAAATGCTGTTGAGCATCCTGCTGCTGCAGCAACGACTGCTGCTCTTTGTGAACCTCCAAAGTGATCCTCTAGAAGTGTTGGATATTCTTCATATTGTTCAAGACCATAAAGTGTAACTTCGGTTGCTATATCCTTAACAACTTCCATTGATGGTTTCACACCACAGAATCCGTATTTGTCTTCTACATACTCTGCACCATAGTAAACAAAGTCATCTAAGATATCATCTGTATAGGTAGCACTTGCATATTGTGTGAATCCTACTCCTCCTGACATGTAGGATCCTAACCATACCTGGTCATATAAAGTGGCTGCTGCACCTATAACCTCTAGAGAGATACGTGCAGGATCGTCACTAACTCTTGATGTTTGAATTATATCTGCAAACACTCCAAATGGAATTCCTCCAGGTTCATTAGGACCTCTAGCTCTTCTTGCTGGCAATATTGTACCCATTTCAATTACGTCTGCATGTTTAGCAGCAAATGAGAAATCTGCAATTGCAGCTTCACCAGCACATAATTTATATGCTGAAATAAAGCTCATACCTATTTGCATTGCTGACCATCTTGAAACAGTTCCACCATCACAACATCTAACAACTATTGTTGGAACTCGATTAACTTGATATGTCCTATTACCTATGTATTTTTTAAGCATTTCTGCTTGTTCTTCGGGAAATTCTTTATTAATGTCTATAAGTACTCTTTTATCAAGTTCATCAGCTAACTCATCATTCCCTGTGAATATTTTTGCATAACAATCGTCTACAAGTCCTGGATGTACTTCCACCATATGTTCTTGAACAACTGCTCCACCTGGTAATGCATGATTAATTGTTTCCATATATTCATTGATAGTCTCTGGTGTAACTTCTACACCAAGTCTTTTTTCAAGAACTGCATGAGCAGTATCCATTCCAACAATTACAGTTCTCTTTATATCATCTACCATCTGTTGAATTGCAGCATTATTTACAAAGTGTAAATCATCTCCTTCAACATATGCATCTGTACCTGAAATTCTATATGCCATCAATTTTCTTTGTCCAAGAGGTACTCCTATATCTGGATTATAAAATGGAATTCCTCGCTTTTTCGCAAGTTTTTTTGCATATTCAACAAATTCTCTTTTTCTTTCAGATTGTTTCCATCCTCCAAAACAATAAAATGTTGTTTTCTTTTCTTCTGGAGATTCGCCTTTAAATTTTTTCTCTAATGCCTCTAAAAATAATTTTTTATTTTTCTTATTCATTAGCACCACCTAATCTTTTATTTAAATCTTTTTTAAATACTTCCATGCCGAATCCGCCAATGGTTCTTGCTTCATGGATCTTATTTACAACTTCCAGTAACTCTTCATCTTCTCTCATTCCAATATTGTCTTTTCTGTAAATCGTTGTTATTTCTTTAAGTTCATCTTCAGGTAATGGTTCTCCCATATCAACAGGTTGATCTAAGGGTCTTCCAACTTGATCTTTGACATAAACGACATGACCTGAATCTTCATCATAAATATATCTTTGCAATGCATCAAACATCAGACCATTTTCATCAAACCTTAAAGAATGTCCATGCACTGTTGCTCCTCTTATTCCACATCTTGCTGGATCAAAAATTTCTGTTTCTAAAAGGATTTTTGAAACCTTTTCAAGGTCTAACTCCCTCATCTCAATAACTTGTCTTCCTGACAATGTTCCAGTGTCCACACCTCTGAATCTCCACATGTATGTCCTAGCTCTGTCATAAGGTTGTGCAGGAGCATTATACATGGAGTCAGCAAATTGTATATATCTAATTCTTGTACCTTGTTTTGCACCTTCTATTGGCTCAACAATGTCCTTCATGGGATCTTCTTCAAAATCCATTTCTTCTAATGGAGGATGTACAGTTTTAAAGCTTTCACCTGGTGATCTATGTCCTAATACTCTTACAATGTCTTCATCAGCAATTTCACGCAATTTTTTTAATTCATAATTGGGATTCATGTGTTTTCTTCTATTTTCAGCTATTTTGGTTTCTCCAGGATTGAATTGAGGTTCATATGCCATTGTTTAATCCTCTAGATTATTTTATTAATTTTACATTTTCTTTGACCTTTGAATTTGGATCTACAAGACCTATATATCTTGGATCTAATTTTTTCTCAAATTTTGGACCATATTTCATCCAATCAGTAACAGTCACATCTCTCTTTGTATATGTACCAACCCACATTTGGTATGAGCAAGGTAAGTTTTCATCCATAATCTTTTCAATTTTGCCAATATTTTCATCCATTTTATCATCACAAAGTACTCCAACAATTATCTCTCCAACCTTAACTTTTAACTCTACTTCTTCTCCCTTAACTTTTATGACTTGTCTATCTTTATGATTAACTTTTATTCCTTTTGCAGGTCCGTATGGTATTTCTTTAGGTATTGAAGGCCCATGAACCAAAACTCTAACTATTCCATCCAAATCATAAATTTTGTTTAGAATTGTTTCCACAGTTTGTGGATTTAGTAGTCTATAAGGAACAACTTTTACATCAATAAATTCTACTTTTTCCATTTTTTCCATTATAAAAACACCTCAGATTTTATTTTTAATTTTTGCAGCCCCTTCAGCTACATATTTAATTGGTTCTCTGAAATAGTCTATTTCACTATAAACTTGTCCAACGAGTCCTGAAGTTCTTTCAGGTGAAAACATTTGTGTTCCAGCATCTAAAGACATTGCAGCGGCAACACAAGGCAATGCAAATCCTTTACTATGCCTTGTCACAACATGGTTTCCATGGAATATTCCAGGTCCTCCACCACCATAGATTGAGTGACTGAAGAATGAGAAACCTACAGCTGTACCTTCTGCCCTTCCAAAATCAACGCCAGGCAGGCCAGTTTCATATTCTAAAATATCATTGTAGTAAAGAACTGTTGATGCTACACCCTGAGCTGCCCTTGCAGCGCCTATATTAACTATTGTGGCTGCTAATAATCCAGCTGCAGCATATGCATTCCATAATGCCCAATCAATAGGTTCATAAACTCTAAAGCCTGATGGCATTTCTTTGCTTACTTTTATTACTTTATCTTCTATGGCTCTTTCAACAAGAGAAGCTATTACAGTTCCAACAGTTCCTTTTTTATTTTCTTTAACTAAATCATATACCAAATTATCAGCGTTTAAGCCTTGATATGCTAGACCAAGTAAATGCAATCTTTCAAATGCTCCAACAGCGTCCCCAGTTTCAAACATTGCAGTTTGTTCTAATATTGATGATAGTGCAGCTGCATTTAATGTATTTTTCTTTGTAGTTGCAACTATGTGATTTGTTAAAATATTTCTTAATCCATATCCAAGACCTTCTAGAAGTACAGGAGGACTTAACATTGCTGCAACATTTGCACCAGTGAAATCTACAGTTTGTGGATATCGTCCGAGCACAGCTGTTTTTACAGTACTTGCATCAAACATGTCTACATCAAATGTATCTATTATTGCTTGAATTGTTGCAGCGCCTGCAACCAATGTGGAAACGGTGTAATCTGCAGCTCTTTCAATTCTTATGGTTGGAACTTGTACAAGTAATTGTTGCCCATTATTTATCATTTTAACGTTTGTGTCATCGTTTTCATCAACTTGAACCATTTTTTTAATTTTTTCTGCGATTATCTCAGCATTTTCTACAATGTCTAAATCTAATTCCCTACCAGGAATAAAATTAGCTTTTCCACCTAATGCTGCTTTTTTAAGACTGTTTTCTATACCTGCTAAATTAACAGCCACTGATCTTTTTACATCGTTAACAATTTTCCCAATAGTTGGATTTTTTAGAGGACTTATTGCTTCTAATGGTACGTTTTCATCTAACAATTTTCCGTTAGCATCGTACAAATCTATTTTGTCTTCATAAATTGCCATTTTGTCACCTCATATTTTTATGTAATTTTTTATTAATAATAAAATTTTTGGCCAACATCATAATTTAAAATCACAAATATATTCATCAGCATCCAGATGTTTTTTGAAGCTATGTTAAAAACTGTTTATATCCTTTACTAAAAAAATAAAAAAGAAAATGTTAAATAAATCATAAATAACAAATAATTAGTAATAATCATGGAGAAAAAGAAAAAATAAAATTATTTTAGAAGGAGAGCATTGAACCTACATGCATCAATACATTTCTCACATAAAATACAGAATCCTTTCACTGGTAATTTTTCGTCATCAGTTAACTTCAATATTCCATAAGGACAAACATCAACACAATTTCCACACTTATCACATAAAGATGGATTGTACTGTATTCTATTCCTCTTAACAGTTTCTCCATTGACTTTTTTACTGACTTCAACAAGTTTTAATGCTCCTGTTGGACACACTGTTGTACATGCACCACAAGTTGTACAAATAGTATATGATTCCTTTTCATCCACCTTTTTAAGTCCTGGGAATACACGTCCTTTTGGACTTACAACGCGTATAGCCTCATTTGGACAATTTAGTGCACATCTACCACAGAATTTACAATTTTCGTCATTGTACACAATTCCTTCCTCTGTTACTGGTTTAGCTGGTCCTAATTTTACTTCCAATTCAATTGCATCTGTTGGACATAATTTTTCACAAAGACCACATGCTGGACAAATCTCTGGTAATGAAACTGTCAAATCTGATTTTGGTTCTATAAATCCTCCTGGGCATATTTCTACACAAGTATTACATCCAATACACTCCTCTTTATCAAGTGTAAAATTCTCGATAGTTCTGGAACGTTTTTGAGGTTTTTTTCCAGATATATAAACGGAATTCCATGGACATGTTTGTGCACAAATACCACATTTGATACATTTTTCTTCATCAATCTCAATGCTTTCTCCATATTTTGGTAAAGTAATAGCATTAACTGGACACTCAGGTACACATAATCCACAACCAACACAATCTACAATATATATGGGCTTATCAATTTTGATCTCTACTCTAGCAGGTTCCTTAACACCTTCTATTCCTATTACTTCAATTGGGCAAACATTGACACATTGTTGGCATAAAACACAAAACCCCTCTAGAGGAACTCTACTTGCTTTTCCATCATTAACAAGTTTTAGAATACCAGGTGGACATACTTTTACACATTCTCCACATTTATCACATTTTTCTGGACTATAAGTTATTTTCTTTTTTTTGATTCCTCCTTCTAAAGTAATATCTTCATGTCGTAATGCGTCATTGGGGCATGCTTCAACGCATTTTGGTTCTCCTCCACACATATCACAATATATAACATCTTCTGGCTTCACACTAATTGCACCTGTAGGACAGACTCCCTGACAGGCGCCACATCTAATACAATCTTCTTTATTGATAACTATCATGAGACCACCACAGTGATTGTAGTATGATATATCCACAGTAGATGATTACTCACATATAAATATTATCATAGTCTCTTTACAACATTGCCCTCACTGTCAAGAACCTCCAATGTAAATAATTTTACTTTTCCATCTACTGTGTGTGTAGCACAAGATAGACATGGATCATAAGCCCTGATTACCATCTCCATTAAATTGTAGATTTTATCATCTACGTCTACACCTGGTTTTATACGTTCCTTTGCAACTTTTTGTATTCCCATCTCCATAGCAGGATTATTTTGCACTGTAGCTACAATCAAATTAGCTTTGGTTATAATACCATTTTTGTCGCATGCATAGTGGTGAATTAGAGTTCCTCTAGGAGCCTCTACGATACCTACACCTTCACCTTCTTGTCTTTCAAGTTTTCCGTGGATTTTTTTGCCTGATAAATCTTCTTCAAGAACACTGGCCATGCATTCTGCCGCTGCTAACATTTCTATTAATCTTGCCCAGTGGTAAAGTAAAGGTTGTTGTGCATATCCAAATTTATTTCTAAATTCTTTGAAATATTCTTGGGCTTTTGGAGCAGCGTCTGGCATCTTGTCAGCTACGTTAAGTCTTGAAAGTGGTGAAACTCTGTATACGCCATCAGGATATCCTAATTCTTTGAGATATGGGAATTTAAGCCAGGAATATGGTTTTACATGTTCAGCAATGTATTTTGTATATTCATCTGGTCCAAATTCTGCAAAATTTTCTCCATTTTTATCTTTTACCCTCACAACTCCATCATATACATCCCATGTACCATTCTTCACTAAACCCATATGGTAAGTTTCTATTGTTCCTAATGATTCCACAAGATCCATATTATCTTCAAATATAGGAATTGCTAATTCAAGTGTTGACTCTGCAATTTCTACATTCCTTTTAGCCTTCTTTAATAATTTTTCCTGAGTTTCTTTGTCCAGTTCTGTAGTGATTCCTCCTGGTATAAAACTAACTGGGTGGATAGCTCTGCCACCTGTTGCAGCTACAATGTCCTGTGCATTTTTTCGTAATTCTATAGCCTGTTTTGCAACATCTGGAGAATCTTGTATTATTTTAAATATATTTCTAGTTTCTCTGTCTTTACCGCCTATAAAATCAGGTGCGGCCAAGAAATAGAAATGTAAACCATGTGAATGAACATATGAGGCCCAATTCATTATTTCTCTCATCTTGTATGCAGTCTCAGGAATATCTTCTGGTTCAAATCCAAAGCATGCATCAACAGCTTTTGCACTAGCTAAATGGTGTTGGACCTGACATATACCACATATTCTAGGAACTATTCTTGGAGCTTCTTCTATCCTCCTACCTTGCAAGAATTTTTCAAATCCTCTAAATTCCATCACATGAAATCTGGTATCTTTAACATTTCCTTCTTCATCTAACTGTACAGTAATTTTTGCATGGCCTTCAATACGAGTGACGGGTTCAAGTACAAGTTTTTCCATTTATTTCCCTCCTTTATGGACTCTCATAGGAATTAAAGATGCTGGTAATGTGTAGGTGTAGAAAGTTCCTACAATATCATCAAGTTGTTCAGCAACTTTTTCAGGATCTACAGTTTTATCTTTTTCAACTCCGAAATCTGAAGCAATCGCACTTATCATTTTTGCACCCTGATCTTCAACTGCTTTAGTTGGGCCATAACAACCTTGACATGGTATACCTACTTTAGGACATTGTGCACCACATATTGAAGTTGTTGCAGGCCCCATACAAACAAGTCCTTGTGCTATTAAACATAAATCTTTTTCAGGTTCGCCAATCTCAAATTGTCTTTTTATGAAGTCCATTGCTAATCCTTCAGGAGGTTTTTCTCTTTCACATTCTTCACATAGATTTGTTGTAGGTAACTCCACCTTTTCACCATTTAAAGCTTTCATCAATACTTCAGCAGCGAAGTCAGATTTAGGTGGACAGCCAGGGATCTCCAAATCTACATCAACTACTTCACTTATTGGTTTTACTCTTTCTTCTAAATGTGGAACTTCTTCAGAAGGTATTACTTCATCAGGGTTTGGAGTACTGGGTGAATTTATATAAGCCTCTTCTATCACTTTCTCTTTTCTCCATAGATTTCTTAGACCAGGTATGCCGCCATAGACAGCACATGTACCATAAGCAACTAAAATATCAGATTTCTCCCTTAACAATTCTGCAAATTCTCTATTTTCATCGTTTGCTATTCCGCCCTCAATTATTACAACATCTAAATCAGGTATTTCGTCGTACTTTACATCCATTAATACAGGAGAAAATTTAATATCAGCAACTTCTAGGAGATCTAATAATTTTTCGTGAAAATCTGTTATTGAGATATGACATCCAGAGCATCCACATAACCACATAGTTCCTATTTTAACCTTTTTTTCTGCCAATTTTAACCCTCCTTAGCTTTCAGAAATTTGTTTTTTTAAATTTAAAGGCCCAAGTTCCTTTATTCTTTCGACCATCATCTTTACAGTTTCTGCAAATTTTTCACCTTCTGATGCTGAAATCCAATCATGATACACTCTTTCTCTTCCAATTCCAATTTCATCCAACAATTTATACACGAGCCTCATTCTTCTATCTAGTTTGTAATTTCCTGCATCGTAATGACAATCTCCAAGATGACATCCAGTAACAAGCACTCCGTCAGCTCCTTCTCTAAATGCTTTTAGTATAAACTGTGGTTCTACTCTCCCTGAACACATAACCCTAATTATCCTCACATTTGGGGGATATTGCATTCTTGCAGTGCCTGCAGTGTCAGCGCCTCCGTATGAGCACCAATTACAACAAAACATTACAATTTTTGGTTCAAATGCCATACTTATTCCTCCCAAAACTAATGTTTTAGCTTAATATTTAGATCTAAAGCATTACATATAAACTTTACTCGTAAATCAAAAGAGAAAGGCTTATATTTGTGAATACTAATTTATCATTTTGTAATAACCGTTAAGATTTTTTAAAATAAATTTAATACTGATATGATAATAATTCCATAAGTTTTAGTTATTAATACCAAAAATAACTCGTTTTTAGATTCCGAAAATTATATATATTAGTGATACCATTCACAATTTTTTTAAGAAATTAATAAAATGATATGTTGTTGTGTGAACAATGATCAATACAGATTGCGGAATCCAAGGAAAAAATGAGTTTCTTTTATCGAATTAAAAGGTTATGAGGTGTTATATATGGAAAAATTCATTGTAGAACACACAATTTGCCCATCCTGTGGAGTAGGTTGTGGTTTAAATATAATATGTATTGATGGAGTACCAAAAGGCATCTACCCTTACAAAAGACATCCAATAAATGAAGGAAAAAATTGTAAAAATGGAAGAGATTCATACAAAATTGTAGAGAACAGAATTAAGCATCCAAAAACTAAAAAATCTGAGATATCTTGGGACGACGCATTTAATCTATTATCTGAAAAAATAAATGAAAAAGACAAAATAGGAATTTTAGCATCTGGTAGATTAAGTAATGAAGAAGCTGAAACATTGAAAAAATTATCTGAAAAAATAGATGCAAAAGCAGGATTTTATACATATAACATACCTAAGCAGGAATATCCCTCAATTAATATAAAAGACATAGAGAATTATAAAAAAATTATACTTATTGGAGACATTTTAAACGAAAATCCTTTATTAGGCCGTCGTGTTTTACATGCGCAAGATAATGGCGCTGAAATAATCTACATTGGAGAAAAAAGTAGAACGATGTTTAATGCAGATAAACATGGTAAATCTTTAGAAGAATTAGAAAAGTTTGAGTGCAATGATTCCTGCTTAATACTTTTCAATAAACTTGAAAACGAAAATGATATTAAAAAAATTGTAAATTCTGGCGCTGATTTTTCACCAGTTTTTAAAGAATGTAATGCAAGAGGCGTGATGGAATTCATTGATCCATTAACTGATGAACAATTAAAAAAATTTATAGAAGAAATTGAATTACTTTGGGTAATGCATGCAGATCCTCTAGAATTGGAATGTTTAGAATCTATTGATGTTGATTTTCTTGTCGTACAGACAGTTGAAAAAAATAAAACTTCTGAAGTTGCAGACCTTGTACTTCCTACTTCTTGTTGGTTAGAAAAAAATGGAACTTTTACAAATAGCTTTGGATATACTCAAAAATTTTCAAAAATTATTGAAAAACCAGAAACAGTTTTAGATGATGAAGAGATCATGAAAAAATTTATTTAGAAGGGGTTGTTTGAAATGACAAAATATTATTTGGCAAGGGCAAAAGATAATGAAATTAGAAAAGCTGGAGAATGCGGTGGGGCTGTAACTGCATTATTCAAATATCTTCTAGAAAATGAAATTGTTGATGGTGTTCTAGGATTAAGGAAGGGAAAGGACATCTATGATGGAATACCTACTCTCATTACAGATCCAAAAGAGCTTACAAAAATTAGTGGTTCTTTACATTGTGCACCAACAATGTTTGCAGATTTAATTTCAAAATATTTACAAGACTTGAAATTAGCAGTTTCTGTAAAGCCCTGTGATGCAATGGCAATAAAAGAATTACAGAAAAGAAAGCAAATAGAAAATGAATTGTATTTAATTGGACTAAATTGTGGAGGAACATTGAGACCAATTCCTGCAAGAGAAATGATAAAACTATTTTATAAAGTTGACCCCGACGATGTGATAAAAGAAGAAATTGCTAGAGGTAAATTTATAATAGAATTAAAGGATGGTTCACACAAAGAAATAAGCATAGATGATCTCGAAGAGAAAGGATATGGAAGAAGAGACATGTGTCAGAGATGCGAAATGATGATTCCAAGAAATGCTGATGTAGCATGTGGAAATTGGGGTGCAGATGAAGGTTGGACATTTATAGAGGTTGTAACAGAAAAAGGTAAAAAACTTGTTGAAAATGCGATCAACGATGGTTTTATTGAGGTAAAATCACCAAGTGATAAAGCAATTACTATAAGATCAAAAATTGAAAAATCAATGATAAAAATGGCCAAAAATTTCAAAGAAAAATACTTAGACAAAGAATATCCAAAATTAGAAGATTGGGAAAAATATTTCAAGAGATGTATAAAATGTTATGCATGTAGGGATGCTTGTCCTATCTGTTTCTGTGAGGAATGTGAATTAGAAAAAGAATGGTATAAAGAACCTGAAAATGTTCCACCAAATCCACTTACTTTTCATGGAATTCGCCTATGGCATATGGGCTTCAGTTGTATAAATTGTGGACAATGTGAAGATGTTTGTCCTATGGATATTCCAGTTGCAAGGTTGTTCCATAAAATTCAAGAAAAATATCGTAAAGAAACAGGTTTTGTTCCTGGTGTAGATGAAGAATTACCTCCAATGTATAGTCCAGAAAAAATATGAAGGTGGTGTAAATGGCATTTGAACCAAAAATTGTTGGATTTTGTTGTAATTGGTGTACTTATGGGGGGGCAGATGCAGCAGGTACTGCAAGAATGCAATATCCCCCAAATGTGAGGATAATTAGGGTTATGTGTTCAGGGAGAATAAATCCATCACATGTGTTGAAGGCATTTAGAGAAGGAGCTGATGGTGTATTTGTTGGTGGATGTCATCTTGGAGATTGCCATTATGATTCAGGAAATTACAAATGGCGTAGAAGAGCAGAATTATTAAAAATGATTTTACCAGAGCTAGGGATCGAAAAAGAAAGATTTAAATATGAATGGATTTCAGCATCAGAAGGTGAAAAATTCCAAAAAACTATAACAGAATTTACAGAAACTTTGAAAGAATTAGGGCCCATTAAAAAAACAGTTAATTTTTTAAATTTTAAATAATTCTTTTATTCTTTTTCTTTTTTGATTCTTTTTTTATTAGATAAATTATATCTCTACTAATTCTCATAAATTTTTTATACAAGCGTAAGAAAGGGATGATGCTAATGCATGATATAGTTAAAGAAGCTGTAAATAATTTAGATGCTGCCTGGGAATTAGCAAAAATGAAAAAAACTCCTGAAGAGATAGTAGACGCCGTTTCTGATCTCAGTAGAGAAGAAACAATGCAACTTGGGAAAAATTTTAAAAGATTTCCAATAGGTTGTGATCTCACCGAAATATTGGTAGGTGCATGCGCATCAGATATTAAAAAAATAGATCTTTTAGGCAATTGTATTGTTGCAGACATGCTGGGAGCATCTATTCATGTTTGTGCATATGCTTTTGCAGACATTGCTGAGAATTATGGCATGCGTGGTGTAGATCTCGTAAAAGAAGTAAGAGAATTGGTAGATGTTCCACTAGATATAGATCATTTTGGTAAATATGGACCAATGAGATTTCCCAGTGATATAACTAGATGTTGGGGTCAATGTTATTATGAGGGCCCACCTTTTAAGGAATGTCCTCGAGGTAGAATTCATAAAAGATTGTTAGAAAAAGAAAAGAAAGGTATAAAAGAAAGAGATGAATGGATAAAACTTGCATCTTCAGTTGCAATTAATTTAATATCTGTTCAAGGTGGAGAAGCTCATGCAGCTCCATTAGATGAAGCTATAGAAGTTGCTAAACTTACTAAAAAATATGGAAGAGGCCTTGAAGCCATCATGTGCGTCGGAGATGGTTATGAAGACTTAATAAAAGCTTTTGAAGCAGCATTGGAAATAGGAGTGGATGTATTTGTAATTGAGGGAGGTCCATTTAATCAAGCGAAAGATAGGTTGGATGCATTTGCTAGAGCAATTACATGTGCAAGAATATTAGCTCCAGGAAAAGTTGTTGGTACCAATGGTGCGTATGAAGACGAATGTCGCATTGGTTTAAGATCTGGATTAAATGCAATAATTACTGGATTCCCGAAAAATCATCACGGATACATGTGTGGTTATTCTCCTGGAACTGCCAGAAGAGGTAATTTTGGAATGCCACGAGTAATAAAGATAATTAAAGAAGAAGTTAAAAATGGACTTACAAGAGCGCCTATCCAAAAAGACGAATTGATTGCCCTTACAAAATCCGTCAAAGTAATTGGGAAAGAGAATATTTATCCAAATAAAATAGGATATACAACAGTTGGAGATGCTCACTGGGTTTGCGTCTCATTGACACCTCTTTATGAAAAACTTCATGTGAATAAAACTGTTGATGATATAGTTAAAATGGCAGAAAATGGTTTGATAGGTGAAAAAGTTGCATTATTAGGTGGAAGATTCATTGCTTGGGTTTTAGCAAAGAAATTAGATAAGTATGTAGATCAAATTTTAATTAGTGATGTAGATCCATGGGTCGAAAAAATAACTGTAGAAAATTTAAGGTCTGAAATTAAAGCAGATGTGCATAGGGCTCATTCTAATGATAAAGAAGCCTATAATGAATCTGATGCTACAATAATTTCTTCAACAATTCCTGGAGTAGTCAGAAAATTAACTAAAAAATTGCCAGAAAGTGTTGCATTAATCTAAAAAATTTAATTTTAGGCTTTTTTGAATTTCATCAACTACTCTTTTATATAAAACTTTTTCGATTTTTTTTTAAGTGGAAAAGTATATATTAAAATTTTGGGGAAGTAATATTACGGCAACACTTTTGTTTTATACTGAAGCACGGAGAATTTCGGAATGTTGATGAGGGGTCATTTGGACCCTGATAGCTTATTGAGTTGTGAATTTGTAAACACAAGGCTCCTTGCTTATGCAAGGGGTAATCCAATTAAGAGTGAGGTGTTGAAATGGAAATAAAAAAAGTTGCAATATTAGGAGCCGGATGTTATAGAACACATGCCGCAAGTGGAATAACAAATTTTGCAAGAGCTTGTGAAGTTGCAGAAGAAGTTGGAAAACCTGAAATTGCTCTGACACATTCTACTATAACTATGGGAGCAGAATTAATGGAACTATGTGGTATCAAAGACATAGTTATATCAGACCCTGTATTTGACAATGAATTTACAGTAATCGATGATTTTGACCCTGAAGAAGTTATAGAAGCTCATAAAGATGATCCTGAAAAAATAATGCCTAAAATTAGGGAAAAGGTAAATGAAGTAGCAAAAGAAGTACCAAAACCACCTAAAGGTGCAATACATTTTGTACATCCTGAAGATCTTGGATTTGAAGTTACAACAGATGATGTTGAAGCAGTAGAAGATGCAGATTTTGTAATGACATGGTTACCAAAAGGAAATGTTCAAGAGAAGATAATTCCAAAATTTGCAGACAGCATTAAAGATGGTGCAATAGTAACTCACGCATGTACTATACCAACAACTAAATTTTACAAAATATTTGAAGAATGCTGTGGTAGCGATATGGTAACTCCACGAAAAGCAGCAGGATTAAATATTACTTCATATCACCCAGGTGCAGTGCCTGAAATGAAAGGTCAAGTTTTTATAGCAGAAGGATATGCACATGAAGATGCTATTAAAACACTTTATGATATAGCCAAAAAAGCTCGTGGAAATGCATTTAAACTACCTGCAGAATTGTTAGGTCCTGTATGTGACATGTGTTCAGCATTGACTGCTATAACCTATGCAGGAATATTATCATACAGAAATTCCGTAATGAATATCTTAGGAGCACCTGCAGATTTTGCACAAATGATGGCAAAAGAATCTCTTGAACAATTAACAAACCTTATGGAGAAAGTTGGAATAGATAAAATGGAAGAAAAATTAGATCCTAAGGCATTGCTTGGAACTGCAGACTCCATGAATTTCGGTGATTTATCAGAAATTCTACCTACTGTATTTAAATACTTAGAAAAAGAAAAGAAATAAATAACTCCTTTTCCTTTTTTATTTTCTTTTTACACATGTTTAATGACTTCTACGTCGCACATTACAATTAACCCTTGGTTTATCATTGGAGAAATTTTTTTAAGAAATTTTTTAATTTTCTCTTCTTCTTCAATAATTTCAATAACAATGGGGAGATCTGCAGACAATACTTCAATTAATGATGAACGATAGTCACTATGCAATCCAAATCCTTCTATACCTCTTAACACAGTTGCTCCACTGAGTCCAAATTCTTTGGCTTTTTTAACAATGGCTCTATACAAATTTTCAGCTTTATAGCGGTCTGATTCCCCAATATAAATTTTTAGAAGTTTAGCTTTATTTTTTAAAGTTTTTTTATTTTCCAATAAATATACCTCCTAATTTAAAAAGCAATTTTAAAATTAATCTCCCTAAAATAACTGCAAAAAGACTTAAAAACAAATTCAGTGAAACATTTAGCAATGCAGAAATATATGCACCTTCAGAAAAAAGAGACATGGTTTCATAACTAAAAGTTGAAAATGTTGTCAATCCACCTAAAATTCCTGTAACAATGAAAAGTCTTAAATTTGGAGGTATCAAGGCCGTACTTAAACTTAATTCCATGAACAAACCAATTAAAAATCCTCCAATTACATTAACAGTTAATGTTCCTAAAGGAATTTGACAAGGGATTCTTGAAAGATAAATAGAGATTAAATAACGAAGACAAGAACCAATGAAACCTCCAAATCCAACTGAAAAAATATTTATAATAAAAAGTCTATCATGCATTTAAACCCCGAAATTTATTTTTTTCTTATTTTTGCTATATCCCCTATTGTAAGTTCACCTGTACTATAAGATGTTGATGATAGTTCTTCTTCCTCCTGCAACTTTTCTAATAATTTTATATTTAATGTCTTTTCTAATTTACGTGCTAAATTGATGTCAGGTACCATTTTTTCAGTTTCAATTCTACCTACAACCGAAACTTTTTCATTTATTTTTTTTGCAAGGTCTTCTCTACTCCAGTTTCTCTCTTCTCTAGCTTCTCTTACAATTTTTCCATAATTTTCTACTATATCATAGCTTGGTTCTTTAAAACGTGGTACACGCCTTCTTACAACTCTCTTTCTAATCTTTTTTCTTCTTTGAATTTCTCCAAATTTTGAACAATCTTTACAAACTCTCATCTCACTTCCTTCTATTTTTATCGTTAAAGGTCTTCCAAATATTTTTTTGCCACATATCTCACATCTCATCTAAACACCTATTTTTACTCTTCACCTTGCTTAAAATATTTTTTATATAATTAATGAGGTTTTTGAATATTAAATGTTGTTTATTGATAAAGGCCGTCAGTAAAATGAAAATATTTGTGTTTGACAATGCAGGAACGTTAACAAAAAGATATATTGCTGTTAAGGACTTAAGATCTGGTAAATATTGTTTTGACATAGGTTCCCAAGAGATTGTAGACCATACAAAGAATCGTGTTTTGTTAGGTATAGATACAGACTCACTCTCATGTTTACTTAATGCCAACCCAAATCAAAAAATATATGATTTTATCAAGAAGAACAAAATAAGAGTAAGTGCTACTTATCCATTCAAAATTAAGAACAAAACAATTATTAAAATGTTAAAAACTTGTGAATGTACAGTTAAGGAATTACAAGATTTATTGAGGAAAGTAGGTAAAAAAGGCTTTAATATACAAATATGTACAGGCTCAGGATTCATTGGAAACCTGGACACCTGTGAAATAGAATTTTTATTAGCAGCTGGTGGAAAATTATTTCCTGGTGTTAAAGAAGTTATAAATGAATTAAAAAAGAGAAACATAGAGGTCTATATTGCTTCTGGTGATAGAGAAGAAGCTTTGAAAGAGTTGGCAAGGATTATAAAAATACCTATTTCTAATGTTTTTGGACATCTTGATCCTAAAGGAAAAGAGAAGGTTGTAAAAAATTTTAAAAAAAGAGGTAAAGTTGTTATGGTAGGAAACGGTCCAAACGATGTATTGGCACTAAAAGCTGCAGACGTAGGTATATTAACTCTCCAACATGGAGAAAAAATACCTAATGATGTTTTAGATGCTTCTGACATTGTCATTAAAAATATAAAGGAAATATTAAAAATTTTAGACGACATAGACTGCTAAAAAAGAAAAATTTAAATATTTCTTTCTTTTTAGATAAACTTTGTCTTTATGGAAAGGAGGTGAAAATATTGAGAAATATGAATAAGATGGCAATAATTTTTGTTGCAATTTTAATCATGATAACATTTATTTACTCTGTTTATTCTGATAAAAATCAGCCAGAAAACGTTGTTCATTTGGAGTCATCCGACAGAATATTGGTGATTGCCCCGCACCCTGATGATGAAGTACTTGCTGCAGGCGGATTAATTAATAAAGCTGTAAAAGAAAATATTCCGGTTTACGTTGTTGTAATGACTTGTGGAGATGCAGAAGGAAAACTTGGGAAAAAGAATATTATAAACCCTGTTAGATTAGGATATCTAAGACATCAGGAGACGATAAATGCTGCCAAAAAATTAGGACTACCTGAAAATCATGTCATTTTTCTAGGGTTTCCTGATTGTGGATTGGCTGCAATGTTTGATAAATATTGGGATCCTGGGAATCCATACAAAGGTGCAAACGGATATGATCATGTACCTTATTCATTTGCATATAAAAAAGGAGAAGAATATTGTGGAGAAAACGTTGTAAATAATCTTGAGGAAATTATAAGTGTAACGAAACCTACAATAATCATATACCCTGATCCTGGAGATTATCACACTGATCATTGGGCTACATACCTCTTTGTACAATACACTTTAACAAAAATGAAATATACCTGCACAAAATATACATATCTTGTCCATAAAATAAAGGGATGGCCAAGTCCGCCTTATTATAGCCCCCAAATGACATTAGAACCTCCAAAACTTTTGAGAAGACATGTTAGGTGGGTATATTTCAACTTAACTGAAGAAGAAGAACAAGCAAAAGCTAAAGCCTTGTCACAATATAAATCACAAATAACACCAGATCCCACACTTGAAGCATTTGTAAGGAGAAATGAGCTATTTGGAATATATCCAGAACCAAAACTAGAAATATCAAAAAATATAACCGTACCTTCTATTTTAGCTTCTAAGGCAAAGCAAGAGAAAAAAGTGAATATAAGTGATATATCTCAAGGCGACATTGTGGCATTATCCATCTTACATCAAGGAAATAAAATTAAACTAGGTGTTTCAACCAACTATAACATAAGTGAGAACTGTATTGTAATTTTCCATGTGAGGATATTTAGCGATAAGAATGTTTCACGAATAGACATTATATGTAGAGGGAATAATGCATTTTGTAAAAAATTTGCAAGTAATAGTATTTCAGTGCAAAATATAAGTATGAATAGAAATAAAAATTCTGTGATGATTGAAATTCCTACCTCAAGTTTTGATAATGCATATGCAGCGATGTTTGGCGTTGATATAATAAAACCAGGTAAAAAATTCAAGGAAAGGTCAGACTATGTGACTGTGTGGTTAAAATGAAAAACGTAATCAAAAAAATAAAAAAAGTACTTGATAAAAAAGATGAATTAAGAGAAGAAACTTTACAAATAACTAGAAAGATAATAAGATTGTCAGGAGAATGTATAAGAGCATTACATAAAGATGAGTTAGATTTAGCAACTGAAAAATTAAGGAATGCAGAAAAATTAGTTAAAAAACTCAGAAAAATGCTTAAAGATCACCCCGATTTGTATTATGCAGGATATGTTAGGAATGCACACCAAGAATATGTAGAGGCATTGTTATTTTATAATTATATAAATAAGAAAGATTTTCCTCTTCCAGAGGAAATTGGAATCCCAGAGTCTCATTATTTACTTGGCATTGGTGATCTAATAGGTGAACTTAGAAGATATTTTTTAGAAAAATTGGTTAAGAATGATTTAGATGAGGCAGAAAAAATTTGTAATTCAATTAAAAATTTACATGATGAGTTGCTAATTTTTGATTATCCAAAAGGGCTTATAAACATTAGACATAAACAAGACCATGCTAGGTATATTTTGGAGAGAACTCTTGAAGATCTTGCACGAGCAAAAACTTCATAAATATAATATTTTAAAATTTATAATTGATAATATTTTGGAGGATAATTAATGAAATACATTGCTTTAGCATTAACAGCGCCTTTCATATTAATTCTTGGTGCTTACATAGTGATAACTTTTGGATTTACAATCCCTCCAAACTTTTTTATGTATGTTGTTGGTGTGATACTATTTGTGATAGGTCTTTTAATGACATTAATAGCTATTTCTGGCATTTCTACTGACATAAGAGAACTTAAGAGACCTATAAAGAGCATTGAATCAAAAAGAAAAGAACCTGTTTTAAAAGAAAAACCAAAACCTAAAAAACCAAAAATCGAAAGATTAAAAAAAGCTATTGAAACTATCAAACCTAAGCCTAAGATTGAAAAAAAAGAAATAAAAAAACCTGTTGAAAGAATAGAAAAAAAGAAAGTTAAAACACAAAAAATTAAAGATAAAGAAAAGTTAAAGAGGAAAAATAAAGGTCTTAGTGGAAGATTGAAACAAATAACAAATTCTATTGGAAGTATTGATGACATACAAGGATTTATAAATGAAAAATTGTCAAGTACTACACCTTTAAGAGAAATAGGTGAATCAAATATTATATGGTCTTTTGATGACTCAAAATTAGATGAAACTTTAAGAAAAATAATAATGAGTGGCAAAAAAGAAATTTTGATGACATATCCTTGGATAAGAGAAATGAATTTAGATGTTGTTAAAAAATTAATAAGTGTTGACAATTGTAAGTTAATAGTGCAAGAGGCAAACCTTGATGATGAAATTGCTACGAGTATTTTAAAACTTTTAATAGATAATGGTGTTAAGATCAAAGTTATGGAAAATATACCAACTATAGCAGCTGTTGTGGATAACAAACAAGGGATTCTTATATCAACCGACCCAATTTATGATAGTTTTGAGGTAGGCAGTGTATATAAAGATAAGGAATCTGTATCTAAAATAAAAAAACTATTTGAAGAAGCATGGGGGATTTCAAAAGAGATAGGAGGTAAATTAACGTGAAAATAACATGGTTTGGCCACTCTGTTTTTGAAATAATATCTGAAGAAGGCCTAAAAATATTAATAGATCCGTTCATAAGCGAAAATCCTGCTTGTGATAAAGTTGTAGAAGAATTTAAACCTGACATTGTATGTATAACACATGGCCACAGAGATCATTTTGGTGATGCTTTAGATATTGTAAATAAAACAAATGCAACAGCTGTCACTATTCATGAACTTTCAGAGATATTTTCTGAAAATGGTCTTAGAGCTGAAGGTATGAATATAGGAGGTTCTTTGGAAATTGAAAATATTAAGATAAGAATGGTGGAAGCAAAACATTCTTGTACTGTAGATATAATGGGTGAAAGAAGACCAGGCGGTCATCCTGCTGGTTTTATAATAGAGTTGGAAAACAATAAAAAAATTTACCATGCAGGAGATACAGGACTTTTTGGCGACATGAAAACTGTAATAGGTGAAATTTATAAACCAGATATTGCTTTGTTACCTATTGGTGGACACTACACAATGGATCCTAAGGATGCAGCAATTGCTGTAAAATGGATATCTCCGCGCGTGGTAATACCTATGCACTACAATACTTTCCCTGTAATAAAACAAGATCCTGAAGAATTTAGGGATTTAGTTAAAAGAGAATCTCCAGAAACAAAAGTAGTAGTTTTAAATCCGGGAGAAAGTTATGAGGAGTGATATTGTGAATTTTTTTCAAAAATACTTGATAAACTCTTGAGAAGAAATAAAAAATTAAAATTGGGAATATATGGACACCCTAATGCAGGAAAAACAACGCTTGCAAATGCAATTTGTGAAGATTGGGTTGGAAAATCATTAGGCAAAGTATCTGAAATTCCCCATGAAACTAGAAAAGTAAATTTTCAAAGAGAAGTTGTAATTGAAAAAGACGGTGCAAAATTGATTTTTGACATTGTAGATACACCAGGAATAACAACAAAAGTTGATTATAGGAAATTTTTAGAGTTTGGTTTACCTCCTGATGAAGCTAAAAAAAGAGCTAAAGAGGCAACAAAAGGAGTAATTGAAGCAATTAAGTGGTTAAATGACGTAGATGGCGTATTATTGGTTATGGATTCAACCAGAGATCCATTAACACAAGCAAATGTAACTATAATAGGAAATTTAGAGGCAAGAGACATACCATTTTTCATTGTTGCAAATAAAATAGATCTACCAGAAGCTAAACCACAAAAAATAGAATCTATATTCCCACAACATATTGTAGTTCCTATATCTGCCCTTAAAAAAGAAAATTTAGATAAATTGTATGAGACCATGCTACGTACTTTTAGATAGGAGGTTTCAAATGGAAAAAGAAAAATTAAAAATGGATTTTTTATCTCGTGAATTGCTTAACAAAAAAACTAGTATGGAAAAAATATCGATGATTCTTGAAAAAGTTAAAAATGGAAATATTTTGGTAATTGAGGGTGGGTTATCTCCTACTGAGGAGGCAGAACTCATTGAAACAACGATGAGAGAGATTGATACTGAAAATTTTATTGGAATAGACATTCAAAAGTTTGAAAAAAATAAAAAATCATTTTTAGGCTTCTCAAGTAAAAAAGATGTAAAATTTACAATTATTGGACCTGCAAATATTATGAAAACTGTTAAAAGGAAACCTAATTTTCTTTCAATAGTTGCAAAGCTTGGTGATTCTTGTGCATCAATGCATCAAATGTAAGAAAAAATATAAATCCATGAAAGATGTTATTAATGGTTGTCCTAATTGTGGCAATAAATTTTTTAGATATTTAAAAGAAAAGAAAGATAAAGATGGCATTGAAACAATATCAATTAAAAAAGACGGTGTTTATGAGATTAACATTGGTATGCTTATGAACAGCGAATCTGTTATAGTGTCTGATAAGGAAGGAAGATATGCTATTGATCTAAATTTCATATTAAAGAAATCATGAAACTAAGTCACATTTTCCCGGTGGTAAAACCCTTATTATATCTTCAATTCTAAAAATTTTTTCCTTATCTATTATTTTTAATATTTTTCGGGCTATAGTCTCTTTTTTTGTATAACCAGGTATAATTTTCACGTATCTTTTTGAAAATTTTTTAAGTGAGGATACAGGTCCACACATAACTCTTGGTCCTTCATAATCAACAATTCCAACTGCAAGTTCTATAGGAACATTTCTTATATAATTCCGTTTTCCTCTTATTACAAAAGCACCTTTAGATATATATTCTCCAGAAGGAGGGGATTTTGTAACTTGTTGAGGATAAACCCAATAGACATCTGCAGATCCTAATCCATATGTCCATGCTTTAGAAAATGATGCTGCAAATATAGCTGCTTCATTTATTGTATTTTCTGGAATTTTCTTGTTTTTATTTTTTATTACAACTGATGGTGCACCATGAATATCTGCATGTAAATAAATGTCATTTTCCTCCATGTATTTTTTTACGATTATTTCATTTGTTTGTGCATCTCTCCCTCCAATAACTAAGAATCCGTCTGAAGAAATAAACCATCTAAATTTTTCAAACCATTTTAATTTTCTTCTTTTTTTGATGGGTATGAGTATATTCTTTATTTCGATGTCTCTTTTCTTTTTAAGGTTGTTTAACTTCTTTTCTGTTTCTTCCATTGCTTTTATTGCGCCTTTAATCTTCTTCCTAATTTTTTTAGCCTTCTCGTAATAAATCTCTGCATTTTTTTCAAGACTTTTGTTGATATCTATATTCACACTTTTACCATCGATATTTAAAGTTACTATTCCATCCTTGGTTATAGAATTTATTATTTTAATTTTATTCTCTTTTTTTGCTTTTTTTACTTTTTCAATGATTTCTTTCCAAGTGTATTTTTCTTTAGCATTTTTTAAAGTATTTATTACTTTAGATATCAACTCATATTTGAGATATATTAAATCCCCAATCTCTCTATATTTCTTTGCTTTCTTTTTAAAACTCTTAATTGCATTTTTTTGAGAATTTAATATTCTCTCCAATTTTTCAATTTTATTTTTCCATACTTTTTCTTTTTCTTTTTTCAATTCTTCACGGAGTTTTGGAGTAAAAAATTCGTCAAGCGCCTTATTAAAGTTATCAAAGTACCTTTTTTCATAATTTTTATAAATTTTTAATTCAATAGGAACAACATCCTTGTCAACTATAATTTGAGGCTTAAAATTATACTCTTTGAGGGATCCATATATTTCCTCTATTGAATCATATATCTTATTGATTTCATTATCTGATAAAGATTTTGAAGGAGTGTTTTTATCTATTCCTGATCTATATACAATTTCTTCAGCATATGTTCCTCCAAAACCATTTAAAGCTAAAGTTCTAACAACATCTTTATCAGAATTTAATAATAATTCTTTAAGTTTAGATTTAGTTATTTTTAATGGATTTAATCCCCTACTTTCTGGATATTTGTATTTTTTACCAGCCGAAATTTCCCTATCACTCCATTTCTCAGTTCTTAGTGGCTGAATTATTTTTCCATTTTCTTCTGTTAAGATTATATTTCCTTTACCAAATAATTCCACTATTAACTTATAATTTTTCTTACCTAGAACCTTAACATTAAATTCTACAATCCTATCAAATTTATGTTGTTTTACAGATTCTACAATTCCACCTTTTAAATATTTCCTAAGTAGCATAGGGAATGATGGTGGAAATTTGGGATTTTCAAGTGAATATCTTGTAGCATGAATCCTAACACCAGTTTGTATAATTACATCTACCCGACCCTTATTTTTAACATGGAATCGCAACACTATAATGTCTTTCCTTGGTTGATATGCCTTAACAAATTTTGAACCTTTTAATAATTTATTTAATTCATAAACAACTGCATAGACATCTACATTTGACATAGATTTCATTTTCTCACCAGGATTCAAAAATATTATATCTTTTAGATAAAAATCTATTCAACAGTCTTTTCATGAAATTAAAAAATTGGATGTGAAAAAATGTCAAGTATGGAGAGTATAAAAAATCTTTCAAAATATATTTTATCATTGCCAGATACAAAATTTTCATTTTTAGCAATAACAATTGTGAGTTTTGTTATTGGAATTCTTAGTTTTATTATTTGCGACACTGCCCATAATCCTATCTACAATATTCTTTATGGTGGAACCTTTGGATTTTTAGTTTTTGGAGTTTCAGCTATTATAAGTGGTGCAATAACACAACCATGGGTTAATTCTCTTGGTGGAAGAAGAATGAAAATGAAACAGTCCATGTTTTTATCATTTTTCGCCATGACGATATCATCAATAATATATCTTTTAGGGTGTTGTATATATGCAATATTTAAAGTTGATGTTGTATTAAATGCTTTTATTTTTACTTGTGTATTGGTCTTTGCAATAAGGATGATCATAATATGGACAACGTCAAATATAAACGCATCTAATTCATTACTTATAAGTTCTGTACAACCAGGCCTTATTGTAAGTATGTTTGTAATTTTAAAATTTTTAGATATTATAACGATGAATGTTGGCTACTTAAGTGTACTACTTCTTTCCATAAAAATAATTATTGCTTCAGCAATATTTTTATTTGCCATATATTCTTTTGTATTAGTTGTTGAATCCCCCTTAAGGAGAAATTTGGGTATAGGTGCACTTGAATTATTAAGCATGGCAATAGCACATCTCACAGAAGAATCACCAGCGTTAGAATCTGTATTCAAAGAAATTGGAGTACCTGTAAGTACTTTAGTTGGTCTAATTTCATTTAAAGCCAGAAATAAAAAGAAAGCATTGTTTATAACTCCTTGTGTACACCCAGGACCTATAGGTAAAATAGGTGGATCTAACATGCCTGCATTGTTGTCAAAACGTTTTAATACGTTTACTATGGTTGCCCATGGTCCTTCCACACATGATTTCAATCCTGTATCCTCTAAAGAAATATATAAAATAGAGAAAGCTATCAAACAAGAAATAAATAAGATAGAATATTCAAAACATGCTAGTAAAGTTTTTAAAGTTTCTAGTAAAGACTGCAAAATTAAAGGACAGTTTTTTGGCAAAGATTTATTGTTATTAATAACCTTTTCACCAAAAGGCTCAGATGATATAGATTTTGGTGTTGGACTTGCTGCTATGAATCTTGCAAAAGCAAAATGTAATTCAAAAAACGTGATAATTGTAGATTGTCATAATTCCTTCAACGAAACAGCTAGAATACTCCCAGGAAATAAAGAAGTGTTTGAAATTATGGACGCTATAGAAAAAATAGACTGTAATATTAAAAAATATCCAATAGAGGTTGGATGTTCATCTATAAAGCCAAATGACATTTCTAAAGAGGAAGGCATTGGAGAAGATGGTATCAAAACACTGGTAACTAAAGTCAATAATCAAAAATTTGCATATATACTATTAGATTCAAATAATATGGTAAAAGGTTTTAGAGAAGAAATTTTAAAAAAATTAAAAAATTATGTAGATGATGCAGAAATAATGACAACTGACACACATTCAGTCAACACTTTATCTGGAGGTTACAATCCTGTAGGTATGAAAAATCGAAAAAAAATAATAGAATATATCATAAAGTCTGTAAAAAATGCAATTTCTGATTTAGAACCAGTTGAAGTTGGATGCAAAGTCATAAGAATAGAAGGATTAAATACCTTTGGACCCACAGCATCTACAGAACTTATATCTACTATTAGTTCTACAGTGGCTGTAAGTAAAATTGTTGCACCAGTAATTTTTGCCTTAGCAATTATCTTTGCTTCATTGTGGATTTTTTATGCTCCGTAATCACAATTTAACACCAAGGTGCCAAAATAGATCATTTATTTTAATCTTAGCCACGCCTACAACAGTATCTGCCGCACCATAATATAGATAAATATCTTTATTTATTTTCACTGCTCCACAAGGAAACACTACATTTGGGACTATTCCCCATCTTTCATACCACATTTCTGGTTCAAGAATTGGATACATAGATCTACGTATGATTTTCAATGGATTGTCTAACTCTAAGAGCAAGGCTCCAACCCTATAAACTTTGTTTTTGTCAACTCCATGGTAAAATAAAATCCACCCATTATTAGTTTTTATTGGCGGCGCTGCAATTCCAACTTTTACGCAATCCCACATACTTTTTCTTGGTGATATCCATTTATTATCATCAAGCTCCTTCACAATATTTAAATCTTCACAAAGACTATAATGTATAGAATCATCTAAACGATGTACAATTATATATTTTCCAGCATATTTCTCTGGAAATATACATGCATTTTTATCCGGAATATCTAAAGGAGAAATTACTTTTGCTTTTGCCCACTTCCAATTTTGCTCTAAGAAATCATTTACATCTATTGATGTCATTGCTACTCTAGGTATTTCTCCATCAAATGCTGTATACAACATATAAATTTTGTCATCAATTATTGTTAATCTAGGATCCTCGCAGCCAGAGGCCGCATCTGGAAATTTTTTATTTTCAAAAGGTTCTTTTGGCGTATATATAGGTTCTGACGATCGATAATCAATATTTATGCCATCTTTACTTTTTGCATAACCAAAAACAGAAGTATTATCTTCTGATAGTGCCCTATATATTATATGAACCTCGCCATTTAGATATATAGCTCCTGGATTGAATGTAGCTTTGGATTCCCATTTATGTTTAATAATAGGTGTTATTATAGGACGTTTTGCTGCTCTTTTCATTTTGATTTTTCCATGTTTCATTGTTTTTATTAAAAAAGGTAAATCAATGAATGCTAAACAACATGTTGTATCTGCTGCACCATAGTATAAATAAATTACATTATTTTTAATAAATGCGCCACTTGGAAATATAACATCAGATACAATTCCTGTCTTTTCGTAATATTCTTCAGGTATAAGAATTGGAAAATTAGTCCTTGAAATTATTTTAAATGGGTTTTTTAAATCTAGCAATACTGCTTCAACTGTAAAAAGTCTTTCTTTTTCAGAAAAATAATTCTTTATGTAAGAATAGATTAACAACCAACCATAAGGTGTCTTTAATGGTGGAGTTCCAACTTCTATATGATCATCACTGCTTCTCTGTAGAGGTAAACTGTAATCTTCAAATTTTTGGTACCATTTATACCAATATTCACGAGACCAAATTTCCTTTTCATTATTAAAAGATGCTAAACATATTTTTGCTGGTGGAAGGTCTGTATGTACAGTTAAAATTGCCCATATCTTTCCATTTATTTTTTCTGGAAACAATGCCATTGCCTTTGCATTAAAATGTGTAATCAAATATTTTTTATCAATTTTTTTGAAATTTTTAGTTATGGCAAGTCCTACACGGATTCCATCTGGTCTTGGTGGATAATGAGAAAGAGCTGTATAAAATACATAATACTTATTATTTAATTTTGTAACTCTTGGATCTTCACAACCAAAACAATCCCAAAGAGTATCAGGAGTTATTAGCAATCTCCTTTTATGAAAACTGATACCGTCGTAACTTTCAGCAATGCCTATCTGTGAAATAGAAACTCCATTTTTATTTTTCCGCGTCATTGCCCTATAAAGAAAATATATTTTGTCATTTTTCTTCACCGGGCATCCATTGAATACAGCTTCGCTTTCCCAGGGACTGTGAGGGTCTGGTTCTAAAACAGGGTTTCCTTTGAATCTTTTTACTAACATCTTCATCATAATAGCATCCTCTTTCCTCTAATAAACTTTCGACAAACTCATCTATATTTGCATATGCAACACAAAGATATGTATCTGAAGCTCCATAATATACCAAAAGTTTAGAATTTTTTATAACAGCGCCTGTTGTATAAACAACTCCTGGTTTTATGCCACTGAATTCATAATTTTCTTTTGGCTCTAAAATTGGTCCATTAGAACAAGATATTATTTCAGTAGGATTTTTCTTGTCAAGTAACATTGCTCCAATTTTATAGTATCCGTCTTTGCCTATAGCGTGAAAAAGGAGAAGCCATCCTTCTTTTGTTTTCATTGGAGGAGCTGCAGCTCCTTTAACACACATTTCCCATCCAAACTTTGGCAATGGACAATGATAACTTTCAATGTCTTCAGGACATCTTAAATTCTTTAAATATTCTATATCTACTTCTGGTGATATTGTATGTAATATTGCATACCTTTTCCCTATTTTTTCAGGGAATATGACCCAATTTTTATGTATTCCATTCATAGGAGATAAAAGAAGAGGGTTTTTCCATCTCCAATTCCTATCATTATTTACCCTAACTACACGTGGATCTTCAGCTCCATATCTACTTCCTCCAGAATTAGGTATTAAATTCCTATTATTGTTGAATGGAGAAGGATAGGAATGTTCAAAAACAGGGGAAGAACTTCTTTCCTCAATATTTATACCATCCTTACTTTTTGCATATCCAATTCTTGATATAAAATCTTCACCAATAGCTCTATAGAAAATATGGATAGTATCATCAATTAAAATGGCTCCTGCATTAAATGTTTGGAAATTTTGCCATTTATCGTCTGTAGGAGATAAAATAGGATTATCTTTCCATTTTACAAGTTTCAATTAAACCATCTCACAAACATGATAATATAATATTTAACAAAAAATAATAAATAAATTTTACGAAAAAAAAAAACAAGCTATTTTTATCAAATATCACCAAGTATTGCTAGCTTCCCAGCAGTTGTTACTTTTAATTCATCTTTTTTTATCATTCCCTTCTCCCTAAGATCTCTAATATGATTGTAAACCATCCCTCTACTTATATCTAATTTATTTGATAATTCTTTCACACTAGTCGTACCTTTTGTAATTTCCATTAATATCTCTTTTTTTGTTTTTGATATACCAAAACTAAGTATTGGAATATCTAAAATTTCCTTTGTATCCTTTAAATATACAATCCTGTCTACATACCTGTATTTTGCATAGCAACCATATAACATTCCAAAACTTTGTAAATTATTACTACAGGTAATGTTTACAGTTATTTCATTATTTTTTTCATTTTCAATTATTTCAATGATTTTTTTAGCAGCTGCAACAATGTCACTACTTTCTACTACAGTCTCCTTTATATTTATAAAACTCATTGTTTCTTTAACTTTCTCTAAATTTTCAACTTTTTCTTCATATTCTTCCTTATCAAAAATTAAGTATGTACGATTTGGTGAAAAACGTGTTACACAAAACATAAATGATTCTAATGAATCTAATGGAGATACCAATACTTTCATAACCTCACCTCTATTACTTGTTAATTCACGCCTCTATGACTTTGATAATAATTCATCACTTGCATTTTCTGCGATTTCCATCACTTCTTTTTCGTTAATTACTTGAACAACATTATCTTCCATTAATATTTTTCCATCTACAATAACTGTTGTGACATTGTAACCATTAGCTGAATATACCAAATGTGAAATTGGATTCCTAAATGGGGTTAAATTACATCTCTTTACATTTATTAACACTAAGTCTGCTTTTTTACCTACCTCGATCAGTCCTGCATTTATTCCAAGTGTTTTAGCACCATTTATAGTAGCCATTGCAAAAACATCTTTTGCTGACAATTTTGTTGGATCTAAATAATGAACTTTCTGTAATAAAGCTGCTATCTTCATTTCTTCTAACATGTCAAGATTGTTATTAGATGCTGCACCATCAGTGCCCAAAGATACAGTAATATTTTCATCTAACATTTTACTAACAGGTGAAATTCCAGAGGCAAGTTTCATGTTGCTCACAGGGTTATGGGATATTTTCACATTATTATTTTTAATTATTTTGATTTCTTCTTCTGAAAGCCATACGGCATGTGCAGCTATTACATTTTCACCTAGAAAGCCTATGTCATCTAAATATTCAAACGGTCTCATCCCATACCTTTCTTTAATTGTTTTAATCTCCTCTCTTGTCTCTGAAACGTGTATGTGTATTTTTAAATTATTTTTATTAGCATATTTTGAAGTTTTTTTAAGTAATTTTTCTGAACAAGTGTAAGGAGAATGAGGACCTAAAGCCACCGATATTCTACCATCTGCCATCCCATGACATTTCTTTACAATCCTTTTAGATTCTTTGATTTCTTTTTTCATTTTATCTTCGTTATTTAAATCAATCATCCCATGACTTATAACAGCCCTCAAACCACATTTTTCAATTGCCTTTGCAACAGAATCCATATAAAAATACATATCATTAAATGCTGTTGTTCCAGATTTTATCATTTCTATACATCCAAGAAGTGCACCAGCATAACAATAATCCTCATTTAAATGTTTTTCAAGTGGCCAAATATAATTTTCTAACCATTTATGCAGCTGTAAATCATCAGCTATACCTCTAAACAACGTCATAGATAAGTGTGTATGTGTATTAATTAATCCAGGAATAACCAACTTGTCGCTGGCATCTATAATTTTATCTCCTTCATCTTCTCTTATATCACCTATCTTTACTATCTTATCATCTTCAATAAGAATAGATCCTTTCCTTGTACCTTTAACATCGACAATTTTTGCATTTTTTATTAATATTGACATCCCTATCACCTAAAAAATTAATAAAGTAAGGTAAATTCCTGAAGATAGTCACTATATTCTTTATCAAGAATTCTTAATGCTGACATACATTCAGGCAATGCTGCTGCTCTTTCTTCCACAAGATTTCTTAACGTTCCATTACGTATATGGGATTTTACTTCTCTTATTACATAATCTAATGTTTTTTTATTGTATTCAAGCAACTCTTTTTTATCAAAGTCATAGATTTTGTATGTATCTAAAGAATAAGATTTTGTTGGTGTCATTAAGACATTAAATTCAGCATAATACTTACATATTCCATCAGGAAAAATATCCACTCCCATGTAGACTAAAAGTGGTATAAACAAAGGTTCAGGAAATGTAAAGGATAAAGAAGTAGTGGGTTTAAGATTTTTTCGTAATTTTACAATTAGGTTAACAAGATCTTTTGGTCTTTTAAGTAATTCGGTTCCGTTACTTATCACTAAATTTGTAAATCCCAATTCTTCAAGTTTTGTTGCGCATTTGACTCTAAGATCAATGTATTTTCCACCAGTAATTATTGCAAACTCACCTTCATAACTTTTATATTTGTCTATAGTATATTCAACTGCCCACTCTGCTAATTCCCTCGGCACATCATAAGGTAGTGGAAGAAAGATGGGGTCTATATATTCCTGTGGAATTATAAGTGGTGTTTCTTTACCATCAATTTTTCCTAATCTAGCAGGACCGTCGTGAGCTATTATCTCTATCATTTTCTAAACTTCCTACAATCTTTGTATTTTTTAAATAACGTAAGTTTATATAAAATTTTTTACTAATTTGGAAAAGTTAATTTCATAAAAAAGAAATTATTGAAAAGCAGAAAAAGATATTTATTTAAACACAAACACAAAAGGAGGTTCTTCGATTGGATACGGATGCTAAAATTACAAGTATTCATACAGTTTCGGGCATAATAGCCGGATTTATTTCATATATCTTATCCTCCGGTACTTTGCCAATTATAGGTAAAAATGAAGCCTTAGCAACATTCGTTGGAGTCATAATTTTATTAGTAGTTGGAAATTTATGTGAAAAATGGTTTAGTAAAGAAGAAGTTGGTGGTTTTAAAGGATGGTTTGCAAGTGGTGTTATACCATTCTCATTAGTTTGGTTTTTAGTTTGGGCAATGTTATTAACCATGAACTTACATCCATTGCATGCAAATCCACTTCCACAAGGAAAATAAAAGGTGTTAAAAATGAAGACTTTGAAAACACCCATATCTACTAAAGATATTTTAGAATTAAAAGTAGGAGACATTGTAAAGGTAAACGGTACAATTTTTACGGCAAGAGATCAAGCTCATAAAAAAATTATAAAAGAAGGACCACCATTCGACCTCAAAGGATCAGTTATTTTTCACGCTGGGCCCATAGTTAAAAATAATGAAAATTTTAGTCTAGTGGCTATAGGTCCTACAACAAGTGCTAGAATGAATCCTTTTGGACCTAAACTTATCCGAATGGGTGTAAAAGCTATTATAGGTAAAGGTGGTATGGATAAAAATACTAAAAAAGCTTTAATAAAAAATAAAGCTGTTTATTTAGCTGCTGTTGGTGGATGCGCTGCTATGTATGCAGATAAAGTGAAAAAAATAAAAAGTGTGAAATGGTTAGAATTAGGAATTCCAGAAGCTATATGGGAATTGGAAGTCAAAGATTTTGGACCATTGATAGTAGCTATGGATTCTCATGGTGGAAATTTATATGAGGATGTTGAAAAGAAAATTAGACACTTCAGAGATAAAATTAGAGGGAATGATAGATACACACGTCCACACAAAACCTGATATTAAACCACGTCTTAAAGATGATATTAGTGTCGCTAAAGATGCAAAAAAAGAAAAAATGAAAGCATTGGTTATTAAATCACATGGTGAATCTACAGTGGGTAGAGCGCAACTAGCTACTGATTTAGTGGGGATTGATGTTTTTGGTGGCATTGTCCTCAATGAAAATGTTGGTGGAATAAATCCTAATGCTGTAGAAGTTACTGCAAAATTAGGTGGCAAAATTGTATGGTTACCCACAGTTTCAATTGATAAAATAAATATAAACAAAAATAGTCTCGAAGATGTGATCATTATAGTAGCTGAGAATGATATGGTATTAGCTACTGGACATTTAAAGCCATCGCAGATATTTCAAGTATTAGATATAGCACAAGAATATAATTTAAAGAAAATTTTAATTAATCATCCTCTCACAAAAGTTGTTGGTGCTAATTTAGATGAACAAAAAGAAATGGGAAAATATGGTTTTTTAGAACATTGTTTTGTAGCATGCATGCCTAAACCTAAGCATGATGGCTTGGACGTTACAAAAATCGTGGAATCTATAAAATATGTTGGATATAAAAGATGTATTTTAGCAACTGATTTTGGGCAAATACATAATCCTCCTCCTGTACTTGGATTAAAAATTTTTATAAAGGAATTGATGTGTCATGGAATATCCTGGAAACATGTGAAATACATGACTAGTGTAAATCCTAAGAAGTTACTCTACATGTGATGTAACAATGTATTTTTAATTTTATGGTGATATTATGCTTTATATGGTAGGACTAGGACTATATGATGAAAAAGACATAAGTGTAAAGGGATACAATATTTTAAGGAAAGTAGATAAAGTATTTGCTGAATTTTACACGTCAAAATTGTTTGGAACCAACATCGAAAAATTAGAAAATTTTTTTGGGAGGAAAATAGAGGTTTTGGAAAGAAAAGAAGTAGAAGAAGAAATGATTCCTGTAAAAGAAGCTAAATCAAAAAATGTTGCATTTCTAGTGCCAGGAGATCCTCTTATAGCAACCACACATCAATCATTAATCATCGAGGCAAAAAAATTAGACATTGACGTTGAAATTATCCATTCTTCATCAATATTATCTGCGGCTCCAGGGATTACAGGATTACAAGCATATAGATTTGGAAAAACTACAACTATACCATTTCCTGAAGATGGTTATTTTCCTCATTCTCCATATCTTACTATCAAAAAAAATTTGGAGAATGAGGCACATACACTTGTGTTGTTAGACATAAAAAGCGATGAAAATAAGTATATGACTGCTAACGAAGGTTTAGAATATCTATTGAAAGTTGAAAAAGAAAGAAAAGAAGGAATAATAAATAACGACAGAGTAGTGATAGTTCTTGCAAGAATTGGATCTCATAATCCAGTAATAAAAGTTGGTAGAGTGTCTGAAATGATTAATGAAAATTTTGGTAAGCCTTTACATTGTTTGGTAATTCCTGCCTCTCTTCATTTTATGGAATATGAATACTTAACCACTGTTTTAGGTGCTAAGAAGGAAATATTGGAGGATATTGTGTGAAACATTGTGACTATGGTAAAAGTTCTGAAAAATATCTCAATGCTAAAGAAGTTTTAAATAAAATTGAGATGGAAGGTTGCAAAAGATTTTTAGATGCCGGATGCGGCAATGGTTTTATTTCTATTGAGGTTGCTAAAAAATTAGGTAAAAATGGAGAAGTATATGCTGTTGATATACATGAACCATCGATAAAGAAAGTTAGAGAAAAAATAAAGAATTTAAATATTAAAGTTAAAGCAATTCTAGCTGACATTACTAAGAAAATACCAATTGAGGAAAATTCTGTTGATATATATTTCATGGCAAATGTTCTTCATGGTATTGTAGCAAATGAAAAAACTGATGAGCTAATGAAAGAAATAAATAGGGTCTTGAAACCAAAAGGAAAACTTATAATAGTTGATTTTAGAGTTGATAAACCAGCAGGACCTCCTGAAAATTTAAAAATAAGTGAAGAAAAATGTGTTGAAATTTTAAATTCTTATGGCTTTAAAATTGAAAATATTGACAAATTAGGTAAATACCATTACATCGTCACCGCTAGAAAATTACAAAGAGAGGGAAAAACATGAAATTTCTAAGATTTAAAGACAACGGTGCTATAAAATCAGGATATATAGCTGGTGATGAAATAGTTGAAATTGAAAATATCATAGATGCTTTGAATGGCGATCTTAAAATAATAGAATCTCAAACTTATTCATTTAAAAATATTGAAATTTTACCTCCAGTATCACCATCTAAAATTGTTTGTGTTGGTCTTAATTATAGAGATCATGCTGCTGAATTAAATATGGAAATACCGGAAGAACCAGTTTTATTTTTGAAACCACCTTCAAGTGTAATAGGACATGAAGATACTATTGTTTATCCAGAAATTTCAAAGCAGGTAGATTATGAAGTTGAGTTAGGTGTCGTAATTTCAAAAAAAGCAAAAAATGTAAATGCTTCAGATGCCTGGGATGTAATTGGTGGATATACTATTGTTAACGATGTTACAGCACGTGATATACAAAGAAAGGATGGTCAATGGACAAGGGCAAAAAGTTTTGACACTTTTTGTCCTTTAGGCCCTTTTATAGAAACAGAAATGGATCCACATAAACAAAAAATATCTCTTAGGTTAAATGGCAAAACTAAACAATTTTCAAACACTTCAAAAATGATATTTAAAGTAAATGAACTTGTTGAATTTATATCAAGTGTTATGACACTCCTACCAGGAGATATAATAGCAACTGGTACTCCTCCAGGAGTAGGTCCAATGAAACCTGGTGACATTGTCGAAGCAGAAATAGAATCTATAGGAATTTTAAGAAATTATGTTAAGTCTCAATGAGTATTTTTTATATTCGCTTATCAGGGATTGAGAAATAAGAAAAGTATTTATATAGATGAAGTACAAAATAACACTTGTTTTAAAAAATATACACAACTCTCTCACTCCTTCTTTCTCCAAAGCAAATTAATATTTAGAAAAAAGAAAAGCATAATATACCACTTTTCTTCATAAGATATAGCTATATAAATTCAGAAGTTTATTAAGCAAAGAACAGAAGATAAACTATTGGAAACTTTGGAGATTTATAGGCATGTTTATAATTATTTTTCTAACATGTAAGAATAAGTCTATATAGAGTATTGTTGAGGATATAAGGTAGTTTTGACTGCCTGTTTAGGAGAATGCTCTACTCAGGATTGTCTCTTATAGAGATATAGTCTCTGGGCAAGTTTTCTTTATGAAGTAGGAAGCTCTGTAGGAGGTAGCCTATATTCACTCCTGACATATTTACCTTTATTTTTAAATACTTCACCTTCCTCCATAATTACTTTGCCGCGAAGTATGGTCATTACTGCTTCTCCAATATATTCAAAACCTTCAAAAGGTGTATATTGTGCCTTACTATAAAATTCATCAGCACTTATCTTACCAGTTTTTTTATGATCTATGACAACAAAATCTGCGTCCATGCCTTCCTTAATAAAACCTTTATTAGTTAAACCAAAAATAGTTGCTGGTTTTTCGCAAAACATAGTTTTTATTTCATTTAATTTAATTTTACCTTTTGCAAATAAAGTTAAAAATAATTTTAAAGATACTTCAAGATTAGGTATACCTGCTGGTGCTTCCCAAAATTCTTTTTCTTTTTCATCTAAAGTATGTGGAGCATGATCAGTAGCAATAATATCGATATCATTTAAGTCTTTAATATTTATACCTTCCTCTCTAGACCGTAGTGGGGGATTTGTCTTTACAAAACTGCCAAATTTGTTGAAATAACTTGAATCCAAAAATAAATGATGAGGTGTAACCTCACATGTAACTGGTGCTAAATTTCGCATATTTTTTATGATTTTTAAAGCTTTTTTTGAGCTTAAATGGCATATATGTATAGGATGATTATAATGAGCTGAAAATGAAACAGCTTCTGCAACTGCAATTTCCTCACTTATAGTAGGTCTTGCATCTGAATAAAAATGAGGACTTTTTCCTCTGTGATCTCTTTCATAATTAATTTCTCTTTTTTCACAATGAAAAGTAAGTGGGATATTTGTTGAATTTAAAATATCAAACATTTTTTTTATAGTGTTTATACTCGTGTCTTCCATGTAAATTTTAAAAGAAGCTGGACTTAACTTTACAATTTTTTGGACTTCTTGTAAATTTACACCAGCATGTAATCCAAAATCCACAATACTTTTTTTAGATGCAAGTTTAATCTTTCTTTTAAATTCTTTTAAAGTATTTGTGGGAGGTTTTGTATTTGGCATGTCTAGAACCGTTGTAAATCCTCCATGCGCTGCTGCCATTGATCCACTTTTAAAGTCTTCTTTATATTCCATTCCTGGTTCTCTAAAATGTACATGTGCATCAATCAAGCCTGGGAATATTATTCTACCTTTTATGTCTATTGTTTCACAATTTTTAAATGGTAATTTACTGATCTTTATTATTTTGCCATCTTCAACCCCAATATTTACAATTTTTCCATTTAATTTGCAATTCTTAATACATAGGTCCACCATGGTGAACTACTCCTACAGAGCTTCCTACTTCTAAAGAAAACTTGCCTACAGGCTATCAAGGTTACTCTATTCCCTCAACAGTGTCTTAAATGCTGATATATAATCTCTTAACTTATTTTTAATCCTTTTAATGCATTTAGACCTTCTTAACTACCTACCAGTTTTTTTCAGCTTTGTAATTGTATGGGAAGTCATCTCATGAAAAAAAGTAGTATGAAAGGATATATATAGTTTTCTTAATTTCTAGAGCATTTTTGGAGAGAGAAAGAGGAAGTAAAAGAAGAGTTGTGTATATTTTTTTAGAACAAGTGCTAGTTTTGTACTTCATCTATATAAATACTTTTTCTGTTTTCTCTCAATCCCTGATAGAGTGGAAATCTGGTTTTTCACAAAATCAATTTCAATCTTCTTTTTATTTTTTTATTTTTTAAAAATTCTGTTTGTAAAAAATTCAAAAAATTTTTAAAATGGTTTGTGGATGTTCGGGATTTCTTGCCGGCATCAGAGGTCTAAAGGTTAAAGATACGATGTTTTACAAACACATAACAAAAATAATCAAAAAATTTAACTTTATTAGTGAAAAGTCTTTTGCAAATTAGGAAACAAGAGTTGAAAAGTATTTATATCAGAAATAATAACCATGGAATACGAACTTGATAGGGGCTATATTCATGACACATCAATGGGAATGGAAATTAAAAGATGAAATTGTAGATACAGAATTATGTGCTAAGTGTGGAACATGTGTTGTAGTTTGTCCAAATGATCTATTGGATTTTGAGAATCATCCAAAACTTATTGAAGAATGTTTAAGAAAGGGAAATGGAATGTGTTATGACATATGTCCTCGTGTATCATCTGGTGGATATCAAATCAAAATTAGAGAAAGTTTCAAAAAAGAATTTTTTTATGGGAAAGGAGATGTAAAAGGTCAGGATGGTGGAGTAGTATCAACTTTCTTGAAGTATTTGCTAAAAAAGAGAAAAATTGATGGGGCAATTGTAGTTGGAGATGAATTGTGGAAACCTACTTCATGGATTATAAAAGATCCAGATGACATTGAAAAATCTGCAAAGTCAAAATATACGGTGTCAACATTAGATGCCCTCAAGAAAGCAAGTGAGATTGGATGTAAAGAAGTGGCAGTTGTTGGATTGCCTTGTCAAATACAAGGGTTAAGAAAAATCCAATATTTCCCATATTTAGCAAAATATGATGGAGAGTTAGGTAAAGATGGGAAACCTACTTCATTACCAAAAATAAAATATTTAATTGGATTGTTCTGCATGGAAAAATTTGAACATGATTCTTTTTATGAAACTTTGGAAAAACATGGGATAGATATTGAGAAAGTAGAAAAATTTGATATTAAGGGGAATAAACTACTCGTGTATCTTAAAAATGAGAAACATGAAATTCCTCTAAAAGAATTGGATGTATGTTCTGGATGTAAAATATGTAGGGATTTTGATTCTGAAATGGCTGATGTTTCAGTAGGGTCTGTTGGAAGTCCAGAAGGATATTCAACGATAATAATAAGGACAAAAAAAGGAGAGGAAATTAAAAACGCTGTAAAATTAAGAAAAGGTGTAGATATCGAATCGATTGAAAAATTAAAAAGTTTAAAAATCAGAAGATTTAAAGAAGAAATCAAAAAAAGAAAAAGAAAAAATAAAAAAGTATCATTTTATTGGACAGATTGTTATCCAGGAGTAAGTAAAAGAGCAGATGGCACATACTTTATACGGATTAGAGCAAGACCAGGTGGATGGTACGATATTGATGAAGTCGAAAAAATATTAAAAATAGTTAAGGAATATGATGCTAATTTAAAAATCACAAATAGAGGTGGATTTGAAATACATGGCATAGCAGGGTATGATGTTGAAGATGTGGTTTTGGAGTTAATGAAAGAAGGACTGATAACAGGGTCAGAAGGTCCTCTTGTAAGAGCAACCCTTGCCTGTCCAGGAAAAGATAATTGTGGAAGCGGTATAATAAATACTAAAAAACTTGCACAAAAAATTGAAGATAAATTTAAAGAAAGACCTTCACCTTATAAATTCAAAATTGCAATAAGTGGATGCCCAAATAAATGTGTAAGACCACAAATTCATGATATAGGAGTAGCAGGAGTTAGATATCCACTTATAAACGAAGAAAAATGTAATGGATGTGGAAGATGCGCAGAAGTTTGTAAAGTTGAGGCAATCGACATTAGAGGAGAAACATCGTACACAAATTATAATCTATGTATAGGATGTGGCAAATGCATTGATGCATGTCCTAATGAAGGAAGAGAAGTTAAAGATGAAGGATATAGATTATATATAGGCGGGAAATCAGGACGTGAAATTGTTGAGGGAATAGACATCGGAATCATTGACAATGAAGATAAAATATTGGAGTTAATCGATGCTGTACTAAATGTATACAGTAAATATGCCGAAAAACCACAAAGGGAAAGATTATCTGCAGTTATGGAAAGAGTAGGAAAAGGAAAATTTTTAAAAGAAATAAAAAATTGGGGAAACTACCTCTGACCTTGTGTTAAAGGTGCTTTCAGATGTGACCCAGGTACGTATCCAAAGATATCTTTGACTCTACAATTAAGTTCATGCCATATTCTTGTAAGAGGTATTTCTGCTGGACAGGCATCTTCACATTGACCACAATTGACACAAGAATCTATAGTGTGAAGTAGTCTTTCAAGATGGAGAATGGGTGATGGAGGAATCTCCCCTCTTTTAAACCATTCAGGAGTTTCTGATTCAAGTGAACATTCTTCACAGTAACATAAGGGACAAGCTTCTCTACAGCCATAGCATTTTATGCACTTCCTGAACTCTTCCATATATTCTTTGAATATTTCAATTACATCTTTTTTATCTTTGAATTCTTTTTGTTGCCATTTCTTTGCAAGATTAACCATAGCTTTATCTATTTTTTCACGTATTTCGATACCTTTAGGCATTGGATCCTCTACATGAATGACCCCAGCATTTACAGCTTTTTCAAGAACTTCTGCACCTTTTTTTGATGTTACTTCTACAAATGTTGCTTTTCCAGCCATAGGTCCTATAACTCCCCAATTACCAAATGTAAGATCGGCCATTCTAGGTATATTATTTTCACATCTCCTACAGTTGGTTCTTCTACCGTAACCCATCTCTTCTAATTCATCCACACTTATTTCCTTCTCAGTGTCTGGAGTTTCAATTATAAGTTTCCCCTTGGCTATTTCTTCCTTGATAACTTTGTCAGGATCCATTTCATATATTTCTTCTATCATTTGTATTGTCTTTACAGGTGGAAGTGTCCCTCCACAGTTGACACCCAGCATTATAACATTGTTAAGGTCAATTTTACCCTTTTTTGCAACCTCTACTATTGCCATTGCATCGCATGGCTTTACTGTAACAGCTATTTTCATATCTTTTGCACCATTTAAGTAACATGTAATAACTTTTGCAATGTTGAATGTACCACAGTGGAGTGAACCTGCAGACTCTATAACTTTATCAGGGTCCGTTATCAAGGTTGGAACAGCATCATAAAGATCTGAACCATTTTTAACGGCGATAACAGCATCCACAATTCCTTCTTCAAGAAGGAATTTATGTAAAGAAGTTATGGCTCCTCCATATTCCCCTTTATTTCTAATGTTTTTATCTTCAGAATAAACATAAAACATGTCACCTACTTTGACCATGTTTAATCCTCCAATTTTTCTATATTAGCCGCCGATACTTTAAATTCAGGTATTTTTGAAATAGGGTCATAATTAGTACTTGTTAACATATTAGCTGCACATTCAACAAAATGGAACGGAATAAATAAAACACCTTCTCTAACTTTTGAAGTCACTTTTGCTGGTATTTTAATTTCACCACGTCGAGTCATAACTTTAACAATTTCACCATCCTTAATACCTAATTTAGAAGCATCTTTATCATTTATTTCAACAAATCCTGTACTAACTTCATTGTCTAAAGTTTCTGATCTTCTTGTCATTGTACCTGTATGGTAGTGGAATAAAATACGTCCAGTTGTTAGGATAAATGGATATCTATCATCAGGAAGTTCGGCTGGCTCTTCATGTTCTACAGGAATGAATTTTCCTAATCCATCAGGTGTTGCAAACTTCTCTGTGTGTAATATTGGTGTTCCTGGGTGGCTTTCATCAGGACATGGCCACTGTAATCCACCTGGTTTTTGTAATCTTTTAAAGTTCATGCCCGCATATTGTGGTGTAACTTTTCTAATTTCATTGAATATTTCTTTTGTAGAATTGAATTCAAAACCATTAACATTCATTCTCTTTGCTATTTCACATATTATTCTCCAGTCATCTTTTGCTTCTCCAGGACCATCTGCTGCTTTTCTTATACATTGTACACGCCTTTCCGTACTTGTATATGTACCATTTTTTTCTCCCCATGCAGTTGTAGGAAGAACAATATCTGCAAATTCAGCTGTTTCTGTAAGGAAAATATCTTGTACAATAAGGAATTCTAAATTTTTCAATGCTTTTTTAACATGTTTAATGTCAGGATCTGATAAAACTGGATTTTCACCCATTATATACATGCATTTAACTTTTCCATCTATAGCAGCATCCATCATCTCAACAACTGTTAATCCAGGTTCAGAACTGAGATCATCGCACTTCCAAATCTTTTGCATTTTTTCAGTAGCATTTTTATCTGTAACTTTCTGATAACCAGGGTAAAATTGTGGAAGAGCACCCATATCACATGCGCCTTGTACATTATTTTGACCTCTTAGAGGATTTACACCAGTACCTTTTTTACCAATATTACCTGTTAACATAGCAAGATTTGCTGTTGAAATAACATTATGAGTACCTGTAGTATGTTGTGTAATTCCCATTGCATATAATATAGTTGCCCTGTCAGCTTTTGCATAAGTTATTGCAGCTTCTCTTATTTTTTTTGCAGGTACACCTACAATTTTTTCAACTTTTTCTGGTTTATACTTTTCAATGACTTCTTTTAATTTTTCAAATCCTTTTGTTCTTTTTTTAATAAAATCAGTGTCTTCAAGGCCTTCTTCTATTATAACATTCATCATTGCATTTATCAGTGCTATGTTGCTTCCAGGTTTTATCGGCAGATGGATGTCTGCTAATGAAGCAGTTGGAGTTTTTCTTGGATCTGCAACTATTAATTTTGCGCCTTTATTTTTAGCTTTTAAAACTCTTCTCCATATAATGGGATGTTGCTCAGCAGTATTTGACCCAATTATGAAAATACTTTCGGCTTCTTCAATGTCTAGAATTGAATTTGTCATTGCTCCTGAGCCAAATGTTTGAGCAAGACCTGCAACTGATGGTGCATGACATAACCTAGCACAATGGTCAATATTATTTGTACCAATAGCCACTCTCGCAAATTTTTGTAAAATATAATTTTCTTCATTTGTACATCTTGCAGAAGCAAGAAATGCTATTGAATTAGGATTTTCTTTACGATATTCATTTAATTTTGAAACTATGATATCTACAGCTTTATCCCAAGAAATTTCTATAAATTTTCCATTCTTTTTTATTAAAGGATGTTTAAGCCTGTCTTTACTTTGAACAAACTGGTATGAGAAATTACCTTTTGGACATAATTTGCCTTCATTAACAGGATGCCTTTTCCAGCCTTCAACTCCCTTTATTTTCCCATTAAGAGTCACTATATTTAGTCCACATCCACAACCACAATAAGGACAAATGTTAGGAGTATATTTAAGTTCAAAACTCATAGTGTATCACCTTTCCAGAAAGTTTGCAGAATTTAATATTTTAGACATTTAGAAATTAGCAGCGAGGACTTTAACAACAAGAAAGGTCTTATTGGCATTCCACAGTTATAACTTCAGATAAGTCTACAAAACCTTATATATACCACAATAAAAATTTAAATGAATTAGTTTTTGGTAATTTTTCAATTCACAGCGCAAATTATCTATCAGTGAAAATAAGTTTGATCATTATCTTTAACAAAAAATAAAAATTATTTTGGAGCAAATATAATGAGTTTCTCACGAGTCATATCATTAACTGCATATTTAACTCCTTCTTTTCCAATTCCACTACATTTAAATCCACCAAATGGCATATTATCTGTTCTAAATGTAGATTGTTTATTTATAATCACTGCGCCTGCTTCAATTTTTTGTGAAAGTTCTAATGCCTTGTGTATATTTTCAGTGAAAACTCCTGCTTGAAGCGCATAACATGTATCATTTGCAATTTTCACCGCTTCATCAATAGATTTCACCCTAATAATTGGAGATACAGGACCAAATGTTTCTTCTTTTACAACTTTCATTTCAGGAGTCACGTAATCAAGCACTGTTGGCTCAAATAAATTTTTTTCACGATTTCCTCCATATAGTAATTCTGCACCATTTTTTATGGCATCCTTTACAACTTTTTCTACATTTATAGCAGAATTTAGGTCTATTAGTGGACCAATATCTGTTTTGGGATCCATAGGATCTCCAATTTTTAATTTTTTAGTTTCTTTAACGAGTTTTTCAGAAAATTCATCTGCAATTTCATTTTCAACTATTATTCTTTTCACTGCAATACATACTTGTCCTGAATATAAGTAGGATCCTTTAACTGCAGCTTCAACAGCTTTATCAATGTCAGCATCACTAAGAACTATTAGTGGATCATTTCCTCCTAACTCTAAAGTTAATTTCTTTAATCCAACACTTTTTGCAATCTTCTTTCCAACATTTAATCCTCCAGTAAAAGTAATTTTATTGATTAAATCACTTTTTATAAACTCATCGCCAATCATCTTTGCATTTCCAGTGATAACATTTATTACACCGTCAGGAAAATAGGTATCTATTATTTTTCCCATCATTATAGCTGTTAAAGGAGCTTTTAGAGATGGTTTTAATACTACTGTATTTTTAGCAGCGATAGCAGGCCCAACCTTATGCGCTGCTAAATTTAGTGGATAATTAAATGGAGTAATGGCTGCAACAACTCCAAGTGGCTCTCTTATTGTAAATGCTATATGACCTTCTCCAGCCCTGCATGCATCCAATGGAATAGTTTCACCATAAATTCTTTTTGCTTCTTCTGCAGATAATTTAAAAGTTTCTATTGCACGTTTAGCTTCTTCACGAGAGAATTTAATAGGTTTGCCAGTTTCCAGTGTTATCATTTTTGAAAATTCATCAATTTTCTTCTTCATTTCATTACTAACTTCATATAAATTTTCTGAAACTTCTCTTGATGTAAGTGACTTCATTTTGATTTTAGCCTTGTTTGCAGATTGTATAGCATTTTTAACATCTTTCTGAGAAGCTGAGGGAACTGTATCTACAACTTCTTGATTATAAGGATTTAATACTGGTATTTCATCCTCAGAAGTTACATTTTTTCCATTAATTAACATTTCCAAATTTATCACCAATTTTTAAATTTATCTTTTAAACTACTCCAAATCGTTGTATTATTTGTGGCATTAAATGTCCCAGTTTTAACTTCATTCATGTATGAGATAGATGCATAAAGAACTATTAACACTATCCCCAATACTCCTGCTATAAGAAGTATATATTCTGCACTACTTTGCCCTTTTTCATCTGCTATAACTATATGCACCTTTAAATCCTCCACCAAATGAACTTATGAGATCATAGCCGGTTGTACTTATGAAATAATAAATTACAAATGCAACTAAAGCCATAGGTATTGAATATTTTAAACCTTTTTTAGGATCACCATACATCACAGTTCCTAACAATATACCTCCAAGAAATGCATGTATTGCTACATAACCACCACATGCAATTTGAATAGGATCTCTTAAATTAACAAGCCTCTGCTGTACATTTCCTACAAGTGTCATGCCAGCAATTGCTCCTGAAGCAGAATATAAGTCTATGAAAAATCTTATAACAATTGATATTAATCCTACAACTAATGGAGCGCCAATGAGTCCTGCTATAAGGAAAAACATTGCATACATCATGACATTTGATTTTCTTTCTCTTTTTAGGGCTAAAACTTGTCTTAAATCTTCAGCTACAGATTCTAATACTCGTGACAATGAGGCTCCAGCCCTACGACCCTCAGATATCATTCTAAATGTTCTGTTAAGTTGTTCAGATTTCAATCTATTGGCCATTGCTATCAATGAACTTTCAAAGCTTCTACCCATCTTTATTTCAATTGCGGTTCTCTTTAGTTCATCATAAAGAGGACCTTCACCATATTTTGTTAAATCATCTATAGCACTTTCCAATGAAATTCCTGCACGAAGTTCTGATGCTAATTGTGTTAAAAAATCAGGAGTACTTTCTTCTATTGTTCCTCTTCTTCTCTCTGCTATAATATACAATGCAGCAAATGCAGCAGCAAAAGGTGCTAAAATCCCTGCTAAAACTGCCAAAATTATATTAAAATTTAATATTATTGCAAGCATTGTTGCAACTACAGCTGAAATAGCACTCAATATAAACAATAAAGAAAGAAAATAAGAAGCTTTCATATATATTCCGCAGCGTACCAAGCTTTCTTGGACATGTAATAATAATTTTTTTGGTACAAATTTATTCAAAAAGCTTGCTAATGGACTCAAACTCTTTTCAATATCCAAGTTAAACACCACTTTCTTGATATTATTTAAATCTTATCTGAGGTTTCAAATAAATTTATATAAAGTTTTCAATTTAAATAACTTATGTATGTTGAATAATCTAACTATAAGACCAAAAACAAAAGAAATTTTGGAAGAATCTTTTTATAGGCAAATAACTGTAGAAGAAGCTATGTATTTAATGAATTTGCGTGGAGATGAACTATATGCTCTTTTAATTACAGCTGATAAAGTAAGGAAAAAAATTGTTGGAGACATTGTGACTTTTATTAAAAATTGGAATATAAACTTCACAAACATATGTGTTGGAAATTGTAGATTTTGTGCATTTCGTAAAAAAGATGGAGATCCTGAAGCATATTTTATGGATATTCCAGAGATACTAAAGGTCGTTAGAAAAGCTGTTGAGAGCGGTGTTGAAGAAGTCTGTATTCAGGGAGCTTTACATCCCAATTTAGATATTAACTTCTATGAAGAACTCATAAAAGAAATAAAAGATAATTATCCTGAGCTCCATATTCATGCATTTTCACCAATGGAAATATACTATGTGTCTAAAAATTCAGAATTATCCATTAAAAAAACTTTGAAAATTCTTAAAAGGGCAGGATTGGGGTCTATGCCTGGAACTGCAGCAGAAATATTAGATAACAAAGTAAGGAGAAAAATTTGTCCAAGTAAAATAACTACAGAGCAATGGATATACATAATTAAGACAGCTCATAAGCTTGGAATACCTACAACATCTACAATGATGTATGGACATGTAGAAAACATGGAAAATATTGTTAAGCACCTCAAAATATTGAGAGACATACAAGAAGAAACAGGTGGGTTTACAGAATTTGTACCATTAACTTTTATGCATGCAAAATCTCCTCTATATCTTTCTGGAGACGCAAGGCCTGGTGCAACTGGCATCGAGGACCTTAAAGTTTATGCAGTCTCCAGATTAATGTTCCATGACCTAATAAAAAATATACAAGTGTCATGGGTGAAACTTGGTTTTAAATTTGCACAATTTTGTTTAATGGCAGGTGCTAACGATTTAGGTGGAACTCTTGGAGAAGAAAATATATCAAGGTCTGCAGGGTCTCCTCATGGTACTAAAACTGACGTAAGTAATTTAAGAAGAATAGTAGAAAATTTAGGACGTATACCAGCATTAAGAGATACTCTTTATAACAACATAAGACCATTGTCAGCTATTCCAAATATTTAATTACTGATCAAGAATCTTTGCCATGTAAGGACCTTCACGTTTATAACCAAAATTTCGATAATAATCTCGAACACCTATACCACTAGTGATAACTATTTTGTTTTTTCCACGTTTTAATGCTATATTTTCAGCAAATTTAAGTAATTCTTCTCCATAACCTCTATGTTGTCCAATCATTTTCGATTTTTTACCAATAGGGACCATAGGTCCATAAACATGCAATTCACGGACTATAGCCGTGTTTTCATCTATTTCCTTCCGATGGGCTTTTTTGGAAGGAATTCTTAAACGTAAAAATCCAACTAATACGTCATTTTCTTTATCCTCATGAGAAATAAATATTTCTTTGCCATCTGCAGCTTTATATTCTTCTTTGAAAATTTTTATATTGTCCTCCTCTGGCATGACACCTTCCTTCATTCTATGACCTATTTCACGACATCTAATACATTTGCATCTGACACCTTCTTCTTTTAATTTTCTGTAAACTAACTCTCCTAAATTTGATTTTTTAACACCGTCTACAATTAATGGTGAAGGTATGTCACGTTGTATTCGCATCGTTCTAACCCATTTTGGTAGTAATTTTTTTATTTTTACAATCAATTCGACAGCTTCTTCTGTATTATATGGTCTATACTCTCCTCTCTTCCATAACTCATATAATTCACTTTCTTTTGTTACTAAACATGGATATATCTTCAACATATCTGGTCTAAAAGAAGGATCAGAAAATAATCTTTTAAATATTCTTAAATCTTTTTCTTCATCTGCAAATAACCCAGGCATTATATGCATTCCCACTTTTAATCCAGAATCTCTTAAAATCCTATTTGCTTCTATAACATCTTTAATGTCATGTCCTCTTTTAACTCTATGATATATATAATTGTATATTGTCTGTACTCCCAATTCTACCCTAGTTACCCCAAATGACAACATTCTGTCTACATCTTCCTCTTTGGAGTAATCTGGTCTAGTTTCAACAGTCATTCCTACACATCTAACCTTTGATTTTTCATTAATTTTTTGAATGTCTTCTAAATATTGAAATTCTTTTTTCTCTTTTTTAGATCCAAATTCATTCATTGCTTGTAAACACCGTGATACAAACCACTCTTGATAACATAAATCATGGGCTGGAAAGGTTCCACCCATAATTATTAATTCTACTTTATCAATCGGATGTCCTATGCTCTTTAATTGATCTAATCTATCTTTGACTTGTCTATATGGATCATACTTATGTCTACGTGCCCTGAGAGCAGCAGGTTCTTCTCCAGTATAACTTGGTGGAGCTTTAGTACTTTGTGGACAGTATAGGCATTTTCCATGTGGGCAAGGTGTTGGGTGACACATTACTGCTACAACTGCAACACCGGATATTGTCCTAACTGGTTTCTTACGTATGATGGGAGCAATTATTTCTTTCTCTTCTTGGGTAGCATATTTTAAAATTTCAGAATTGCTAACAAATTTTTTTATGCCAAATTTTTTGCATGCTTTACGCTTAACAATTTCCAATTCATCTTTATTTTTAACTTTTCCTTCCTTTACTTGCTTTATTATGTAGCGACATGCTTTCTTTATCATCATGCATTATATATGGTTAAATTACACATATAATTAAACTGGGAGGTGGGAAGATGAGAGCAAGCGAACTTTTAGGTAAAAAAGTTATTGATAAAGATGCTAACGAAGTTGGAAAAATAGCAGATATAGAAATAGACACTTCTACAGGGACTATTGATTATTTAATTGTTTCTAAAGCCGGTTTATCATTTAAACCTAAGACTTTCCCAGTTAAAATAGAAGATGTAAACACAATAGGTGATTATGTTATTTTAGGAGTTAAACCTAAGGAATTAGAGGTAGAAGAAAAAGAAGAGGCTAAAAAGGTAACTTTAGAAAAAACAGAATAGGAGTGGAAGGATGGAAGTTGTTGACAAAAAAGGTAAAACAATAACAATTGGTTCAATAGTCAGATATACAGGCACTGGGACCACTGGTGAAGTATCAGCAATAAAAGTTGAAAATAATGTAGGATGGGTAAAATTAGATAAGAATGACCTTTGGTATAATAGTAAATATCTTGAAGTCATTGGAAAAGAAGAATACGAAGAGAAAAGAAAAGTTAAACCAGAAATAAAAGAACAAATTAAAAAATTGAAGAAAATGCGTGAAGAACTAGAAGAAGTAGATGTTAGTTCAGAAGTATGTGATGGTGGAGGTTAAAAACAATATTTACAGTACACTTTCATCCTGTACAGCAACGCAAAATTTACACAATGCTTCAGGGCTTTCTTTTTGTTTATCCTTTACAGGACAAAGATATTTACCTTTCCTATATCTTATCTTTAAGTTGCCAGGAAACTTTGTACTTAGAGGATGTATTGGCACCTCTTTGACAAATGTAGCATAAATAGAAACAATAGCCGCTATTTTATAAAAACTACGTTCTTTTTCAGATTTAGAATTTTTTATTTTATTTTCCATAAAATCAACGAGCTCTTTTAGTTTTTTAATATCTACAGACCCCTCATATCTTTTTTTATCGTTTTTCAATTCATTTAATCTCATGAAAAAAGCATGCATAAATCTCCTTATATATTCCTTTTTTTCTTGCTTGTGCATATACTTAATTTCTTCATTTAAAAAAACACTCGCATTCATGAGATCATTTACACTGACTTTCCTTGAAGCTTTTTTTAGGATGTGTAATAATTTTCTTTTTGATATTTTTTCTGAAAAGTTAATATTTAACAGATTATCACCTGAATGCCTTTTTTATTGCAGAGGCTAATTTAGGACCAATTCCTTCAACTTTTTGAAGTTCTTTTTCACTGACTGATGCAATATCATCGCCAAACATGTTGAAAATTTTTCTTGCCCTTCTTCTACCTAACCCTTTAACTCTAACTACTAAATGTAAAATATCCTCTTTTACGCCATAATAAAGCCTTGCCGAATATTTTTCTAGATCATGAGAATATTTGTATATATTTATCGCTTCACAAATATCTTTAAGAAATTTGGAAAGTTTTGAAGCTTCATATGCAGCCCTGCGTACAGATCCTCCATAAACACCAAAAAAGTTTTCAATTTCATATTCAGTTTTTTCATTCACCCATTCAATTAGAGAAGCTGCAGTGGCTTCTCTATTTCCTACATCCCAAACAAATATTTCATTTTCTAATAATTTTTCCTTTACACGGTCTTTATAGTTATAATTCTTAAAGGATATTAATGGTAAGTCAGGAGTTTGTGATAATTCATAAATCAAGTTATTTATATTTAGATCTGCTGTATTTTCTACAAATTCCTTCAATTTTACAACGGTTTCCACAGAATAATTAGATTTTGAAGCTAATTCTCCTAATTTTGTAATTTTGAATCCAGCAGATGTCATTTTTATTAGATCTGAATCTAATAGAAAATCTAAAGCATCTTCAATTTCATATTCTAAAGCATCATAACTAAATTTTTTGATTTGATATCCACAAAATGTATCTGAGAAAAATTCTATGATATCATTTATATCCCTGCATCCAGAAGCAATTTGACCTATTATTTGTTTACAAAGAGAATCTTTATTATCAAGTAATTGAGACCTTGTTTCTTCTATATCTCCCTCTATATAATATTCATAAAGTTTTTCTGCTTCCTCATTAGTTTTAGCTATTAAATAAGAATATCCTTTTTTATCATATTGAGGTCTTCCAGCCCTTCCTGACATTTGTTCATAATCAAATATAGGAATGTTTTGAATACCTGTTGGTGTCCAACGTTTATAATCTCTTATAACTACAACTTGTGATGGAAGATTAACACCATACATTAATGTTGGTGTTGCAGTGATCATTAAAAGGTTACCTTTTTTAAATTCTTCTTCTATGATTGATCTTTGCTCATTAAACAATCCAGCATGGTGGAAAGCCACTCCTTTTTTTACACATTTCGCAAGTTTTTTACATGTAGGTGTTGGCGGTGAACCTTTACTCTTTGGGACTTCTAAAATTTTTTTGGCAATTTTTTCAAACTTTTCCCTATTTTGCAATTTTTTAGCTACATAATTTGCCAATGATTCTGTAAATCTTCTTGTTGAAACAAAAACTAGCATTTGTCTACTTTTTTTAAGTAGCTTAAAAACTAGATCGTTTTTATTTCTAACATTGTGATTCTCTACCACTAACACATCTTTATGCAAAGGAACTGGTCTATAATCATGTTCAAACACTTCTGCATCTAACCATTTAGCAATTTCATGCATGTTTTTAAGAGTGGCTGATAAGGCAATAATTCTTATTCCTGGATTCAATTTTTTTGCTTTTGTGATAGCACATTCAAGTATGGGTCCTCTTGAATAATCACCAAGCATGTGAAATTCATCCACAACCAACAAATCTACATCACTTAAAATTTCTGGATATGTACGTGTTAAAATGTCAAATGATTCATATATCATGACAGACAAATCAGAATATCTAGGATCTCGACCTATTTTAATTTTAGCATGATTTTCAAGTTTTTTGAATTCTTGTAATTTTTCGTTTTGTAGTGAAATAAGAGGTACAAGATAAATTACTTTTCCACCATTATTTATAACTTTTAAAGCTGCTAAGATACCAAGCAATGTTTTTCCACTAGCTGTTGGCATCGCAATTACATAGTTTTTATCTTTTTCAAGAAAACCACTCTTTAGTGCAGCTTTTTGCGCTGGGTTAAAATCTTTTAAATAAGGGTAACAATTTTTTAGAATTTTTAAGATATTTTTCATCACTTTTTCTCCTTTCTTTTTTCAACCACCTTTATATTGGATATTTTTGTAGTTGGGTATTGACCTTTTTCATCTTTTTCCACACTTTTTACCATGTCCCAAATAGTTAGAAGTGCAGCACTAACTCCAGTGAGTGCTTCCATTTCAACGCCAGTTTTTCCTTCTGATGTGACCTTAACATTAACTTTTATTTTATCTTTTTTTATTTCAAAATCTAAGTCAACGCCAGTGATTTGAATTGGATGACAAAGTGGTATTATTGATGGAGTATTTTTAACAGCGTTTATAGCTGCAATTTGTGCAGTTGTCAATACATCTCCTTTTTTAATTTTATTATTTTTTATTGCCTTGATTGTTTTTTCTTTTAAAAATATTTCTCCTGATGCAATAGCAGACCTATAAACTACAGGTTTTTCCCTAATTTCTACCATTTGAACCTTTTTCATCTTTTTCACCTAGATAAGGGACATAAATCTTTGAATATTTTATAGCTATTTTCCTAGCATTTTTTCCCATTTCCTTTTTTTTCTTTTCATTTTTAAGTATATAATCTATAGCATTTGCCAAGGCTTTAGGATCACGAGGATTAACTAACAATCCAACATCTTCAGTTACTATTTCTTTGATACCACCAACTTTGGTTGCCACAACTGGTTTTCCACAGGCCATAGCTTCTAACAAAGCTAGTCCAAAGCTTTCTGAAATAGAAGGAAGGACTACAAGATCTGCAGCAGCCATTACATTATTTATATCATGCCTTACACCTGTAAATACCACATCTTTAATTTTTTCTTCTTTAACCATTTTTTTCAGTTGATTAAGGCAAGGGCCATCTCCTACAATGACAAGGGTTGATGGTGTTTTAACCAATTTTTTTGCTTTTAATAAATATTGTAAACCTTTTTGAGGTACTAAATTCCCAACAAATAAAATTATGGGTTTTTTTATTTTTAATTCATCTTTAAATGTTGTTTTGATGTTTGGATTAAAAGTCTTTAAATCTACAGCATTGCCTGTTATTACTACTTTTTTTTCATCCTCTATAATTTCCAAAATTTTGTTTTTTAATGTTTTGCTAACAACTAGAACATTTTCTGCATCTTGTAAAATCATTTTAATCAAAATTCTTAAAAATCTGTTAGATGATAAGATTAAAGCATCAGATCCATGTACAGTTACATAATGAGGTTTACCTGTTATCTTAGATGCTAAATATCCTACTAATCCAGGAGGCAATAGATAATGTGAATGTATTATATCAATATCTTCCTTCACTATGAGATAGAGAGCCATAATCGTTGCTGTCAATGTGAATATCAATCCTCTTAATCCTTTAATATTAATTGTTGGAGCTTGCTTAACATTATTAGATTTCAAGTTTTTGTGTGGATAGGTTATTACAAATACCTCATGACCTTTGTTTTTAAGCATGTTTGATAAAAAATGAACATGGGAAGCTACTCCGCCAACATGTGGAGGATATTGACCTATTAAACATATTTTCATCTACACACCCTTAACACTATTAAGAACTCTTCCTTTCATGTCTGTTATTATAACTTTGACTTTTAATGGATATCTGTCTTCGCATCTCTTCTTTATTGATTTTGCAATATAATTAAAAACTTTTTCTCTGATTCCAGCTTTCTCTAAGTATTTTATCATTTCTTCAGTAGTTTTAGATTTAAATATTTTCTTTACAAGAACTTTTGATGCCCCTGCTAACGCTGCATAAGCAGCTATTATTTCCCTTCTAGCATCGGCAACTTTACTGTGTGTATTAAATATTCCTCCAGCAATTTTCACCAATTTTCCAGCATGCCCCAACAGTACAATATTTTTTACTCCTTTTTTAGAGGCTTCATTCAACATATAACCAATGAAGTTACTAGTTTGTACAATTCTGTCTTTTTCAACTTTAAATTTATTTAAAGCAATTTTTTCACCAATATTTCCTGGCACAAAATACAATTCTTCAAATCCTTGTGCTATTGCAACATCAATTTGATAAGATAAAGATTTTTTATATGCTTTAGATGACATTGGTCGTGCAATGCCTTTTGTTCCAAGGATTGATATCCCATTTTTAATTCCCAACTTTGGATTCATAGTTTTTTGTGCAACCTCTTTTCCTTTAGGTACAAATATTGTGACTATTGCACCCTCATTTTGTTCAAGGAATTTTTTTAAATTTTTTTTAATCATTTTCCTAGGTACAGGATTTATTGCATGTTCACCAACAGGAACTGGCAATCCTGGCTTAGTTACTATTCCTACTCCTTTTCCACCTTTAATAATTATCTTATTTTCATTTATAAGTTTCACTCTAGCTCCTATTTCAAGTCCAATCGTTACATCAGGATCTGGATATTTTTTCTTGACAACTAAAGCTTCAGCTTCATTTTTAGATATTTTTTTTATACTTTTTATTTCAATTTTTAATTTACCTACAGGTGCATCAATATTTACAATTTTAGGTTTTTTAGATTTTTTTAAAAATAAAATACAAGCAGTTGCAGCTGCAGTGGCTGCACTACCCGTTGTTATTCCTATCTTACTTTTATTCATTTTTTAATTCTTCTTCAATAGCTCTTTTAAATTCTTCTTTAGAAGGAGTTCCAACAAATTTAACTTCTCCATTTATTGCTATTGTAGGAACTGCTAACAAACCATATTCTATTGCCTTTTCTCTATTTTCCATCACATCTATTTCTTCAATTTCAACTTTGTTACCATATTCTTCTTTAATTTCTTCGGCTAATGCAATGGCTGATGGACAATGAGGGCATGTGGGAGATGTAAATATCTCTATTTTTACTACCACATTATCACCTCTAAATCTTTATTCCTAAATTATGATATAATAAGCTAGAAAAAATTTTTGTTTGGAGGGATATCTATTAAGAAAAAGGTGAAATCTCCTGGTTCAGCAACAGTTATTAATGCTATCGCCACAGGAAAAGGATCAGCATTTGGAATAAAACTTTATGTTACTGCTGAAGCTAAAATAATTAATTCTGGTATTAAATGTAGTACAAAACCTAAAGTTGACACAAAACTAATGGAAATTTGTGCAAAAAAAGTTTTAGAACGTTTAGGGGTAAAAACAGGATTAAAAATAAAAACTGAATCAAATCTTCCAGTGGCTTCAGGTTTATCAAGTAGTAGTGCGGCATCAAATGCAGTTACTTTGGCAGTATATGAATTAATTTCAGAAGAATTTGACACAGAAAAATTAGATGATATGGATATTATAGAATTAGCAATCGATTCATCATTAGAAGCAGGAGTGACAATAACAGGGGCTTTTGACGATGCCACAGCATCATTTTTTGGAGGATTAACAATAACAGATAATTTAAGAAGGGAAATAATATATAAAGGTAAAATGGATGAAAAAAAAGTAGTAATATATAATCCTAAGAAAAAATCTTTCACTGCTGAAGCAGATGTAAAAAGAATGAAGTTAATATCACCATGGGTAGATATTGCATTCAAAGAACTTTTAAATAAAAATATTTATAAGGCTTTAACATTGAATGGTATACTTTATTCCTCTGCACTTGGATTCAACACAGATATAATTTTTGATGCACTGGATGCTGGTGCACTAGCTTCGGGGCTTTCAGGAACAGGGCCTTCTTTCATTGCAATTGTTGACAATGACAAAGTTGACAATGTTGTGGATGCATGGAATTCATATCCTGGCGAAGTAATATTAACTGAAGTTGACAATGAAGGAACAAAGGTGATTTAATGGATAAATCGGAAGCAAAGAAAATTCTAAATGAAACAAGAGAACAAATAGATATATTAGATAAAAAAATTTTGAAGCTTATCTGTGAAAGAACACTCCTTGGCAAAAAAATAGCAAAAGCAAAAATGATACTAGGTATGGATATTGAAGACCCTATAAGGGAGAAAGAAATTGAAAATAAGGCAAGGAAGATTGCTAGAAAAAATAAAATTAATGAAAAGAAAATTACAAAAATAGTAAAGATATTAACTGAGATGAATAGAGAAGAACAAAAAAAAGTGATGGGGAGGTAGTGTATGGGAAACATTAGAACTGCGTTGATAAAAAGAGTTGCAAAAGAATTAATAGAAACTTTTCCAGACAAGTTTTCAGACAATTTTGATGAAAACAAGGCAGTTTTAGAAGAAATTTCAACCGTAGAAACAAAACATTTGAGAAATAAAATAGCAGGTTACATAACAAAACTTATGAAACAAAGATCATCTTAATGGTGTATAAATGGCACTAATAGTTGTTAAATTTGGTGGGACATCAATAGGGAATGGAAAAAGAATTAGAAAGGCTGCCAATGCGGTAGTTAAAGAATACATGTCTGGAAAGAAAGTAGTAGTCGTAGTTTCTGCCATAAACAAAACAACAGATGAGCTAATTAAAATTGTAGAAGATGCAACAAAAAATATTGTAACAGAAAAACAGTTGGCTGAAGTAATTTCTATGGGTGAAATGACCAGTGCTAGAATATTTGCATCTGCTATAGAATCTTTTGGAGTAAAATCTGAATATATAGATCCATTTAGCGATAAATGGCCAATAATAACTGATAGTAATCTATTAAACGCTGAAGTAGATTTAGAAACAACCAAAAAATTGTCAAAAAATATATTAAATCTTCTGGATGAAGGAATAATTCCAGTTATATGTGGATTTCTTGGTAAAGACAAGGAAGGACATATTACAACATTGGGAAGAGGTGGAAGTGACGTAACTGCTTTTGTTCTAGCAAAGTGTTTAAATGCAGATGAGGTTATCATTGTTACTGATGTAAGTGGAGTAATGACGACAGACCCTAATTTAATAAAAAGTGCAAAAAGATTGGAAAAAATATCAGTAGAAGAAATGAGGGATTTGGCCACACATGGTGCAAAGGTTTTACATCCAGATGCATTAAAATATAAAGAACCTAATTTAAGAGCAAAAATAATAAGTTTTAAGCATGGAGATTTATCTGCACCTGGAACTGAAATTATAGGACCATCAAAAGAGAAAACTTTAAAAACAACAATGTCCTATCCAGAACCATTATCTGTTATAGCAGTAGTTGGTGAAGAGATACTTTATAAGCCAGGCATACTTGCTAAAATAACTTCCAGACTTGCAAAAGATAATATAAATATTTTAGGAATTTCTACAGGCCAAAATTCTGTAACTTTATTTGTTAACAAAAAAGATGCTAGGAAAGCCCATAAAATTTTACATGAATTAGTTATTAAAGACAAGGATCTTAGTTCTGTATCCATAGGTAAAGATGTAGGAATGATAAGTGTTTCAAGCCCTGATTTTGTAACAACTCCTGGAATTATTTCAAAAATTACAGAACCATTGAAAAAACATAACATAAACATTGTGGAAATTTCATCTTCCCAGACATCAATAGTTATTTTTGTAGAATGGAAAGATTGCGAAAAAGTCTATAATCTTGTTCGCGATGTTTTAGGATCCTCATGATTTTCGTAAAATCAATATTTAACTTTTTTCATAGTATATTTTGGGTGTGAAAAATGAAGATCGAAGGAACGATAGTTGCTATGGTAACTCCTTTTACAAAAGATGATGAGATAGATGAAGAAGGAATGCGTGAAAATATAAATTATTTGATTGAAAAAGGCGTTGATGGACTTTTAGCTGCAGGTACAACAGGAGAATCAGCGACAATAACTCATGAAGAACATAGAAGGCTTATAGACATACTCGTAGATGAAGTAAATGGTAGAGTAACTGCAGTAGCAGGTGCAGGAAGTAATTCTTCTAGAGAGGCACTTGGATTAGTAAAATATGCTGAAGACGCTGGGGCAGATGCAGCACTTGTTATAACACCATACTACAATAAACCACAACCACATGGACTAATAAAACATTACAAAACATTGGCTGAGAAATCAGATATTCCTATTATCATCTATAATGTACCATCAAGAACTGGAATAGATATAGGTGTAGATGTTTTGTGCGAACTGGCAAAAGTTGACAATATTGTAGGAATAAAAGAGGCTAGCACGGATTTAAATAAAGTTTCCATGATTATTAAAGAAACCATGGATACAAATTTAGATTTTATAGTTCTTTCAGGAAATGACAATTTAACTTTGCCAATGATTTCTATGGGTGCTAAAGGCGTTGTTTCCGTTGTTGCCAACGTAGATCCAACCAGAATGTGTGAACTAGTAAAAAGTGCTTTAAAAGGTGATTTTGAAACAGCTAAGAAAAAACATTATGAACTTTATGAACTCATGGAGGCATTGTTTATTGAAACTAACCCTGCCCCTGTAAAAGAGGCATTGAATATGATGGGAAGACCAGCAGGACATGTAAGAATGCCTTTAGCATCGTTAAAAGAAGAAAATAAAAAAACTTTAAGAGAAATATTGGAAAGGTTATCACTTATTTAGCATTGAGGTATCAATCATGAAAATAGTTGTTTGTGGCGCTTGTGGAAGAATGGGGTCATTAATTATAAAGAATGTAGTTAAAGAGAAAGACATGGAACTTGTTGGTGCGATAGAAGCTCCAAATACGGAATTAGAAGGTAAAGACATTGGTGAAACAATTGGTATAGGACATGTTGGTGTAAAGATAAGAGGTGCAAATTTTTTAAAAGAAGTTCTAAAAGACAAAGACCCTGACGTTTTAGTTGATTTCACAACTCCAAATGCTGCAGTTGAAAATATAAAAACAGCTAGTAAAATGGGAGTAAATTTAGTCGTTGGTACAACTGGTTTTAATGAGGAACAGATGAAAATAATTGAGGATTGTGTAGAAAAAAATAACATTAAAGCAGTTATTTCTCCAAATATGGCAGTCGGAGTAAATGTTTTTTTCAAAATTATTGAAGATCTTGCGTCATTACTTGAAGACTATGATGTAGAAATCATTGAAGCTCATCACAGACACAAAGTAGATGCTCCATCTGGCACTGCCATGAAAGCTTTAGAAATAATATGTGATAAAAGAGGAAAAAGTAAAGATGTGGCTGTTTATGGTAGAAAAGGAATTGTTGGCGAAAGAAGTGACGAAGAGATAGGCGTACATGCAATAAGAGGCGGAGATGTTGTTGGGGACCATACAGTTATGTTTTTAGGCAATGGTGAAAGATTGGAAATCATTCATCGTGCACATAGTAGACAAGCATTCGTTAATGGAGTTTTACGTGCTATAAGATATATAAAACATGCAAAACCAGGAAAAATAAGTGACATGAAAGATGTTTTAGGCCTCAGGTGATAAGATGTTGAAAGTAGGCATACTCGGCGCCACCGGCATGGTTGGACAAAGATTTGTCAGTTTGTTGGCAGATCATCCTGACTTTGAAATTGAAGTTTTAACAGCTTCCCCAAGGTCAGCAGGTAAAAAGTATGAAGACGCAGCTAAATGGTATTTAGATATAGAAATGCCAGAATCTGTTAAGGATATAACAGTTGTTAACACAGATCCAAAAGAAGTTGAGGATGTAGATATATTATTCTCAGCTTTACCATCAAACATTGCTGCCAAGGTAGAGCCTAAATTTGCAGAAAAATATATCGTTGCATCTAATGCAAGTGCTATGCGGATGGAACCAGATGTTCCACTTTTAATTCCCGAAGTAAATCCAGAATCATTGGATTTAATTGAAATACAACAAGAAAAAAGAGGTTGGGAAGGTTTTATAGTTACTAACCCTAATTGTTCGACAATAGCACTTACATTGACATTAAAACCAATTTATGATTTATTTGATATAAAAAGAGTATATGTTGCAACTATGCAAGCAGTGTCTGGTGCTGGATATGCTGGTGTTCCATCCATGGCAATTTTAGATAATATAATACCATTTATAAGTGGCGAAGAAGAAAAGATAGAGACAGAAACTTTAAAAATTCTTGGAACTTTAAAGGATGATAGTATTGAACCAGCAAAATTTAAAATAACTGCTTCTTGCCATAGAGTACCTGTGTTAGATGGACATACTGAAGCCGTATTCATTGAATTAGAAGAAAATTTTGATATAGAAGATATAAAAGATGCAATGGCAAAGTTTAAGGGTTTACCACAAAAACTAAATCTTCCTTCTGCACCAAAAAAACCAATAATAGTTTTAGACGATGAAGATAGACCTCAGCCAAGAATAGATAGAGATAACGAGAATGGAATGGCTGTAACAGTTGGAAGATTGCGAAAAGATAACACAATTGAAAATAGTCTTAAATATGTGTTAGTTGGACATAATACAATTAGAGGTGCGGCAGGAGCGTCAGTGCTAAACGCAGAACTCATTAAAGAAACAATTCTTTGATTTTTATTTTTTGGGATATCTATGCGACTATTTAAAGATTCAGAAAAAGAAGAATTAAAAAAACTTGTTAAGTCATGTTTATTAGAAATTTCTAAATTAAGATTAGAATTAAATAAATGTCGGAATAAGCTAAAGAAATTAAAAAATGAAGGATATGAGGCAGAGATTAGAAATAAAAATTTAGAAATAATCAATTTAAAAAATATAATCCAAGAAAAAGATAAAAAAATTAAAGTTTTGAAGGAAGAATTATCAAAAAAAGATAAAAAATTAAAAAAACTTGAGAAATATATTGAAGCATTGACATCTAAACCTAAACCCGGGCTTACGTCTTTTCAATCTCAAATATATCATTTATTACCATCTAAAAAAGCCTCAGCTAAGGAATTGCATGATTTTGTCAAAAAAGTCGGATTTAAAGAACTTAAATTTGAAAGCATGTTAAATATATTAAAAGCTCTTGAAAGAGAAGGATATGCTAGAAGATATGAAACCAATAATGGCACTCTTTGGGAAAAAATAAATAAATAGTTACTCAGGTGTTTTTAACTTAGGAGGTCTGAATATTTGTTCTTCTTCATATTCAATTTCATCAACATCAAAGAATTTCCTAAATGGAGGTTCTTTTGTACGTTCTTCATAAATATGGGCTATAATTCCTGGTAACCTACCTAACATAAACATTCCTACTCCAATTCTCCAATCAAATCCAAGATCTGATAGTATTGATGCACAAGCTCCATCAACATTCATTTTTATGTTTTTTAATTCATTTAAGATTTTTTCAACTTCAAGGGCAAAAACCATATGTGGTCCTTTGAAATTAAGTTCTTCTGCTAATTCAAAAAGTCTTACGGGTCGTGGATCCTCATTATGGAATCTATGACCATAACCAGGAATTTTCTTTCCTTTTGAAATATATTTATTTACAACATCCCTTGCAACTTCAGGTATATCATCTTCAGAATCACATAACTCAACAGAATTTTGGAATAATTTCATGGCATGTTCTATTGCTCCTGCATGATGTTTACCAAATGCTAATAGCCCACCAGCAATACAGGCATTGACAGGTGATCCTGTTGATGCTATTATCCTTGAAACTTGAGTACTAGGTGGAGTCACTCCATGGTCAGCAAATGAAACTAATACAGCTTCTAACATTCTTGCCTCTTTTTCACTAGGTAATTTTCCCTTTATTAATAAATATACAACTTCCGGGAAACTTATACTCCCAATGAGTCTTTCTATTGGAATTCCTCTAATTATTATTTTGTTTGGTTCAATTTTAGTAATTGATGTTCTCCATTTTGTCCGCATTTTTGTCATAAAACTCACCTCAGATGGTTATCGTGTATTTTCTTGGTTCTACACAACAACATAATCTTGTAGATACGATTCTGACACCGCTGGCTCTTTGTGGACCTATTTTAATTAAAGTTCCTAATGCAGTGGTGGACCCTCCTAAACCTAAAGGACCTATTCCTGAAGAATTTACAGAATTAGTTATATATTCTTCTAGTTCTGATTGCTGATCTAATTTACCATGAGCAATTGCCTTGAGCATTAACGATGTTGCCTCATAATGTGTCCTTCCAATACCTATGGCGGGTACACAAGGTGTACAACCTAGAGATTTAGCCTCTACTATTATCCATCTAATTACTTCTTTAAATACTTTTCTGTAATCATGTTCATGGAAAACTTTTTTAGTTCTAGCTCTAATTTCTGGACCACCTCCTAACATCATTATATGAATTTTTGTTCCATTTTCTTCTTTATTGTTATCTATGAAGAATGAAGGAGGAACCACTTTCCCAGGATCTTCATATATCCCTTTACTTTGTTCTATTCTTTCTATATCATTTCCTTTTAGGGCCATAGGGCGTCCTGGAAGCTCACGTAATCCTTCAGCTATGCCTCGCCTGATTTTTTGAAAAAACGTACTAGAAATTTCTGATTTTTTGCCAATTTCTATATATACATGGGGAATACCTGTATCATCGCAAAGTGGTCTTCTTTTCTTTTTTGCAATTTTAGCATTTTTTAAGAGTAACTTAAGAACCCAAACAGCATTTTCATTGTTTTCATTTTTTATGGCATTTTTATAAGCTTTTATTTGATCTTCACTATATTCTGTGCTACATTTTATAACAGCTTTTTTAACTTTTTTAACTAAGTCCAAAATTACCACCTAAGGTGAAGGTATTGCCAAATGTTTTTTACTAGAAATCTTTGCTTCAGGATAGTATCTCTCTATCATGGATTGTACAAGTAAAACTTGCTTTACCCTTTTTTTTGCTTCATCTTTAGTTGTTTCCCAAGCATGTGTTAATGCTACAGATCCTCCTGTTTTAAGATATACTGGTGCTGAAAATTTAATCATATCAGGCACTTCATAATGTCTTATAAAACCACCAGAAGATTTTGGATTTTCAGTGTGCACATCTATAGGTATATCTATTACCTGCCTTAATGAAGCAAGCATATGTATCTGCAAATCACGCACAGGGTTAAAGGAGTCTGCACCTATTTTTTCAAGTAAAATTGCAGATGCGGGATTACCGTGACCACAATGAGCTGATACTTTAAAATGTACATCTTTTGGTATGTCACCATTTTCTCTCATTTTATTCAATGCCCAGAGAAGTCCTTCATCATAAACAACTATTCCTCTAACACCTAAATCAATGGCCCTCATTACATCTTCAATTGCATATACTAAATTTTCATAACCTCTTAACCTATATCCAATTCTTGCTCCTTCTTTTGTATGCACTGTTGCACTTGTATCATATGTTGCTCGTGGACCCACACTTAAAAACAATTCAAGTTTAGCTTCCAACGCCAATTCAGCCATTTTTTCTATCTCAGAATCAGTGAGCATCATAATTCCCTTGGTCTGAGTGACTCTATGAACAGTTACATCATATTCATCTATAGCGTCTATCAATGCTTCAAGAGCTTCCACTCCTTGTATTCCAGGAACCTCAAACCTATATTCAGATCCGTCTTCAAATCTTTTGTTAGATTTTTTAAATTCATATTTAATACCTATTTTTTTAAGAAAATTTATTGCTCTTGCTTCCATGACAATTCCTCCATCAAGGCTCCAACTTCAATATCTTCCAACTCATCTATAATTTTTAATTTTTTTATTGGATATTCAGGATTCAATTTTTTGAATTTTTTCAATATATCTTCCTTTGAAAAGGGATTTTCTGGTTCTCCTCTAGGTATAGGTGTAAATTTTTCAATTTTTCTATTTTTAAATTCAATACAAACTTTTGATGGTCTTTTGTTTGCATCTAAACTTTTATCTACCTTTATTATAATTTTATCTATAATTTTTTTCACTCCAGACTCTAATCTTTCATATTCTTTTAAATTTTCTAAAGATAAATCACCTTTATACAAAAGAATTGCTAAAGAAACAGGTAGGCTTTGTCTAACAGCTTCCACAGTTTTAGGTCTGTAATTATTATGTTGTGCTGCAACCTCATATGTCTCTACAATTATCTTTTTAACTTTATTTGGATCTAATTTTTTAATTCCTAATTCTTTGAGTATTGATTCTCCAGAATCTAAAGTGGAATGAAGATGTCTACAAACAGGATATTTTTTCATATAAGTGTTTCTAATGTGAAATTTACCTAATTCTCTTTTTATTATTGAAATTTTATCTAAAGTAGAATATGCATTGAAAAATCCTTCTTTTCCATCTAATATAGTTTTTGCACCAGTAAAACCATTTTTAGCTAAAATAGCTGATATTACTCCACTTTGAGCCGCTTTTCCTGCATGCAGATGTTTTGCCATTGTACCAGCATGATCAGATTCTAACAATCCAGATGCCTGAGTACCTGCCAACCCGATGGCATTGACTATTTCATTCTTTTTAAGGTTTAAAACCTTTGATGCAGCTGCAGCGGCTGCAAATACACCACATGTGCCTGTTGTATGAAATCCTCTTTCCCTATGTTCTGGATTTATAGAAATTCCAATTGCAATGCCAACTTCATAACCACAAACAATGCCTTCTATAAATCTCTTACCTATTACATTGTATTTTTCTGCAAGAGACAGTGCAGCTGGTATTACAGTACATGCAGGATGCATCAATGCATTTCTGTGACCATCATCTAAATCTGTATTATGTGCAAATATGCCATTTATTAAGCTTGCAGTCATTTCATCGCTTTTTCCATAACCAATTACAGTTGAATTCTTTCCCTTCTTGTATAAACTTTTAAATGCTATGATTCCACTTTTTTCTCTTGATCCTCTTAATGCAACTCCAAAGAAATCCAAAAAAGAACATTTAACTTTATCAACAACATTTTTATTTAATTTTGAATATTTTATTTTTTTAATAAAATTAGCCAAATCTTTAGATATCATTTTTACACCTTATAAGCGGCTTAGAAAGATGACGCCTTGCTGCAGGGGGAACTTCATACCATTTTTTCTTTATATTCCTAGGAATTTTCTTAATTATTTTATATTCATAAGGGATTTTATTACCACAATTTAAACATTTGAGACCTTTATTTTTCCCAGCGGACTTCATTCTTTTTCCACATTTTGGACATAGTGGATTTAATTTTTTATATAAAGGTGCTAATTCTAATATTTTCATTTTTTCAATGTTCAATGTATTGTGAACACCTATACCTCCATATATTTTCAATTTGTCTCCTGGTTTTAATTTCATTACAATTTTCCTAAATTCTTTTGTAGGTTCATAAGCTGCACAAGTAATTTCACCAGAACTATCTTTCAATGTGAAAAAAACATGTCCTCCTTCAATAACCTTTGGTTCGTCTTTTACTTCCCCTATAACAACATAAGATTCAAACTGCTTCATGTCCGCTATTCTTTTTGCTTTTTGGATATGTTGGTCAGTGTGTTGGTTTGTTTCAAAAATACATGTCCTTTCAATAGGTTCCCTTGACTTAACAACTTTATTTGCCTCTCTAACATCTTCAGGAGTTTCACCTCGTATACCATAAAGAACAGGACATGGTGTATTTGGAGTTATAAGTATGTTATCATTGTCAACATTGTCAAATGTTTTTGGATAAAATAATTTATCCATTTTAAAAACAGAATTGCTATCTATTTTTCTTTCTTTACCATAATTTTCTGGTGTTCGATATGCAAGTAATTCATAAGTTTTATCTTTTAGGGGACAAGAGATTGCTGCAAGAGCTCCTATGATACCTCTTCCTTTTTTAAACTTATAAATTTCAGCATTAACTTTTTTTGCTAATTTTTTAGCTTCATTTAAACTAACAATCTTTCTTATGGCTTTTAATGCAAATTTTTCCATTTCAGGAGTTATTTTTCCTTTATAAAATACAATTCCAGGATCTGTGTTTTCATCTTCAAGTTCTGCTAAATTTGAAACAGTGTTTAATACTTTATTTTTAATTTTTTCTTCATTTTTTGTTTTTACTCTGAGTGATACGGCACCATTTCCACGGGTTTTATGTGGTGCAAAAGGATTTAATCTTATCAATCTAGGATAACCTATCACTTCAAATCCGCAACTTTTAAATTCATGATAAAGTATACAAGCTATATAGGTAGTGCACATACCTTTGCTGGAGTCTGTATCATCTATACCTATATGAAGCATATGATCACCGGTGATAAATTATGGAATCTAGAGTAAAGCTTATCGAAGACATGTATAATTTTTTCATTGACCAGGGTTTTGAAGTATCAAGAATATATGAAAGAAGTTGTTTCGATTTTTTAGCACGGAAAGAACTATTATTATTGTTATTGAAAGTACTTGTAAATATAAATTCATTCAATGAAATACAAGCTAATGAAATGAAAAAGGTTGCTTCAAACCTTCTAGCCTCACCATTTTTGGTTGGTATAAGATCAAAAGATAAACCTTTAGAAGATGGCGTGATTTATACCAGATATGGAATTCCTGCATCAAGTGTTAATACATTAAAAAGGATAATAGCTGAAGGAGAGTATCCAGAGATATTTGCAGATAGGGGCGGGTATTACGTAAACATTGATGGAAGAAAATTACGTAGGGTTAGAGAAAAACTTGGTTTATCTTTAAAAGATCTTGCAGATCATATAAACGTGTCTAGAGAATCTATATATAAATATGAAAGAGGATTGGGGAGAATGTCTCTTGATGTTGCCTTAGCTCTAGAAAAATATTTAGGTTGTAAAATAACATTTTCAATAGATGTTTTCCAAGTCCCTGAAAATTTAAAGTATGAAAATAAGAACAAGATAAAATTTTCCAGATTTAGTTTCATTAAAACAGGAAGGACACCTTTTGATGCATTAGCAAACTTTGGTAAAAAAAGAAACGAAACATTGATCACAGGTTTAGAGAAGAATAGAAGTGAAAGTAGATTGTTAAAATTGGCATCCTCACTTAAAGATATTTCATTAGTAGCAGGGTCTCTTGCAGCTTTTATTATGAAAAGTGAAAATGTGAAGGAATCTCTTAAGGGAGTCCCTGTTATTAGGCAATATGAAATTGAGGATATAGATACTCCTGCTGAACTTTTAAAACTTGTAAGGGAAAGAAAAGAATATACATGATTTGGTTGGCGATTTTATGAATTCAAAAGGTCAAATAGTCTCAGTTGAATATATTCTTATTATAGCACTTTTATTTTTTATTTTGGTATATGTGATGATCCCCATGATTGGAAAATCTATAGATGCAAGTATGGACATTTCAAAAGTATCGGATGCTAAGGTAGCTGCTCAAGAGATTGCCCATGCACTTGATGTTGTCTATTCAAATGGTCCAGGAGCCAAAAGGACTGTCACTGTTTATGTACCTGATACCACAAACTTAACTGTTAGTGGAAACAATGTTACATTACAGGTAACATGTAGTGACGGGCCTCACAATGTAACAACATTTACTCAGTATAATTTCACAAATATTCCTCTCACAAATGTTCCTCCCATCCAACTTAATAAAGGTTGGAATACAGTTGTTGTTGAGTGGCCAATAGGAGGATCCATTACTATTAGTAAGGTATAAAGGTTATGCAAAGATAAAGGTGGTCCAATGTTATCAAAAATAGGTGAATATTTTCTGAAATTATGTTCATTGGTGGGAACTATAGTCATTGAAATTGTAAATTTACCAAATAAAATAAAAAGAATAAATATTAGAGAGTTAGGAAGAGAGTTTAAGAAATTCCAAAATAAATGGGAAATGAATAAAAACAAGGATGAAGGAGAAATAATAGTTAAAGACATTAAGATCATGGATATTAAAGAGAAGGAAAAGACTGTTTTTAAGTTACAAATTCTTTCAATAACTTTTGTTTTGTTATCAATCTTATACATTTTTAATTACCTTTCATTACCCTTATATTTATTCCTTGGCATTGCAACTATTTGTCTCATTTATTATATTTTAAAATATCAAATTAGAGTTATGTATCCTCAGGATTATGAAGTATACCGTAATTTTTTCTTGAGTTATGTAGGAATAGGTATTTTTCTTGTTATGATTGCTGATAATCCTCTCTTTGTGTTATATGCACCATTTCAATATTTTCCATCAATTACTTTAATCCTATTTTCAATATTCCTTGTTTTACTCATGTATTATGTTTTTAGGATTAAATATTATAGGAACTATACTTATGGTGAAGTTGTGGAAGTTGGGAAAAACACAGTGCATGTTAAGGTAGATTATGATATTAGAGCTAATGTGTTACCTGATATATATATTGTTGAGAAGGGAAATTTTGATGTTAAAGAAGGTGAAATTGTTAAATTGAAAGTAGAAGGTGGAAGATTATCTGTGAAAGGAAACAAACCTACTAAAATAATTGGTAAAATATAACTCCTCACTTTTGCTTCATCAAGAAAACTTGCTAGAGACCATTTCTCTATATAAAATTATTCTTTAAGTAAATGTCTTCTCTCAAACAGACTTTTTCCTTATTTTTATTCTCATGATTATATAAATTCTTAACTTATTTCCATAGCTTAGCCCTTTTGATGTAAATGCTTTTTAATTCCATATCTATACATTCATATGGAGACTTCCAGCTGATGGAGTTAAATAAAAAAGATTATATATTAAAATTCAAAAAAATTGTACATGTATGGAAGAAAGAGGCATTGTATTAAGTAGTGATTTATTATTGGCTTTAATACCACTGACAATAATTTTTGGCATGGCAACTGTAGCTATGGATAATTTATTTTATCTTTCTCAATTAACAGTGTTTCATGCATCCATTGATAGAGCAGCAACCAATGTTGCAGATGCATTAGTCGAAACTCCTGGAAGACCACCAGATTGGTATTTAACTGGACAAGGAATCCCTGGTTTAGCAATTGTAAGAAATAATGTGGTTGAAAAAAATCATTTATCAAGTTTTAAATTATTTGCACTAAGAAAAGAACAAGTGCAAAATATGCTGGGATCACAATATGATTTTTATTTGAGGGTTGTAGATCATAACAATACAGTTATTAGAGATTTAGGATCACCTCCAAGTAATGTACCTAATATTTACCGTGTTGAAAGAGAAGTACGAGTAAATAGATATCCAATAGATGTTGTAGTCTCACTAGTTAATGTTATTAGATGGAAAGGAGCCCCAGAACCATATATAACATATTTCACAATTTCTGATACAGAATTAAATAATTATGATTATTGGATATTAATTAAGAATAATGGATATACTAATGTTATGGTCCATATTAATGGTCATATAGTTGTAGATAAGACAAATCTCAACGATACGCCAGTGCAGATAAATAGCACTTATTTAAAAAGCGGTTCCAATTCAGTTATTATAAACACTTTAGATGCAACGAAAAATGCTACCATGGATTTTTACATTGTAAAAGTTCCAAAGGGCACTGAAAAAAATATGATTAAGTTAGAGTATATTGAAGAAGTAAATGCAAGACTAGAATTGTTTGTATGGCCTAAACATTAAAAATAAATATGGTGTCAATGTTGGATGAAAAAGGCTTAATATTTACAACTGATTCAATTATTGCTCTTACAATTGTCTTTATATTTCTAACTTCAATCCTCAATTATTATGTTTTACCTGAATACATAGGCAGTGATCAGCAACGTTTGAGTGATATAGCAGCAGACACATTAAATATTCTAGAACAAGATGGAAGCTTAATAACTGCAGCTGTTAAGTATAGTAATGGCAATGTCACAGGAGCAGGGTATATTATAGGAACTAAGCTTAATGAGACTTTATATCCTGATATTGGATATAGATTTTTGATAGATGGTCATGAAGTTGCTCGTAAGGATATCCCTGGTTTAGTACATAAGGATGTTGCATCAAGAGTTAAGGTTGTTTCTGCTCCACAGGAAGGTTGGTTAGGAAGAGCATGGTATTATATTCCAGAAGTTCCTTTTGAAGATAAACAGATTAATACTACAACAACAGTTTGGAATTTCCATAACTGGCTTACTAATTTTAATCCTTGGAGATATGGAGGGCTTTATAACTATCCTTATTGGGGTTGTGATAGGTGGAAAAGACCAGTTCCAATAAATTGTTCACTCCCACAAAATACAACCATAAACTCTGTTAAATGGATTATTGGTAGTGCTTGTAATAATAATGACAGATTTTCTGCAAATTTAGTTTTAAATGGTCAAAATAATTATGCATATAAATCAGCGTTTAAATATCTTTACTATTCCAATATATGGTATTTCTACATGTATTATGGAAATGCAACTCGCTTAATACCTGGTAACAATTCATTTTATGTTGCTTTTTTAAATATGAGTTCATATTCGTATGACATGCCATGGTTCTCATTGATTGCAAATTACACAACAACAATAAAAGTCCCAAAGACTGTAACATTTCAAACATTTCCATTGCAAGATTTAGCTGGTATTGGAGCTCCAACAAGTAGATATTTCTTTGACTTAAATACTGGGAAATTAACTTCTGCTCCAGCATTAACAATATCCTGGAATGATTTGATAGGTAAGGATAATCCAAATGCAGAAAATCAAGTCTTTAGACTTAGAGATATTCCTTCTTCCACAACTGAAGGATCTGCTGTCTGCAGTGTTACAGATGTCCCAATACCTAGTAATGTAACAGTTCATGATGCCTATGTTGTCTTAAATCCATATGGATCTGTTGATGGTGCAGTTGTTGAAGTTAATAATGGTGAAGGGTGGCAGGTAGTATTCTGTTCTTTTAATTACAATGGAACAAGTTATAGTGCAGTAGGAGATGGATATGGTAATTTACCAGGGATTATTTATATTGGAGATAAGCTCAAGGCAGGAGTTAACAATAGGGTACGTGTAACTATATGGGATTATGCTCCAGGCGGAGATTATGATTTTGTAGGACTTGTGAATTCATATGTCTCAGTATCTTATAGTTCACTTGGAGTTAAATGGCTGAATTTCCCATTTAATAGCTATCAAAGCGATACTAATATAAATACACAAGAAAGGTTGATATCTGTTGGTCAGGATGCAAAGAGAATATACCTATTCATGGGAGTTGGTTTAGATACAAAGAGAGTAACTGTTGAAGTTAAAGATCCAAAAACTGGTCAATACAAACTATACTATGATGGCATGCCACAGTTTGCAATAGATCTTGGTTCAATAGATAGGCAAAATAACTACAATATATTGACAAGTGGTGGAACCCCTGACAATTACACCTGTAATCCAGGAGATTACTATGTTAGGGTTACAGTTTATGGTCCAAGTCGGGGATGGGAATCTGGAGATAATTATGCTGAGATATTTTCAGGTACTAGGGTTGCTGTGATATATACGACATTTACTCACGTATGGGCAACATCATTTAATGAAACTGCAAGTGGAGCCATAGAAAATGCAAAACAAAATTTAATACAAAAACTTCAAAGTGCAGGGTATAATGTGGATCCAAACGCTATACAGGCAGAAGCTTTATACACTGGAAATTTACCTAATGCTATCCCTGTAAGATTAGATCTTTGGAGGGATTAATTTTGGATAATAGAGGATATGCCTTTACACCACTTGCAGTTCTAATACTTATACCAATCATATTATTAGCTGTTGCGTATGGTCATATAGTTGATGAAGCTAATAGAATTATAGCTATAGCAATTGGCGGAGACGTAACTATAAAAGTAGCTGATAATATACAATCTTATTTACAAAAAGCTGTGAAAGATGCAGGTCGTAATGCGGCTTATAATGCTACTCGTAAAGTTATAGACGAACGACGATTTTTCCAGCCACGTAGTTATTATAATGATACAAGTACCGATAATAGTGTTTTATATGTTAGGAAATTGATTGTTAATGCACTAAACAACGGAACTATAGATTTATGTAGAAAATTAGAAAATGAAACTGGAAGGCAAATATATATTAACGATATACTTGTAGATAATTATACACAAGCTGTTTTTGATATTAACGATGTTTATATTTATCAAACAGACTCTGAACCTTTTGGTTTTTATGTACACATCCCTTCTGCAAAAATTAAAGTTGTGCAACAAAATCAAGCATTTGAAGGATATACAGAACCTATAGATGTGTATGTCTCTATTGAAGGATTAGATGATCCTTATATTTGGATAAACACTAAATGTAGGCAAAGTAATGTCATCTGGCGTAGTCCTTACTATTCTAGCTATTTTGGCCCTGGAGGAATGATCATAAGTGACTATCATTTTGATGATTATGTGGATAGTGCAGGCAAATTACAGCATCTTTGGGATTATTTAAATGGAACAAATAACCCAAGTAACTTATTGAATAGATCAAGACCTTATTATTTCTATGATCCTCAGGGTTTATCATTTTTTGATAGATTAGAAAATAAAACATGCCCTAATGGTAAAGGTAGAATAAGTACATTTATTTTAGGTGATCCTCTCGATTATAAAAGTAAACCAGGAGTTATACAAATTGATTCATCCCCCGCTATTTCAAAAATAGATCATGAATACTTTAATGGAGTGTTAGGTTTTGGAGTAGCATATGACAACGATGCAAATGTTAGATTTTTCCTTTTACCTTCAGGTTTGCTTCCACCAGGATACCGTTATGTATATGATCCCTATGGTTATGTTTTTTGTTTATCCTCAAATTATAAAAATTACTTTAAACACCTAGGATTACCTTAAGGAGAATTAGCTATGGATGAAAAAGGTGAAGTGTTAAGTGGAGATATAATTCTAACCATACTTATTGCAACTATAATTATTTCTGGAATAGGATATTTCATAAATTCAGAATTAAATAGTACTGAAGTAAGTAAAACAGGTATAGCCAGGATGGCAGGAGAAAAAGTAGCTGAAACCATAAATTTAGTGTACACTAATGGACCTGGCTACATGGTTAATATCACATTACCGGATGGAAACTACACAATAACTGTAAATGATACTGGTGTTTATGTCAACAACATTACAAAAATAGATATTATACCTGAAAACTCAAACTTAATTTCACCTACTAGCATGAATCCAGGTGAGACATGGGAAATAATATATGATCAAAATAGCGATAAAATAATTTTCACAAAGATTAGTTAAGGAGGTAAACAATGAACATATTGATTACAACATTGATAATTATAATTTACATTCTGTTGATGCTTTTCATTTTTTCAGTAGCTTCTCTAATACCATATTCAAAGAAAAACATCATATTTGCATTTATTACAAGCTTTATTTTAGGTTGTGTTGGAGGTGCTTTCCTACTACTACCTATTTATACAGACATTCCATCATTAGTACGGGGCTATTATCAATACACAATACATGCAACTGAAACTATAACGGTAGAAATACCTACTGGTGTAGATATAGGTTCAATTGTTTCAAAAATCAAATCCACACCAGGAGTACATAATATTTCTACAACAGGGATTATAATGCATACCGACCCATTCTCACAACAAAGAAAACAATTTATAGAAAGCAAATTAAAATATTTAGATCCTCATATAAAAGATTGGCAAGTATATTCAAATGGCAAAATCATCATTAAAACTGAAGGTGGAGATCCAAACAATATAACAAAAAAAATATCTGACTGGCTAATTTATACAGGAGGCATATATACAAAATCTAGTAGAGTGAATGCATGCATTACTGTTGATGCATCAAAAGTTGACAATGTTTTGGACATGTTATCAGCTGAAAATGTTATAGTTACAGGAATCCATGGACCGGTTGAAGAAAAGGTTAAAAATGTGAAATCTATGATGCCACCAAAATCACAGATTGTTTTATTTTCAGGAATTTTAGGTATTTTAGTTGCAATTGCTGGAATTTTTTCAGATGCAATAATAAGAACTGTTAGGAGAATTAAAGTAAAATGAAAGCAGGAGTATTGTATTCAGGTGGTAAGGATAGTACCATGGCTCTATATGAAGCTTTAAAATCTAAAACTGAAGAAGTAAAATATCTTATTTCTGTATTCCCAGAAAATCCAGAATCATACATGTTTCATGTTCCAAACATTGAATTAACTAAATTATCGTCAAAAGCTGTTGGAATTCCTCTAATACAAGTAAAAACAAAAGGAGAAAAAGAAAAAGAAGTAAAAGATTTAGAGAAAGCTTTAAAAAAATTAGACATTGACGTATTATATTTTGGAGGGCTAGAATCAAATTACCAAAGGTCAAGGGTATATAAAGTATGTAAACGCTTAGGTATCAAAGCTAAAGCACCTTTCTGGCAGGTAGATCCTTTAGATTACATGGAAAAAATAATAAAAAGAAATTTTAAAGTTATTATAACTTCTGTTTCTGCAGAAGGTTTTGATAAATCGTGGCTAGGAAAAGAATTAAATTATAAAACATTAGAAGATATTTTAGAACTTAATAAAAAATATGGAATACATATAGCTTTTGAAGGAGGAGAAGCTGAGACTTTAGTTTTAGATTGTCCTATATTTAAAAAGAAAATAAAAATTGTTAAAGCAAAAAAAGAATGGTTTAATTATCATGGAATTCTAAGAATAGAAGAAGCTAAACTAGTAAAGAAATCGTAATTAATGCTCTGTAAGCCAATCAATAATTTTATCGATATCATCACTTCTTATTTCAACTTTTATATCACCTAAGGGAGATAACTCCTCATCACTTATATTGACAATGTTCACAAAAGCTGCCTGTTTATTCACATAAAAATAAGTTTTATTACCTATTTTATTATTTAACAATAATTGCCTAACACTATCTCTAATTTTTCTTTCAGCTAACATTTCTTTAAGTTTTAATAAACAACTTAAATCTCCCTTACCCTTAATTTCATCGTTAATTTCAAGTTTTAAAGGAAATATGTTATTAATAGCTTTCTTAACCTTTTCTTTATCTTCAGTAGGATTTATTTTCGCACTAACAAATATTTCACCATTCATCGTCTAACCACTTCTCTAAAATTTTTTTCACATGTTCTCTAAATTTCCATAATGGTCCTTCATTAACTATCATATAGTCAGATGTTGCAATTACACTGCCTATTCCAAATTCTAACTCTCTTTTATCCCTTTTTTCAAATTTTGAGAATTTATCAGCATCATCGGCTCTATTTCTTTTCTTTAAACGTTTAAACCTTGTTTTAGGCGTTGCAAAAATAGATAAAAGTCTAAATTTTGGAAAATGTTTTTTAAAGGTTTTAACTTCTGCAGGACTTCTCACACCTTCCACAAGATAAACACCATTACCATGTCTAGAATAATGTTCCTTTATTTTTTCAATACAAATTTCAGCTACAACGTTTTTCCCATATTTTTCTCTTAATTTTATAGATGCTGTTCCCAAACTCTCATTCATCTTTTTTGCTTCTTCTCTAATAACATCCCCCATTCTTACAACCTTGATTCCATAGTCTTCAGCTATGTGCGATACAACACCCTTACCTGCTCCTGGAAGTCCTACTACTCCTATGACTTTTATATCTCTCAATTTCAATTAACTTAAGCACCTCCTCTAGATTTTTTTTGTTATCGAACTTTTCAATGATTTCTTTTAATTCTTCTTTATTTTTATTTTTTAATTTTACAACTTCTTCATATAATTTTGGTAGTGCACGAACTATATTATCAACTATGCTTATCGTTGCTGTTTGTGAAGTTCTGGAAAGAGGATTTAAATCTATAGCTATTACAGTTTTTCCACTTTTAACCAATGCTTCAGTTCTATCTCCATCTTCTAAAGGCACTAAAACTGTATCTGCATTATATATACCATGAGGACTTGCAGTAGATCTATTACTATCAACGTCAATGTGTTTTAGTTTTTCATCTATTCCAAGTACTTCCTTAGCTCCTGCCTTCATTAATATTTTTTTTATTTTTCTAGCTCTTTTTACCGTTCTATGGAATAAATTAACTTCTATTTTTCCACCTATTACTTCTGCTAATTTTACAACATCTTTAGCAGATAAAGCTGCAGTGTTTCCATTTACAGATATCACTGGATTCTTTGAAAGTAGCAATGATGCTGCAGCAGCTTTGATAGCTTTTTTAGCAGGAAGAGTAGTTTTTTCACCTAACATGTAATCAAAAGCTTCTCCTCTTCCATGAGCTATTAATCCTGCAGTTGCCACTATACCTTTCTTCCACCCATCTATTATTTTTTCTCTTAACATCAAAGATTTGTACCTTGGATGTGTCTTTGGTATCAATTTTAACACCTAGCATTTCAGCAAAAATATACTTGCAGGTAACTTACCATATTCAATTTTTATTTCTTTATTAATATCATATCCAATTTTATTTGCTATTTTTCTCATAAATCTTTTCATAGGTGTTATAAAAACAATTCTACCATGAGATGGAAGAATATTATAAGCCTCTTTTAAAAAATCTTTATATAATTTCTTTGTAATATATTTTCTTCCAATTCTTAGCCCGTATGGTGGGTTTGTAACTATCACATCTACATTTTCAACATATTCATGCATTCTTTCAGCTTCACCTTGAAAAATTTTTATATCTAACCCTAGATTTTTTACAATTTTTTTACAACCCTCTACATGCTTTTTAAATTTTTCTATGCCAATCAAATTTAAATCTACTTCACGTATTTTCTTTTGTGTGGGTTCCATATCAAATAATTTTTTGTATGCAAAATCTCTGAGATGTCCTGGTGGAATATTTTTACCTATAAATGCTGCTTCAACAAGTATTGTGCCACTTCCACACATAGGGTCAACAAGAGTCTCATTTATTTTCCAAGAAGAAATTTTCACCATTGAAGCTGCTATAACTGGATTTAATGGTGCTGGATGTTGATATATTCTATATCCTCTTTTATGTAACCCATCATCTCCTGTTGTGTCAATTCCAACAAGCAATAAATTATCTATTAATTCCACCCTTACTATTACGTCTGGCTCATCTAAATTCACTTCTAAACGTTTGTTTTTTGATGATAAATAACTGTCAATTACAGCCTGTCCTGCAACCCTAGCTATGTCCATAGATGTGAAATCATGTTCTCCGAACCTTTTACTTCTAATTGCAAAAGATTGATTAGGTTTAATGAATGAAAAATCAATACTTCTAACTTTTTTATATATTTCTTCTAAATCTTTAACTTCGTCTTTATGTAACAACCATACAACCCTTTCCCAGTATCTTCCCCAATAATTTAAATCAGGTATTAATTTTTCACTGCCTCTAAAATAAACTCTACCTCTTTCCGCTTTTTCTATTTTAACTTTATAACAATTTTGAAGTTCTTGTTTAACAACTTCTTCTAATCCTGGAGGAAATGTTACATAGAATTTCATATAATAATGTTAAAAAAATGTTTTCTTAATTTTTTTGCATCGAATTTTCCAGTTGTTAAAAATTGTATTAAGAATTAAATTTTATTTATTATTTATAAAATCGAAAAATATAAATATGGTTTTATCTAATCTATCCATTAGCTTTCATGTGCCTCGGTAGCTCAGCTGGTAGAGCGCGAGACTTGTAATCTCGTGGTCGCGGGTTCAAATCCCGCCCGAGGCTTTGAACTTTAAATTTCATAATTGAGTTAAAGGGGCCATAGGGTAGCCTGGTCTATCCTTTGGGCTTTGGGAGCCTGAGACCCCGGTTCAAATCCGGGTGGCCCCATAAAAAATCTCTTTAACACATTCATAAAACCGAAATATTTATATATTGATGGCTACCATACCAAACTATTTGGACACTAACATGAGTTTTTATCTACTCACCTGCCCTGGTGGTGTAGTGGCTATCATGCGGGCCTGTCGAGCCCGCGACTCGGGTTCAATTCCCGGCCAGGGCGTCACTTGGGCCCGTAGCTCAGTCTGGTAGAGCGCTTGGCTTTTAACCAAGTAGTCGCGGGTTCAAATCCCGTCGGGCCCGCTCTCTCTTTTTATTTGAAATTTTTGGAGGATATGATGTGGTAAATAAAGATATATTAAAACATGAACTTGTGCCCAAACACGTTGTTTTGTCGAAGTCTGAAGCAAAGAAAGTGCTCAAAGACTTAAACATTGACGCTGAAAAACTGCCTAAAATAAGAACTAGTGATCCTGTTGTAAAAGTTATAGGTGCAAAAGCAGGAGATATAATAAAAATAATTCGGAAAAGTCCAACTGCTGGAAAATTTGTAACATATAGGCTTGTGGTTGAAGGATAGTTTCTTCTAGGGGGAAATTTATGAAAAATGATAAATGGGAGTTAGTAGAAGCGTTTTTTGACGAACATTCATTGGTTGACCATCATATAGACTCTTACAATGATTTTGTTAATCGAAGACTACAGAAAATAATTGATGAAGTAGAAATACCAGAACTTGGTGAGGGCGAGTACGAAATAGAGATTGGAGAATTAAAAATTGAGAAGCCATATATAACTGAAGCTGATGGATCTAAAAGTAAAATATATCCAATGGAAGCACGTTTGAGAAATCTCACATATGCAGCACATCTATTTTTAGAGATGGGACTTAGTAAATCTGGGAAAAGACCTTCGTTTGAAGAAGTATATATCGGTGAATTACCTGTAATGTTAAAATCTGATATTTGCCATTTAAATGGTTTAAGTAAGAAGGAATTAATAGAAGTCGGTGAAGATCCAAACGATCCTGGTGGATATTTCATCATAAACGGATCTGAAAGAGTTTTGGTAAGTATAGAAGAGATAGCTCCAAATAAAGTTATAATTGAAAAAGATGAAGAAAAAGAAAGAGTAAAATCAGTTGTGACTTCTGTTAGAAAAGGTTTTAGGTCAAGATTAACCTTAGAATACAAAAAACCTAGAAAAACCGGTGTTTATCTTAGAGTATCTTTCCCATATGTTCCTGGTGAAATACCACTTGTAGTGTTGTTGAGAGCATTAGGATTAGCAACTGATGAAGAAATAATCACAAATATTTCAGAAGATTTCAATTATCAAATAATAGTTGCAGATGATTTACAAATTGTGGAAGATTCCTTGAGATTAGACAAAGAAAAATTAAACAAAGCGTCAGAAGAAGAAAACAGAAAATATCTAATAGAAAGTGCATTAAGATATATTGGAAATCGCGTTGCCGGAGGAATGGCTGAAGAATATAGAATAAGCAGAGCTGAAGATGTAATAGATAATTATTTATTACCTCATATTGGAGTTAAACCTGAAGATAGAATCAAAAAAGCCATATATTTATGTGAAATGGCTGAAATGACATTACAGGTTGTTTTTGGTGAAAGAGAACCTCATGATAAGGACCATTATGCTAACAAACGCTTAAAAACATCTGGAGATTTAATGGAGGACTTGTTCAGGGTTGCATTTACAGGTCTAATCAGAGACATGGCATATCAAATAGAACGAAATTTAACAAGGCGTAAGAAACCTTCTATAAGACAAGCAGTTAGACCTGATGTATTAACAGAAAACATAAAACATGCAATCGCAACAGGAAATTGGGTAGGTGGCAGAGTAGGTGTAAGCCAACTTTTGGACAGGACAAATCATATAGCAAGTTTATCTCATCTTAGAAGAGTAGTGTCACCATTAAGTAGAAGTCAACCACACTTTGAAGCCAGAGATTTACATGCCACACAATTTGGAAGAATTTGTCCAATTGAAACACCAGAAGGCCCAAATTGTGGGTTAGTTAAAAATTTAGCATTAATGGCCAGAATTTCAGAAGGAACTGATGCAAAAGAAGTCGAAAAAATCATAAAAAGTTCAAAATTAGTTGAAGAAATATAGGTAGGGCTATCACATGAAAAAGACAAAAATATATTTAAATGGAGAACTTGTAGGTACCTGTAAAGACCCTGAAAAGTTTGTAGAAGAGATAAGAAAGAAAAGAAGAGAAGGAAAGATCTCCCATGAAGTAAATATTGCATATCATCCAGAAAATAATGAAGTTTTGATTTTTACAGATCCTGGTAGAGTTAGAAGGCCACTTATTGTTGTCGAGAATGGAAAACCTAAATTAACAAAAGAACATATTGAAAAATTAAGAAATGGAGAAATTACGTGGAATGATTTAATAAAAGAAGGGGTTATAGAATATCTGGATGCTGAGGAAGAAGAAAATGCTTACATAGCTATATCTGAAGATGAGCTTACAGAGGAACATACACATTTAGAAATAGATCCAGCAGTAATGTTTGGAGTATCAGCGGGATTAATTCCATATGCAAATCACAATTCTTCACCAAGGAATACTATGGAAGCAGCCATGGCTAAACAAGCTTTAGGTATTTATGCATCTAACTATAAATATAGAACTGATACAAGATCTCATCTATTGTTTTATCCACAAATACCATTGGTGAGAACTAGAATTATGGATATAAATGAATATGACAAAATGCCAGCTGGCCAAAATTTTGTTGTCGCAGTCTTATCCTATGAAGGTTATAATATGGAAGATGCATTAATCATAAATAAATCTGCTGTTGAAAGAGGATTGGCACGTTCATTCTTCTTTAGAACTTATGAGTCATCAGAGAGAAGATATCCTGGTGGACAAGAAGACAAGTTTGAAATTCCAAAAAAAGGCATAAGAGGTTATAGATCAGAGGATAGTTATAGACATTTAGACGAAGATGGTATTATAAATCCTGGTACCGAAGTTTCACAAGGTGATGTCTTAATAGGTAAAACATCCCCACCACGCTTTTTGGGAGAAATAGATGAATTTGGCACTGTTAGTGATAGAAGAAGAGAAAGCTCAGTCACTGTCCGTCCAGGAGAAAAGGGAGTAGTAGATACAGTAATATTAACTGAAAGCAGTGAAGGAAATAAATTAGTGAAAGTTAAAGTCAGGGATGGGAGGGTTCCAGAGTTAGGAGACAAATTTGCTTCAAGACATGGGCAGAAGGGAGTAATAGGATTAATAGTTCCAGAGGAAGACATGCCATTCACTGAAGATGGGCTTGTCCCTGATTTAATAATTAATCCACATGCTATTCCTTCACGAATGTCAGTAGGACAAATGTTGGAGATGTTGCTAGGTAAAGGAGCATGTTTTGAAGGAAGAAGAATTGATGGCACGCCATTCACTGGTGAAAAAGAAGAAGAAATTAAACACGTATTAAAGAAATATGGTTTTGAAAGCGAAGGTTTAGAAGCCATGTACAATGGAATGACTGGTGAAAAAATAGAAGCAGAGATTTTTGTGGGAGTAGTATATTATCAGAAGTTACATCACATGACCGCAGATAAGGTTTATGCTAGATCAAGAGGACCTGTTCAAATACTCACTAGACAACCTACCGAAGGTAGAGCAAGAGAAGGTGGTTTAAGATTTGGTGAAATGGAAAGAGACTGCTTAATAGCTCATGGCGCAGCATTGACATTGAAAGAGAGATTGCTTGACGAATCTGATAAATATGAGGCATTGGTATGTGACAAATGTGGAATGCTTGCAGTTTACGATAAAATACATGATAAAACTTATTGTCCACTTTGTGGTGATAAATCTGATATTTACCCTGTTGAAATGTCATATGCATTTAAATTACTTTTAGATGAATTAAGAAGTTTATGCATTTTCCCCAGACTTAGATTAGAAGACAAAAGTTAATAGGGGAGAGAAATACGTGATTGGAACATTGAAAAAAATTAAAGAAATAGAATTTACATTAATGTCTCCAGAAGAAATAAGAAATTTATCAGTAGTTAAAATAGATACTCCTGATACTTACGATGAAGATGGTTATCCGATTGAAGGAGGACTTATGGATCCACGTCTAGGTGTTATAGATCCTAGTTTACGATGTAAAACATGTGGATTACGAGGAGGCCAATGTCCTGGCCATTTTGGTAGAATTGAATTAGCTAGACCTGTTATACATGTGGGATTTGCAGATGTAATTCATAAAATATTAAGATCAACTTGTCGTAAATGTGGTAGGATATTACTCACAAAAAGTGAGATAGAACATTACCATGATTTACTCAAACAAGCAGAAAAAAAAGATATGAATATAGACCCTATACTTAAGGAAATATATGAAACTGCTAGACGTGAAGAATGTCCTCATTGTAATGAAAAACAGAAAGAAATAAAATTAGATAAACCAGTGACAATAACAGAAGATGGATATAAACTTACTCCTACTGAAGTAAGAGAAAGACTTGAAAAAATTCCAGACGAGGATTGTTATTTATTAGGTATAAACCCAAGTGCAGCACGACCAGAATATATGGTTTTAACAGTTATACCAGTCCCTCCTGTTACGATGAGACCATCTATAACATTAGAAACTGGTGAAAGATCTGAAGATGACCTCACACATAAGTTAGTTGATATATTGAGAATTAATGAAAGATTAAGGGAAAATATGGAAGCTGGAGCTCCAGAACTTATTATTGAAGATTTGTGGGAATTACTTCAATATCATGTTGTAACATATTTCAATAATGAAGCTTCAGGCGTACCACCTGCTAGACATAGATCAGGTAGGCCATTGCGTACGTTGATGCAAAGACTAAAAGGTAAAGAGGGAAGATTTAGAGGTAATTTATCAGGAAAAAGAGTTAATTTTTCAGCTAGAACTGTTATATCTCCAGATCCAAACCTAAGTATAAATGAAGTTGGAGTTCCAGAAATAATTGCAAAAGAATTAACGGTTCCTGTCCGGGTAAATGAATGGAATATAGAGGAAGTCAAAAAATACATAAAAAATGGTCCTGATAAACATCCTGGAGCTAATTATGTCATAAGACCAGATGGCCGAAAAATAAAAATATACGAAGAAAATAAAGAAGCAATACTTGAACAACTAAAGCCAGGGTATATTGTAGAGAGACATCTAAAAGATGGAGATATAGTTTTATTTAACCGGCAACCATCACTTCACAGAATGTCAATGATGGCCCACGAAGTTAAGGTGCTGCCATATAAAACTTTCAGGTTGAATTTATGTGTATGTCCACCATATAATGCTGATTTTGATGGAGATGAGATGAATTTACATGTTTTACAAACAGAAGAAGCTCAAGCAGAAGCCAAAACACTCATGAAGGTTCAAGAACATATACTATCTCCAAGATTTGGCGGACCAATTATTGGAGCAATTCACGATCATATTTCCGGTGCCTATCTTTTAACAAAGAAAGGAACAAAATTTAGTGAAGATGAAGTATTCCAAATGTTAATGAGGGCAGGTGTTCCATTACCTAAGAAAAAAGGTAGGGATTGGACAGGAAAAGAAATATTTAGTGTTTTATTACCTGATGACTTAAACTTAGTATATAGGGCAGAGATATGTAAAAATTGTCCTGATTGTAAAATGAAAAATTGTGAAAATGATGCCTATGTACTTATTGAGAATGGTGAATTAAAATCAGGAGTTATAGACGAGAAAGGAATAGGAGCATTTTCAGGTAAAATATTAGATAGAATTGTGAAAGAATATGGACCTGACAAAGCTTGTGAGTTTTTAAATGCAGTGACAAAGTTAGCCATAGCAGTTATAATGAAAAAAGGATTTACAACAAGTTTAAGAGATGAAGATATACCTAAAGAAGCCAAAGAAAAAATTAAGGAACATCTTAAGAAAAGTGAAGAAAAAGTTAATCAGCTCATTAAAGCTTACGAAAATGGAGAACTAGAAGCATTACCAGGTAGAACATTGAGAGAAACACTTGAAACAAGGATAATGCAAGTGCTCGGAGAAGCAAGAGATAAAACAGGTGAAATAGCTGAAAGTTATCTTGACATGGATGAAAATCATGCAATGATAATGGCATTAACAGGTGCAAGAGGGTCAATGCTTAATTTAACTCAAATGAGTGCATGTGTTGGACAACAATCAATCCGTGGAGAACGAGTACAAAGAGGATATTATGGAAGAACATTGCCTCACTTTAAGAAAGGGGACATGGGTGCCAGGGCAAGAGGTTTTGTTTATAACAGTTATAGGAAAGGTCTTGATCCACTTGAATTCTTCTTCCATGCAATGGGAGGTAGGGAAGGATTAGTAGACACTGCAATTCGTACTGCACAGAGCGGATACATGCAAAGAAGACTCATAAATGCCTTACAGGATTTACACGTTGAAAGGAATGGAAAAGTCGTTGATAGCAGTGGAACATTGATACAAAGAAAATATGGTGAGGATGGTGTTGACCCTGCCAAAAGTGATTATGAAAAGGCCGTTGACCTAGACAGATTAGCAGAAGAAATTAGATTAAAAGCAGGGAAATAGGTGATTATTTTGGACATCGAGGAAATTGTTAAGGAAAAGTGCAGCGATGAACTTCCAGAAAAGCTCATAAATGATATGATAGAAACAATAAAGAAATATGAACTGGAAGGAGAAGAAATCGATGAATTTATAGAAAAAACCAAAGAACGATACAAAAATGCACAAGTTGAGGAAGGTGAAGCAGTAGGTACGGTTGCTGCACAATCTATTGGAGAACCTGGAACACAAATGACAATGCGTACGTTTCATTATGCAGGAGTAGCTGAAGTTAATGTGACCCTTGGTCTCCCTAGATTGATAGAAATTGTTGATGCCAGAAAAAAAATATCAACACCTATAATGACAATTTATTTTGAAGATGATAAGAAAAATGATGAAGAATTTGTAAAGAATTTCAGTAACAATATTATCAGAACAAACCTTGAGGATGTATTAAAGAACTTTAGTGTTGATTATATTGAAATGTGTGTAAATGCAGAAATAGATGAAGAAAAAATAAAAGATAGAGGATTAGATTATAAAAAAATAATGGAAAAAATAAAAAAGACATTTAAAGATGTAGAAATAAATGGAAATAAATTGAAATTTAAGCCCAGACAAGCTACAATAAGAAGTTTAAGATTACTTGCAGATAAAGTTAGAAAATTACATGTAAGCGGTATAAAAGATATTACTAAGGCAGTTATAAGAAAAGAAGAAGATGAATTTGTAGTAGTTACTGAGGGATCTAATCTTTCTAAAATTTTGAAAATGGATGGCGTGGACAAAACTAGAACAACCACAAATGACATACATGAAATTGAGAAAGTATTGGGAATTGAAGCTGCAAGAAATGCAATAATAAGGGAAGCAAAGAACACACTAGAGGAACAAGGTTTAACTGTGGATATTAGACATATAATGTTAGTGGCAGATTTAATGACATCAGACGGCACTATTAAACCAATTGGTAGACATGGTGTGAGTGGTGAAAAAGCAAGTGTACTTGCAAGAGCTGCATTTGAGGAAACTAGTAAACATCTACTTCAAGCAAGTATGCGGGGAGAAAAGGACCGTCTTGCAGGTATAACTGAAAATGTAATTGTTGGGCAACCTATACCATTAGGTACAGGATCTATTAAAGTAGTAATGAAAAAGAATTATGGAAGGAGGAAATAAATGGACGTCGAAAAATCCATAAGAATGGCGGTAGATACAGGAAAAGTGATATTAGGATCTAAGGAAACAATAAGAAACTTAAAATTAGGTAAAGGTAAATTAGTTATAGTTGCTAAAAATGCACCAGATGAAATCATGGAAGATGTAAAATATTATGCAAAACTTTCAAATATACCTGTATACATATATAATGGAAGTAGTGTAAAGTTAGGTGCTGTATGTGGTAAACCATTTACTGTTGCAGCTTTACTTATTAAAGATCCTGGTGATTCACCAATACTAGAAATGGTGGGGTAAACACGTGACAATAAAATTCACAACAGATGAAATAAGATATATAGCCTTGTTTGAAAGCCTAACTGGTGCTGCAGTAAAAGATTGTATTATAGATGAAAAACGTGGAAAAGTAACGTTTTTAGTAAAAAAAGGAGATATGGGATTAGCAATAGGTAGAAGAGGTAGTACTATAGCTAAAGTTAGGAAAACCTTAGATAAAGGTGTCGAAGTTTTAGAACATTCTGACGATCCAGTGGAATTTATTTCAAACATCTTATCTCCCGCTAAATTAAAAAGTATAAGAATTTTACAAAAAGAAAATGGTGAAAAAATAGCTACAGTTAAGGCCGATGCAAGAAACAAAAGAATTATAATAGGTAAAGGTGGCCAAAATATTAAAAGAGCTAAAATACTGGCAAAGAGACATCACAACATAAGTAACATAATAGTGAAATAGGAGGAGTAAAAATGCCAGGGCTATTTGCAGCCAGAAAACTCAAAGCAAACAGAAAAAAATTTAGATGGAAAGATAAACATTATAAGAGAAGGATGTTACGTTTAGATGTTAAAGCAGATCCTTTAGAGGGGGCACCTCAAGCAAGAGGCATTGTCATCGAAAAAGTAGGAATTGAAGCAAAACAGCCAAACTCAGCTATTAGGAAATGTGTAAGAGTGCAGCTAATCAAAAATGGAAAACAAATAACAGCTTTTGCTCCAGGTGACGGTGCTATCAATTACATAGATGAACATGATGAGGTGATAGTGGAAGGAATAGGAGGACCAGAAGGAAGAGCGATGGGTGATATACCTGGAGTAAGATGGAAAGTCGTTAAAGTCAATGGAGTTTCATTGCAAGAATTAGTTAGAGGTAGAAAAGAAAAACCAGTGAGGTAATTAAGATGTTTCTATATGAAAGATGGGATCCTAAGGAAGTTAAAGTGAGAGATATGGGATTAGCTAGATATATATCATTAAAAAAAGTTTTGGTTCCACATACAATGGGAAGACATGCTAAGAAACGATTTGGAAAAGCTGAAGTTCCAATAGTTGAAAGATTAATAAATAAAATGATGAGAACCGCTAGAAACACAGGTAAAAAAAATAAAGCATACAATATCGTTAAGAAAGCTTTTGAAATAATAGAAAAGAGAACAAAAAAGAATCCAATACAGGTACTCGTAGATGCAATTGAAAATTCTGCTCCTCGAGAAGAAACAACAAGAGTTAAATATGGAGGTATAGCTTATCAAGTAGCTGTAGACGTCGCTCCTCAAAGAAGATTAGATTTAGCTTTAATGTTCATTGCTAAAGGTGCATTACAATCATCATTTAAAAGTAAAAAATCCATTGAAGAATGTTTAGCAGATGAAATAATTTTAGCTGCCAATAATGACACAAGAAGTTTTGCTGTACAGAAAAAAGAAGAAAAAGAAAGAATAGCAAGATCTGCTAGATAAGGTGATTATTTTGAGTAGACGTGCTAAAATGATTAATAAAATCAAAGAATTAATGCATAAACCAGATAATATTAGAAACATTGGAATAGTTGCTCACATCGATCATGGTAAATGTGTATCAGGAGACAGTTTAATATCTCTTGCAACAGGGGAAAATGTTAAGGCATCAGAATTATTTAAAAAATTTGAAAATAAGGGAAGGATCATCAAAGAAGAAAAAAATGAAAAAGTAATAGACGTTGATGGATTTGGAATACATGTAAGTAGCTTAGATAAAAAAGAAAATAAAATTGTAAAAGGGAAAGTAACGCATCTATGGAAATTAAAGAAGACAGATCCATTAGTTGAACTTCACTTAGAAAATGGAAATAAAATAAAAACAACGCCCGAACATAAATTCCTTGTGTTTGACAATGAAGAAGGTATAATAGAGAAAAGAGCAGACAAAATCAAGAAAGGCGATTATATAGTCGTTGCAAGGAAACTTTATCATGAAGATTTAACTAATGAAGAATTGAAAAAGAAGATTATTGAGATTTTATCTAAAGATGAAGGATTCATTGCTTGTGTCAATGGGGACACCTGTAAATTAAGTTTTTTAAAAGATAAAAGATATGATAATATAGAATGGATTTCACATGAAGAATTATTTAGTGATGGTGAAAAATTAAGATTGCCAGATTCAACTGAAGAATTCACAAAATTTTATTATTTAGCAGGTATTGTTAAAGCTGGCGGTAATACAAAATTAAAAAATATATCAATATTTAAGAAAGTTGTAGATACTTTATTTACATGGAAATTCATAGAAACTTCTCCTAAGAAATATATCTCTTCATTTATAAGAGGATATGTAGATACTAGAGGTATAGTGAAAAATAATGGAATCTATATTTCATCTGACAATGAATTTATAAAGAGACTGCAATTACTACTCTATAAGTTTGATATAGCATCCATAAATGAAAATAATGGAACGTTGTGTATAACAGGTAAAAGTTCTTTAACCAGATTTAAGAAGATAGGATTTTCAGACATTAACAAGAAGAAAGAATTTAACAAATTATTAAAGAAAAATATAGATTCAAAAATTGACCACATTCCAGTCTCAAGAGAAATCTCAGAAATAATTAATGAAGATAAAACAAGCATATCAAAACATGAATTACGAAACATCTTCAACAATTTAGAAAGTAAAAATGTGAAAGATTTAGAACCATTAGTTTGTGACGATGTTTCTTATGTGAAAGTTAAGAAAATAAACAGAATCAACGACGAAAAATATGTCTATGATTTAACAGTAGAGAAATATCATAATTTTGTAGCAAATGGTGTAATTGTACATAATACGACATTATCAGACAACTTACTAGCAGGCGCTGGAATGATTTCTGCTGAATTAGCAGGAGAACAATTATTCTTAGATTTTGATGAACAAGAACAAGCAAGAGGAATAACTATCGATGCTGCAAACATCTCTATGGTCCATAAGTACAACAATGAAGAATACTTAATCAATTTAATAGATACTCCTGGACATGTAGATTTTGGAGGAGATGTAACAAGGGCTATGAGAGCTGTAGATGGTGCTATAGTCGTAGTTTGCGCAGTGGAAGGTGTAATGCCTCAAACAGAGACAGTATTACGACAAGCACTTCGTGAGAATGTTAAACCAATTTTATTCATAAATAAAGTTGATAGATTAATCAATGAACTTAAATTAAGCCCTGAGGAATTACAACAAAGATTTGTTAAGATTATAACTGATGTAAATAAATTAATTCGTAATATGGCTCCTAAAGAATTTAAAAATAAATGGCAAGTTCGTGTAGAAGATGGTAGCGTCGCATTTGGTTCTGCATACTACAAATGGGCAATAAATGTACCAATGATGAAAAAGACAGGGATAAACTTCAATGACATCATAAGATATTGTAAAGAAGGAAAACAAGATGAATTAGCTAAAAAAGTTCCTTTACATAAAGTAGTTTTAGAGATGGTTGTCAAACATCTTCCAAGTCCTAAAGAGGCTCAAAAATACAGAGTACCAAAAATATGGTCTGGTGATATTGAAAGTGAAGAAGGACAAGCAATGCTTAACACAGATCCAGAAGGTCCATTAGCAATTATGGTCACTGATGTACGAATAGACAAACATGCTGGTGAGATAGCAACAGGTAGGATATATAGTGGTACTATAAAGAAAGGAAAAGAAGTATATCTTGTTTCATCACAAAGTAAGTCAAGAGTACAGCAAGTTGGAGTATACATGGGACCAGAAAGGTTAAATACTGAGGAAGTACCAGCAGGCAACATTGTTGCGATAACTGGCGTAAAAAATGCACTTGCAGGTGAAACTATTTGTGATAGCGAGAGGAAGATAAAAGCATTTGAATCACTTGAACATATTTCAGAACCTGTGGTTACTGTGGCAGTGGAAGCTAAAAATACAAAAGATTTACCAAAATTAATTGAAGTTTTGAGACAAATGGCTAAAGAGGATCCTACAATCAGTGTAGAAATTAATGAAGAGACTGGTGAACACCTTGTTTCAGGTATGGGTGAATTACACCTTGAAGTTATTGCACATCGTATAAAAGAAAAAGGTGTGGACATTGAAACTTCAGAGCCAATTGTTGTATATAGAGAAACAGTAACTGGTGAAGCAGGGCCTGTCGAAGGTAAATCCCCAAATAAACATAACAGATTTTACATAACAGTAGAACCACTTGAAGAATCTGTGTTTAATGCAATTGCGGAAGGTAAAATAAAAGAAGGTCAAGTAAGAGGAAAAGAAATGACTAAAAAATTCATTGAGGCAGGACTAGATAAAGATGAAGCAAAAAGAGTTTGGGATGTTTATGAGAAAAATTTGTTTATAAATATGACTAGAGGTATTCAGTATCTAGATGAAGTTAGAGAATTACTGATAAAAGGGTTTAGAGAAGCAATGGATAAAGGACCGTTAGCTAATGAAAAGATAATGGGAATCAAAGTTAAACTTGTAGATGCTAAGATCCATGAAGATCCTGTACATAGAGGTCCTGCACAAGTAATGCCTGCTGTGAGGAGAGCAATTTATGCTGCAATGATGATGGCAGATCCTATACTTTTAGAACCAATACAAAAAGTATTTATAAATGTCCCTCATGATTATATGGGAAATGCAACACGCGAACTTCAAAATAGGAGAGGTCAAATAGTTAACATGAACCAAGAAGGAGACATAATGTTAATAGAAGCTATAGTGCCGGTAGCTGAAATGTTTGGATTTGCGGGAGCTATAAGGTCAGCTACAGAGGGTCGATGTCTATGGTCAACAGAAAATGCTGGATTTAAAAAATTACCAGATGAACTGCAAGAAAAAGTCATTAAAGAAATAAGGACTAGGAAAGGTTTATCTCCAGAACCATTTGATGCTGATCATTACCTACAATAATTTTTTATAAACCAAAAGATATATAAACTTCATGAATTAACAAGAAAAACAAAACAAAGTTTAAGGGAGGTTAGACTGTGGCTAAAGAAAAGGAACACATTAATTTGGCTTTCATTGGACATGTAGATCATGGAAAATCTACATTGGTTGGCCACCTTTTACTTAAAACTGGAGTGATTTCAGAACAAAAGTTAGGTGAAGGAGAAGATAAATTTAGATATGTAATGGACAAATTAAGAGAAGAAAGAGAAAGAGGAGTAACAATTGATTTAGCACACGCAAAATTTGAAACAGATAAATATGAATTTACAATAGTTGACTGTCCTGGACACAGGGACTTTGTAAAAAACATGATTACAGGTGCATCCCAAGCAGATGCAGCAGTGTTAGTAGTAGCTGCAGATGATGGAGTGATGCCACAAACAAAAGAACATGTATTTTTAGCTAGGACTTTAGGTATAAACCAATTAATAGTTGCAATTAATAAAATGGATTTAGTGGATTACGATGAGGGTAGATTTAAAGAATTGAAGAAAGAAGTAAGTGACCTACTTAAAATTGTAGGTTACAAACCAGATGAAATACCATTTGTACCTCTTTCAGCATTTAAAGGAGACAATATAACTGAAAAAAGCGAAAATATGGGATGGTACGATGGACCAACATTTCTAGAATCATTAGATACATTAAAGCCACCAGAGAAGCCAATTGATTTACCATTACGAATACCTGTACAAGACGTTTATTCAATTACTGGTGTTGGAACAGTCCCTGTTGGAAGAGTAGAAACAGGTGTTTTAAAAGTTGGTGACACAGTTGTTTTTGAACCACCAGGTGTTAGTGGAGAAGTAAAATCTATTGAAATGCATCATGAAGCAATGGAAAAAGCAGAACCCGGAGACAACATAGGTTTCAATGTCAGAGGCGTTGGAAAAGATGATATAAGAAGAGGAGATGTAGCAGGGCACACAGATTCACCACCAACTGTTGCAAAAGAATTTACAGCCCAAATAGTTGTCTTACAGCATCCGGGTGCAATAACTGTAGGATACACACCAGTTTTCCATTGTCACACAGCACAAGTAGCCTGTACCTTAACAGAATTAAAACAAAAGATAAATCCAGCAACAGGTGAAGTACAAGAGGAAAATCCTGACTTTTTAAAGACTGGCGATGCTGCAGTAGTAAAAGTTAAACCAACCAAACCACTGGTAATTGAGAAGATTAAAGATATTCCTCAGTTAGGTAGGTTTGCAATTAGAGACATGGGTCAAACTGTTGCAGCAGGAATGTGTATAGACGTAGTTCCAAGATAATCCCCTTTCCCTTAATTAATTTTTTTGGAGGATTTTTTTATGCAAGAGGCAAGAATTAAATTAACAGGGACAGACCCAAAAAAATTAGAATATGTATGTGAACAAGTCAAAAAAATAGCAGAGAGAACTGGAGCTGAAATGTCAGGGCCGATACCATTACCTACAAAAAGATTAGTAGTGCCTACAAGAAAATCACCAGATGGTGAAGGCAGTGCTACTTGGGAAAAGTGGGAAATGAGAATACATAAAAGACTTATAACTGTTGAAGCAGATGAAAGAACTATGCGTCAAATAATGAAAGTCAGCGTGCCTGATAACGTAAATATAGAGATAGAATTAAAAGGTTAAGAAGGTTAATACTTAAATATTAGAAATTTAGTAGATAATTAATAGATGCCGGGGTAGCCTAGCCAGGTAAGGCGCGGGACTTGAGATCCCGTGGGGCATACGCCCCTCCTGGGTTCAAATCCCAGCCCCGGCGTGTCGGGATAGCCTAGCCAGGTAAGGCGCAGGATTCGAAATCCTGTTGAGCAATGCTCATCTTGGGTTCAAATCCCAATCCCGGCGTCAACTATTTCTCTAAATGAATTAATTATATAATCTATTTGTTCTTTATCCATCCTATATACACTACATTTAAGTGTTTTTGTATATCCTGGCTTTACACCAGTAATATTTCTCTTTTTTAATTCGTGATAGAGGAAATAACCTTTTTTTGGATGTTTTTTACTTATTTTTTCAAATATAGGTGTCTCAAAATTTACTAAATCATGCATCTTTGGTTTTATACCAAGTTGTTTTATTCCTTCTATTTTTTCCATTTCTTTAACAAAATAACGTGTTTTTTTAACTTCTTGGTCCCAGTTTTTCACTCTTTCTTTTACATGTGGAAATGATGCCATTAAAGTTACTATAGGCGCACCGCGGCTTGTACAACCAAGAAGTTCAATTTCTTTATTTGGATATTTTTTTGATTTGCGAAGTATTTCATCTTCCCATTCTTCACTCAATCCAAGTATTCCAATGGGTCCTGAGGCTGCCATACTTTTATGACCACTTCCCACAACAAAATCTGCTTTTAATTTTTTTGCATTTATTGGCATTCTTCCCATCGTATATGCGCAATTAAGTAAAAGAGGTATTCCTTTCCTCCTACAAATCTTTCCAATTTTTTTAGCATCTGTAAGGTTTCCATAATTTCCATCCACATGTGTTAAAATTGCAAGTTTAACATTGTCATATTTGTCTAGTACGTTGTCTAATGTTTCTTTCCATTTCTCAACCTTTATTTCATAATTAGGATATCCACTATGTGGAACAACAATAGTATCTGTTTTATTTCTTTCGGCAGCCACATATGTTGTATAGTGAGCATTTCCATCTACAACTATTTTATCCCCTTCTTCACAAAGAGAATGTATAACTATGAATTTACCTTCTCTAGCGCCATGAGTGGGCCTAACAATATCAACATTAATAAACTTTGAAAATTCTTCTAGAAACTCATGGATAGGTGGTTTATTTATCTTATCTAATCTTCCTTCACAATAGTCACATACACTATACCCATCCTCAAACTCATGTAATGCAACTTTAGCTTCTGGTGTTAATATTCCTCCTCTTTGTATTGGATTAATATTTAGGCTTTTTTTAGCAAGTCTTTGTTCAGCGCAATATTTCATAACATTCCTCCAAAAATTTAGAAGATTTTATATTTTATTATAGTTTTATTGTTATTAAAAATTATAGGGTGTCATGATGATAGAATTAGCAGATGAAATTTTAAAAAAGGCCATGATTTATGCAGATGATGCAGAAGTTTTTTTAGAAAAAGGAAAAAGCCAGGAAATACAAATTAGAGACAACAAGATTGATTTATCTTGGGAAGGTTCTAGCTTTGGCATTGGATTAAGAATAATCAAAAATAACAAATTAGGATTTTCATATACCTCAGATATTAAAAAGATAGATAAAATGATAGAAAATTGTGTGAAAAATGCTAACTCCAATGTAAAAGATAAAAATTTTAATTTTGCAAAACCATCTAAATATAAAAAGCCTGAAAACATATATGATCCAAAATTTTTTGAAGATGAAATTAAATATGAGTTTGTAAAAGAAATGATAGAAATATGTAAAGAAAAAAATTGTAATTTGGTGACAGGAGGATTTTCAGCATCTCTTAATGAAGTGACGATCGTGAATTCAAATGATGTTGAATGTTATGAAAAATCCACGACCTTTTCAGCATATCTATCTGTTAATACTGGAAATGAAAATAAAAGTAGTGCACATGAGTCTGATTCATCAAGGATGATGGATTTAGATCCAAAAATTGCTGAAAGAGCTTGTAACATTGCAATTGAGTCTTTAAAACCTAAAAGTTTTGAAACTTGTAATATAGACGTTGTTTTCGATTATCATGCTGCATCTTCTCTTTTAGATCCATTAGTAAATGCTTTAAATTCAGATAATGTGCAAAGAGGAAGATCTATATTTGCAAATAAAATTAATCAAAAAGTTGCAACGTCAAATCTTACTGTATATGATAATGGCATCGTTGATAAAGGTATTAATTCATCATCTTTTGATGATGAGGGTGTCCCATCCCAAAATACAACATTGATTAAAAAAGGAATCTTAAAAGGATTTATGTATGATCTTTACACTGCAAAAAAAGAAAACAAAAAAAGTACTGGGAACGGATTAAGATCTTCATTTTCAGAAACACCTAAAGTTTCACCTACAAATTTAATTTTTGATTTTGAAGAAAAAATAAAAATGTCAGAGATCAAAAGAGCAATATTGGTATATGATGTATTAGGAGCTCATACTGCAAATCCAATATCAGGAGATTTTTCTGTCAAAGCTAATAATGCGTTTTTAATTGAAAATGGTGAAATAAAATATCCAATAAAAGATATAATGATATTTGGAAATGTTTTTTCAATGTTAAAAAAATTAAATGCCATAAAATCCAAAATTAGACAAATTGGACCATTTATAATACCTAAGTT